>CAYHRT010000017.1:0-29038 GCA_964359085.1 uncultured Bdellovibrio sp. | reverse complement strand
GAGATGACCTTGGCCGCTTCCCAGAAATATAAAGTAAAGATAGTATCCTTAAGTGGTGGATGCTTTCAAAACGATTATTTACGCGAAACCTTGACTATGAAATTAGAACAAGTCGGTTTGACCGTCTTATTCCACAAAGAACTTCCCTGCGGGGACGGAGGAATTGCTTTGGGCCAAGCCATTGTGGCAGATCGCACCTATCGAGGAGAAAAATCATGTGTTTGGCAATTCCGATGAAAATTCTTGAAATTCAAGGTACCCAAGGAAGCCTTGAAGTCGGAGGCGTTATTCGATCAGTCAATCTATCACTCGTAAGTCCAGTTTCAGTGGGACAATATGTGATTGTGCATGCGGGATTTGCCATTGCTATTCTGCAAGAAGATGAAGCTCAAAAGACACTTGCGCTTTTCAAGGACACCAATGAATGATCAATCCACAGTCACCTTGGCCGATGGTAATGGTGGCAAACTCACCCATGACTTGATTACAAAAATATTTCTCCCAGCGTTTGATTCTCCCGAATTAAGAGTAGGGGGAGATTCGGCCTGCTTACCCCCCATGTCTGGGCAAGACGCTCTGGTTTTCACCACCGATTCGCATGTCGTGACTCCGCTTTTTTTTCCTGGAGGAGATATTGGAAAACTCTCTATCACGGGTACACTCAATGACTTGGCGGTCATGGGAGCACGTCCGCTTTATCTCAGCACCGGCTTCATCATCGAGGAAGGCCTTCCGCTTTCAGATTTAAAGCTGGTTGTTGCCTCCATGGCACTTGCTGCGCAAGAGGCCAAGGTACGCATTGTCACAGGTGATACAAAAGTCGTGGGTAAGGGAGCTGCTGATAGGCTTTTTATCAATACTTCCGGGATTGGTGTCCTGATGAAGAACTCGCCAAATCTCAGATCTAAAACGGTCATACTGAAAAACACCGACGCGGTAATTTTAAGTGGAAGCCTGGGAGATCACGGAATTGCAGTCTATTCTCAAAGGGCAGAAATCGACTTTCAAACACACCTTCAAAGTGATTGTGCCTCAGTATTTCCGATGGTGGAAGCCGCCTTAACGATTTGTCCTGAAATTCGGATCATGCGCGACCCAACACGCGGCGGACTGGCCACGACTCTCAATGAATTTATAGTAGGAAAAACGGTTGGCATTGAGATTTTTGAATCACAAATTTTGGTGAAAGATGAAGTTAAGGGCGCATGCGAACTTTTGGGATTTGATCCTCTCTATCTCGCTAACGAAGGAAAAATTGTTCTTATCGTTCCAGATTGTTACGCCAGTAGGGTGTGTGAGGCATTGAAGGAATTTCCCGTAGGACGCGAAGCTGCTGTGGTGGGAAGGATCACCGATCAATATCCCGGAAAAGTCATTCTTCGAACCCAACTTGGAACTGGCCGCATTTTGGATATGCTTTCAGGGGAAATGCTTCCTAGAATTTGTTAAACTACTCAAAAATGATATGAAATATATTGAAGAATTTAGAGATCAAAATGTGGCGCGCAGTCTTCTGCTTCGCATCGGTCAGGCAGCGAATCCCAATCGTGAATACCACCTCATGGAGTTTTGCGGGGGACATACTTACGCCTTGTTTCGCTATGGTCTCACTGATCTCCTTCCTTCAAACATCAAGATGGTTCACGGTCCGGGCTGTCCGATCTGTGTACTTCCCATCGGACGATTGGATGGAGCAATCGAATTGGCAAAACGCCAAGGTGTAATTTTTGTAACTTATGGTGATGTCATGCGTGTGCCGGCGTCCCACGGTCAAAGCCTGCTCAGCGCTCGAGCACAAGGCGCGGATGTCCGCATGGTGTACTCGTGCGCCGACGCCCTCACCATTGCTCAACAAAACCTTGAAAAGGAAGTCATTTTTTTTGCCGTAGGCTTTGAGACTACAACACCTGCCTCCGCTGTGATTTTGCTTGAAGCAGAACGACTGGGACTCAAAAACTTTTCGGTTTATTGTAATCATCTGGTCACCCCTGCCGCGATCTCGAATATCTTGGAATCACCCGAAGTGCGAAGTCTTGGCGTCTTAAGATTAGATGGATTTATTGGCCCCGCCCATGTGAGTGCCGTTATCGGCAGTTGGCCATTTGAATACTTTTCCTATGAGTATCAGAAACCTGTGGTGATTGCAGGATTTGAGCCGTTAGATATGCTCCAGGCCATTTTTATGCTCCTGAACCAAATCAATGAAAGGCGTGCCTGCGTTGAAAATCAATTCACTCGTGTCGTCACCCGGAAAGGTAATCTCCAGGCACAACAAAAGGTCGCTGAGATTTTTGAACTCCGGCGCACCTTTGAATGGCGAGGTTTGGGAAAACTTCAGTACAGCGGACTTAAGATCAAAGAAAAATATGCTTCCTACGATGCTGAAATTCGTTTTGCCCTCAAGCTGCAAGAAATTCCTGATCCTAAAAATTGCGAATGCGGTGCCATCGTTCGTGGGCTTAAAAAACCGCTTGATTGCAAACTTTATGCGACTGTTTGTACTCCGGATAATCCCATCGGATCGTGTATGGTTTCTCCAGAAGGCGCGTGCGGCGCATACTACCGGTTTGGACCTAGGGCAAAAGGAAATTCACTTTAATGCGCATCTTATTTCTTACTCACTCTTTTAATTCTCTGGCCCAACGCCTGTATTTGGAACTCACGCGAAAAGGCCATGAGGTTTCCATTGAATTTGACATCCACCACGAAATAACCGAACAGGCCATCTCACTTTTTAGGCCGAATTTAATTCTTGCGCCCTACTTGAAGCGACCGATTCCGGCCTCAGTCTGGACAAAAATTCCATGCTTTATTATCCATCCCGGAATTCGTGGTGATCGCGGTCCTTCTTCTCTGGACTGGGCCATACTCAGTCAAGAGACAGAGTGGGGTGTCACTATTTTACAGGCCAATCAAGAGATGGATTCAGGCGATATTTGGGCGGAAGAATTCTTTACAATGCGTAACGTCCGCAAGAGTAGTTTATATCGCAATGAAGTTACTCAAGCAGCAGTCAAAGCTGTCTTGTCTGCTGTTGAGAAATTTTGTACAAAAAGCTATCGGCCCAGGCCGCTTAATTACAATGATCCAAAAACGCGTGGCAGACCAAAACCCTTAATGACTCAAAATGATCGAAAAATAAATTGGGCACAGGACACTACCCAAGACATTGTGAGAAAACTCAATTCGGCCGATGGTCATCCGGGTATTTTGAGTACGGTTTTAGAAAAAAATGTGTATCTCTTCAACGGAATTTCATCTGGCGAATTTGCGTCCGGGACCTGTATCCCTGGTTCTGTTATCAGTTGGAACAAAAACGGTATTTTGCTTGCCACAAGCGATGGAGCGATCTGGGTTACTCATCTATGTGAAAAATCTTCTGCCCACTTCAAACTTCCTGCTGCTCAAGTTTTGCAAAGCAATCTGACCAAGATAAGAGAGGGGCAAGGCCCTAATCCAATCCGCTTCAGTCAAAAAAAATGCGTGGGAATTCTTGAGTTTGATTTTTACAATGGGGCCATGAGTACCGAGCAATGCTTGGAACTTCGCACCGCTGTGATTGAAGCATTGAAAACCGATATCCGAGTCTTAGTGCTTTTAGGTTCCGAAGATTTTTGGTCAAATGGAATTCATTTGCATGTCATTGAAGCTGCTGAAAACCCTGCCGATGAATCCTGGCGCAATATTCAAGCGATGAATGATCTGGCCGAAACGCTCCTCACTGCAAACAACATAATCACGATTTCCGCCCTTCAAGGAAATGCCGCTGCTGGGGGCCTTTTTCTGGCTCTCTCATCAGATTTTGTTTTTGCCCGCCAAGGTGTGATTTTGAATCCTCACTATAAATCCATGGGAAATCTCTACGGATCGGAGTATTGGACCTATTCGCTGCCCAAAAGAGTCGGTGAAAATAATGCACGCTGGATAACAGAGGCTCGAATGCCCTTAGATGTTTTTGCGGCCGCAGAAATTGGTTTGATTGATGCATATTTCGGCATCAATCATAGTGAATTTTTGGACGAAACTCTAAAACGGGCCCTCAAGCTCTCGTTTGATCCCGAATTCTCAAAAATGCTTCAACACAAGATCACCTCACAAAAAAAGGCCTTTAGCGAAAAAGCATTTAGCGCTTATCGCGCGCACGAAATGGAGCAAATGAAGCTTAATTTTTATGGGTTCGATCCCAGCTACCATATTGCACGCTATAATTTCGTTCACCGGATTCCGCATTCTCGAACGCCCAGGCATTTGGCAAAACATCGAAACATGAAATGAACTCAAGTATCTGTAATGATAATAGTGTAAATACTTCAATTAGTATTACTTATGACATGCGATAGCATTAAATAATTTTATCTTTTCAAGGATTCCATCTAAAAGGACGCATCTTAAAAAACTGTAAGTAAAAACAGTGTTACTAATAATTTTTGGAGGATTTATGAAGAAAATGTTTTTGTTACTTTCTGTTCTGATGATTTCGGCCACTCAGGCCATGGCCACTACACCCCGTAAGCAGGCCATAGCAGAGTACACGTTTGGTGCCAACGAAGCTGTCTCTGAAGAAGCCAATATCGGAGAATTCGTATTGAGAAGATACGTTGCCACTCTCTACACCGATCAAACATTAAAGGTCGTTGAAACGACCTCGCGTGGTGAAAATCGTTGGAGTATAAACGATGAAAATCAGGAAACAGTGATTCGTATTCCCAGACTAAGAAAAGCTGCTTATGATCTTCTTTTTAATGATGTCGTTGTTTTGGCCGATGCCGAAATCCAACAATCACGTAGTGCCATCGTCTGTATGCTCATGCCAGCTTGGCCACAATCTCAGGACCATCTCCGCGTGGCGCGCAGCTATGATTATGAACGAAAAACGTTCAAAGGAGAATTATTGCTTGTCGATGGACCTCATGGTTGCTGGCTTTCTGAGAAAACCTTTCCCAAAGAAGAGTATGCGCATGAAACCGCCCATACCCTTAAGCGTTCGATAAAACTTCTCGCTTTATAATCCAATACTAATTGGATGCGTTTCAAAAGGGCCCACTTGTTTGGGCCTTTTTTTTATGTTTGGTGTATAATTATAATTCACATGGTCCTTTTATTTTTCAAGGTGGGATAAAAATGGGGAAGATATTCTTCTTTTTGTTAGCGTTAGTGATTGGTGGGCTTTACTACGCCAAGGAGAAAGACCTTTTCAATCTTGATAAGGTTAGTGGTGCCAAGGCACCAATTAAAACGGAAGTTCCAGTCGATGCCAACGGGAAACCCATCCGGCTACCCATCTTCAATGCGGGAGACTGTATTAACCATTCCAAAGAGGGGTGGAATTTTTATAAGATTGTGAGTTATTCAGAAGACAATTACTCTTTCAAATATTGTGAAAAGTTCAAAGGTTGCAATCCCGATTTGGAAAAAAGACATTTCACTGATTTTGAAAAACAGTATGGGCCAGAGCGAAAATTAGAAAAGTGTCCACAATAATCGGCAGGAATGACGATTATGCCAGCGCAAGCTGCCCGAAGGGCGTAGGGCCAGGAGGCCCTACGGCAATAATTATTTGCATATTTCGTCGAGGAACTTAGCATCAGCACTAAGTTCCAGATTATTTTTGGCAGAGTCTGATAGTTTGAGTGTTTGAGCAGTTTGAATGATTTCCGCAAATGTTTTCGAATCATGAGCGATGTTATCAATGAGAACATTTTTTTGTAAATCCATTGAGAAATGGGTATTTCCCCTAAGCATTGGGGCCAAAATTTTTCGTACTTCATGTCGAGAATAGTGCATCTTCTCAATGAGAAAGAGTACGATGCTGTTGAAGACCTTAAGATTATGTTTTTCATTGGCCAAGTGTATTTTAGTGGGGCCTATAAGTGGCTTAAAGTGAACAGTTTTCAAGCTCTGAAGTTGATTATTAAGCGTTTCTGTTTTAGTTTTGAGGTCACTATTGGAGTCGGCCAGGTAATAGCTGGCAATCGCAGTCAAATCTCCTTCCGCAACACTATTTTGCTTTACTAGATTTGAAGGATTCAGCTGTCCTTTTGTAACAAGTGTTTTGAGCTTGCTGCAACAATTCAGTTGTTGCCAAGGGGAGCAGGCATCTTTATCGGAAGGCATGATGTTGTCAATATTGGACGGAGCACCTAGTTTATTTTTCACCTGGAGCCAAAGGGAGGTGCATGACACTGTGTTTGGTAAGGATGGACAATTTGGCAAATTGATATCGGAAACTTGAATCGGTAATTTTGGCTTGTTCGCTGAGGTGGTGGTGATGATTTTAATATTTTGAATATTTTGTTTTTGATCTTTCTTTTTACATGCTGAAAAATATTGGGATAAATATTTGGAATATTTTTGGTTGGTAGTAAAATTTTCACGAGGAAGAAGTTGGGAGAGTGAACATGGAAGAGTTTTCGCACAGAGGTGCCGATAATCATCAAAAAGTTTTTGGCGAGAGAAGTCATTTCTATTCAACATGAGCATGGGTGATTTGCAAGTGTTTAAAAGGAGCATTTGACTCATGCTATCTCCGCGAAAAGATTTTACCGAGGTATTTCTCGATGCATCTCTTGTGGTATTGGAAGGTCGGTCTGTCTGGGAGGTGGATGATTCCCTTGTCGAGGGCGAAGTATTATCGCGGGCCCTGGACCACCGTGAAGAACGAAGATCGGACCTTCTCTCTCTGCTTTCTCTCGTCTCTCGCGGATTCGGTGTTGGTGTGGGGGTTGGGCGCGCAGCATTTTGTTCATTGCGACCGTACGGTTCAGAATTTCTCTGCTGTCCATGAGCGCATTCTGATTGGGATAATGAGATAATGAGTGTTCCTAAGAGTATGCCAGAGAGCAATCCAGTCAACATCTATTCTCCAGTATGCCTATTGTAGGATGATTGAAAATAAAATGAAAGGTGATATTCTGTTGCCAGTCATGCTTAGAAAATATTTTTCAATCCTTTTTTATTGTTATCTGACTGGTATGTCGTATGCAGCGGATGGTGTGGCGAATATTATCTCTTACGAAGGTGATGTGATTCATTTGAATGATGAGAGCATTGAACAAGATCTTCAGGTCGGTGGAAAAGTTAAAGTTCGGCATTCTCTCGCGACCTTATCGAATGGGCGCATCTTAATACAATTACCTGATGATTCTAAGCTATCCTTGGAACCCGAATCTGAGCTTCTGATTGAAAATTTAATTGATAAAACCTCTCGTGGATTTCAGGGGACTTCGAGATTCATTCTTCTTAAAGGAGCGATCCTGGCCGATGTCACAAAAAGATTTCGTGAGCACACTTCCCTAGAAATCAGCACCGATAAAGAAATATCGTTTTGGGTTAAGGGGACTTATTTTTACACTTTCATTGATCCAGGGACATCGCATGTTTGGACCTTGGTCAAAGGGGGAACCGTTCAGGCGGTAGATTTCCAGCATGACGATCATCAATCAATAGGTCAAGGCGAGTCCATGGTGGTGCTAGAGGGAAAATATTTAACCAAAAGTCTCCCTTATGATTGGGCCAAGAGATTGGGATGGAAAGGTGCTATCGAAAATAACTTCCTTTTTACCAATAAAATACAGACTGCCAATCTCCGCAAGATGGAAGTAGAAAAGCAGATTGGTGAATTACGTAGTCGTAATACCAAGCCGTTCATTGAGGAAATTTCAACAAAATATAATGAACAAGGTCGAGAACGGGAGCAATTTGGTGAGGCCATTTTGACCGAAATACCATTCCATGTGCGTGAAACTGAATCGGTCATCGCCTTTGATGGTGGCGAATCCCCGCTCGCAGCGGCACCTGTACCAACTCCTGTGGCCATATTAGAACCTGTAAAACAAGCAACCATCCCTGAAAATAAAGATGAAAATAAAGATGAGAATAGAGAAAAGATAAAACTTGAAGTCGCCAGAATCCGCACGAGTAATATTTGCCGTTGGGCCACGATGCAGGGATTTTCTTGTAAAACAGATAAAGAATGTTCTAGTGATACACCTTACACCCTTGGAAATATAATAGACCAAAATGATCTCAAAATATGTCTGGGATGTAATATGGGTTCATTTGGGAATGATTGCTTCATAAAGCCGATGAAATGCGGCACTTATTCGGACGTCTATTTGGAATCAGGTGTCCTCATTTACAGAGGCAAGATGGCCTATCGGTGCATTGATCTTTTGCCAATTAATATAAGTAAACTGCAATAAGGATCTTTTTAGGGGGAAATATATGGATTTGAAGAGAAGCCTGTCTTTATGTGTGATTCTGTTAAGTTTGAGTGTGGTCGATGGGGCCATGGCCAAGGGGTGCCCGCAGATGAAGGGCAAAACATGCAAAAAGGGAACATCTGTTTCAGTAAAGCTCACTAAGGAGATGGATTTTGACCAGTTAAATGACGTCTGTCTGTTTAGCGATATCTCTTGTAAACCTGAAGACTGCCATGATCATGACGACTGCAGTGGAGTGGTTACTCCCGAAATGCGCGATAAATTGCTTGGTCTAGAAAAAGATTTTAACCGGGCGATTACGGAGAGTAAGACCCTTGGTAAAAAAGTGGAAGCACCTGCCGGTGGGAGTCCTAAGGAGAAGGCCAAGATCGAATTGGATTATCACCTTGCAAAAAAGAGGGCCTTGGACGCAATCACAGATGTTACTGCCGCCTTGAATCAAGATACTGACAAGGTAGATGATGCCTGGCAGACACAACAGGATCAGGTGAACGGCAAGGTCAAAGCCTATAGTATTTTGTTGAATACCCATGGGATTCCAGCACCGGATGAGTATGTCCAAAAAACTCTTGGCAAATACCGCGCATGTATGTCTCAATACGACTGGACGTTAAAGATTGCTTCCAGTTGGGAGCACGAGGCCTTTGATCTCAATGAAACGCAACAAAAACCCGACATCTACGCCAAAATCAAAGCGATTGAACTCCAGTGTGGTTATCCAGAAAATTTAAATAAGGCCATTGCAATCCTAGAGGAACGCGAGGCCTTAGGTGCCACAGATGTTGCCGCTAATTTAGCAAAGCTGAAAAAGTCAAGGCAGGCCATGGAGCAGCTCTATACACGATCGAAAAAAACAGTAGATCAGTTAAAAGTGGCCTGCACTTCAACGTGTCCTCAGACCAAAGTCAATGAGGCGTCTTCACACATGTTGACTTGGTTGGATGGGTCGGAAAAAGACTCCTTGGTTGAGTTCAAGGCCAAGCTAGAAAACAATTGTGTTGGTGTCATGAATTTAAGAATGAGCAGTTTGGAATCATTCGAAGAAAGCATAGATGCCACCGAATCATCTGTGTCTAAGTATCTATTTAAATACGCATATTGTTTTGGCCCACAGCTTGATAAGGCTTATGCAGCAAAAATGACCGAATTAAAGGTAGTTCTAACTGATGCTCAGAGCGTGGCCACAAGGTTGAGGATGTGCCCTGATAATGTAAAAGTTGTGATGGCCATCAATCATAAACGGATATTGCCAGCAGAACAGAAGACCTTTGGAGATAAATTTTATAACAGAGTCACATCAATTATTCAAAATGCAAAATACGCGCAAGACTCAGTTGAGAAACTAGAAGCGAAAAGAAAAAAGATGGCCCGGTTGTGTAAAGTCGCCAATGATCCCACCAGAGTTTTTGGCCCTCCCGCTGCATCGCCGACATCACCAGGGGGAACAGTCACGCACTAATTGCTCAGCTTGGTGGAACAAGACGCGAATTAATAGGCAAGGCACGTTTTTTGGTAAGTTTTTCGGGATTAACAAAAACCTTGATAAAATTTTCCAGAATTAAACTGTTATAGCGTTTCACCACATTCGGATTTGCTAAAATTCTTTTGAGCGTTTCCGGCGGAGAAGTTTGATCCGCAACCATAAAGCCTACAAAGTCATCGCACAGTGAGATGATATTGGAAATGCTCAGCACCTTGTTGCCTTTGAGTCCGTTGGGGAAACCTGAGCCGTCAAAATATTCATGATGTTGCAGAATAATTTGACGAATATTCTGCCCAATCATGAGATTGTTGCTCAAAATCTCATCGGCAAACTGAGGGTGCTTTTTGTAAACCTCCAACTCTGTCGGGGTCATTACTGTTGGCCGTTTGTCCAAGAGTTCCTGGGGCATTTTCATTTTTCCAATGTCATGCAGAAGACAGGCAAGTGCCGTAGTCTCGATCATCACCTTGGACTGCCACTCAAACTGTTTAATGATAGAAGTGGCGAATAAGGTCACCGAATAAGCATGAGAGTAGGCACTGGGATCAAAGTCTTGAAAGGTGCGCAAAACTTGAAAGAGATCTGGTTGGGTTTCAATCAACTGATAAACGTTATTGGCCAATTGCTTACTTTCCTCAACTGCTTGTGGTTTGAGACCAACTGAATAAACTTCTTCAATTAATTTTTCGGCGGTGGCCTTCATCATTTTGATCTTGGCTTGGCCGCTAACTTTGGCGCTGGTGACGACTTTTGCGGTGAGGTGATTGCAGTATTGAATGTATTTTTTTCGATCAGAACTATGAAAATACAAATACTGGACGCCCTTTTCTTCCTTATAGCGAATCAATCGCTCTACCGAAAAAACATCGCCAGCATAAAGAATTTTGACATATTTGTTTTCGCTTAGTTTTATATAGACATTAAACAGAATCGCCTTTCCGGTATAAAATTCTTCAATTTTTACTTTAGTGAAGTTGGCATCTGACTCGGAGATCTTTACTTCGTCAGTCGGACCGGTGGGTTTTGGAATATTTTTTACTAAATCATCAATGGTTTGATGTCCTTCCAACACATCTCTGAGCTGATCTAAAGTGAAAGGGCGAACCATGACTTCCGTGGCACCCATTTTGACCAACTTATCCACGCTCAAATCATCTTTTTTAAGCGACTCTAAGCTATTCAGCATCACCACAACCCGCTGGCCGAGATGCTTTGAACGCACAAACTTTAAAACTTCAATTCCTGTATGATTCTGAATACCGAGATTGAGAACCACTGCAAAAAATTGGCCATTATAGAGGGCCAGTTGGGTTTTCTTGCCAGTATTGACGGCTTCCACTTCGTATGAATTTTGTTTCAAATAACACGCAGTGGAGTCCAACCACTCATTTGATGGATCGGATAATAGAATTTTTAAGGCCAGATTGTACTCCCTGAAAAAACGTCGGAACCCAACCCAAAATCTATCGGGATTTGAGAGGCCAAAACTTAGAAAAGATACAAAAAAAATACCAGGAAAATACCAGACGAACACGATTCTCTTCGGCGTTATCAATCATGCACTGATGCCTGTGTGCAGAGAATATCAAAGGTTAGGAAAAAATCAGAGTAGAAAATGAATATTATAATCTCTTCGAGCTTGGGTCAGGGCTAATCAAAAGTGAGAATGGTGTAGGCACTAAACAAAACTGCGTAGGAATCATAGACGCCCCAAGACCATGCCCCAAACTTATTGCAGGGAACGGTATATTGATCGTCCCAGTGGTTGACGATTAACTGACAATTATTATTTTCGCGATTTAAGATATCGGTGATGGCCACCCAGTGGAGACCGCGACTACCTGGAGAACGCAGCAGAGCGATGACAGGACTGCGCTTTACTTTCTCACCGGAACTCCTGGTGCGTGTAATGAGTCCCTTGTGGTTAAATTTTGGAGTAAGCCCACGTTCTATTTCATAAAGGAAATCGTTATAGTTGCTGCCTATGCGGATTCTCCAGGTACCACCGGGACATGCGGGTTCCTCAGTGAAAATAGTATTCAAGCCATTTTCAAGTGTGCCTGGTCTTACACCGGGAGTAATATCATTCAAGAAACGATCACTATACCACTTTGGATGTCCCGCCAGTCCACAATACATAAAAAGTACGTTTGAGGCCGCCGTTTGACCGCATTTACCTTCATTACCATACCATCCCTCTGATTCAGGCTGAAGGAAGCTGACGGTTCCGTCATCACATCGACGTAAATTGAGATCTCTGAGTTCTTGTTCATTGGTAATATGGTTATAGCTAACCACACAGGCGTCGGAATAATAACTAGACCAGGAATCGCGATCTATGGTGCCCTTGGTTTGGTTGGGCTTTTTTTCTGCAATTCTGCTTGTAGAGAATTGTGATTTTGAATCGATTGCGCTGATAAAGTCCGACTTAGATTGACCTTGGGCATAGGGGCTGGCGCAGTAAATTAGACAACTCATGAAAAGCAGACGGATGTTTAATTTCAGCATTGCTCTCTCCCTGACTTATTCCCAAAACAAGGCACCACCGTAACAAGACGATTTTCAGACATAAAGACGAATGAAAATTTTACAGACGAGCAGAAATGATAAAAAGAATGTACTCTATGGTGAAAAATCTTTATTACTAAGGGATACAAGGAAATTTTACCATGAGTACCAAACTTTTTTCTCCGCTCCAAATTCGCGGACTCTCTGTGAAAAATAGAATTATGCTAGCCCCGATGTGCCAGTATTCAGCAGTCAATGGCATCGCCAATGATTGGCATCTCGTACATTTAGGTTCCCGTGCCATTGGTGGTGCCGGTTTAATCATGGCTGAAGCCACAGGTGTGGTGTCGGAGGGAAGGATAAGTAATGGTTGTTTGGCGCTTTTTAATCAGGCGCAATGCGATGCACTAAAGCCCATTACAAAGTTTCTCAAGTCCCAAAACTCTATTCCCGCTATTCAATTGGCCCATTCTGGACGCAAAGGTGTCGGTGATTGGGAGGTGTACGCCCCAAGTTCGATTGCCTTTTCTGAGCAATCTAAAAAACCAAGAGAACTTACGGCCAAAGAAATTTATCAATTGGTTGAACACTTTTCTCACTCGGCCCGCCTGGCCTTAGAGGCGGGGTTTGAAGTGATTGAAGCGCATATGGCCCATGGTTATTTAATGCATCAGTTTCTTTCGCCCTTGACCAATAAAAGAAACGATGAATTTGGTGGTTCTCTCGACAATAGGATGAAATTTCCGCTCCTCGTTGCTCAAGCACTCAGAGATACCTGGCCGAAAGATTGGCCGGTCTTTGTACGCATCTCGGCCACAGATTGGATGCAAGGTGGTTGGGATCTGGAACAAAGTGTAGTGCTCTGTAACGCGCTAAAAAAAATAGGCATCGACTTGATTGATGTGTCTTCGGGTGGAACTGTTGCAAACGCAAGTATTCCAGTCGCTCCAGGTTTTCAAGTACCTTTTGCCAAAGAAATTAAAAAACAAGTTGGAATTCTTACGGGCACAGGAGGCCTGATTACTCAAGCACGACAGGCAGAGGATATTTTAACCAATCAGGATGCAGATGCTATTTTTTTGGGGAGAGAATTGCTGCGTGAACCCTCTTGGCCGATTAAGGCCGCTTTAGAATTGGGCGAAAAAATTGCTATTCCAAAACAATATGAAAGAGCTTTTTAGCGCCTTGAGTCATGCGTGATGAGGATTTGCCTCTCATTTGATTGGCATCAAGTGCGTCCACTGTCTTAAATCACAAAATTTGTGCTTTCTAATATGTGCATTTCCCATATACTTGCCGTCTATGTTTTTTGCATTTAAAGAATGGTTGCATGCGAACTCGCATGGTTCGTTTGCCATGGGGAGTTGGGATCGTGTACCTCGTCGCAAATATCATGGACAGTGGATTTCACGCGCTCTTGGACGTGCAAATCCAGAGCACTTGTTACTAGATATTCTTGAAAGACATTGTGTTACTGAAAGTCATCAGGAACCATTGGTAGATTTTGATTTTGGCCAGGGCCCCGGAATATCTGGTGCTGCCCTTCTGCAATCGTTTCGTGCCGAACCATTTCCGCGCTGGATTTATAATTTAAATAATGGCAAGTCTGAGCTGACACGCTCTTTTCATTTTATTACCGAAAAAGGAGCTGAGGGAATTGAGTTTGAATATGAATTGAGTCCAATGTCGTCGCCCGTAGAGCTTTCTCTTGAACCCTTGTTTACTATTAGAAATGTACATGCCTTGACACAAGAGAATCTTGCGCTCGATGGTACCATCGAGAAAGTGGGCAAGCCAAAAAATGGAAGAAATAATGGAAGTCAGACAACCTATTCTTTTAAACCCTATGATGATCTTAGCAGTTTTAATATTGTCTTAAGTTGTGATCATCGCCTTGAATTGCTCGGAAGTTGGTATAGAAACTTTTTTTATGTTGAAGAACAGGAGCGTGGATATCCTGATAGAGAAGATTGTTTTTGCCCTGCCCGCTTTTATGTAAAGATGTCTCCGGGCACGAAATTTTCAATGCGCTTTATCCTGGCAGAAGAAGAACGGCCAAGTGGTACAACTGTTGTTCGGAAAGGTGTGAGTGCATCTCCATCACCGCTTGCAGGTGAGCACTCCGATTTTTTTCGCGATCTCTCTTCGGCCTTAAACATCTATGTGTACCAAGATTGCAAGCATCCTGGCTTTGAAGGATTAATAGCGGGTTATCCCTGGTTTTCAGCATGGGCGCGAGACACTTTTATTTCTCTTCCTGGTGTGAGTTTAAGTTGGAATGATCCAAAGAGGGCCATGCATCTTCTTCAGAGCTGGGCCCCCAATGTAGAACGACAATTGTTTGAAAAAAAATCTGAATCAAACATGCTTGATCTCAACTGCAGTGGATTGGACTCACCTTTGTTATGGGGAGCTGCCTTGCGCTTTCTGCTGGAAGAACATCCACTTAAGACGCCCCAAAATAATCCTCTAGCAACAGAACTTATAACCACACTTGAGCGTTGGATCTTACTCTTTTTTCATGGTGAATGTTCCCTTGTCGAAATCACTGATTTTGGTTTTTTCTGTAAACGCGGAAATTATGCCACGAGCTGGATGGATGCATGTGTCGACGCGATACCCGTAACTCCTCGACATGGATATCCCATAGATATTAACACTCTATTTTTTGAAAATATGGATTTTTTACTACGGCATCAAGCTCATCTCAAAGCTGGTACAGCACGGCTTTTTAAAAACTATTTGGAAAAAGTTTGTATAACTTATGCTGCCAATCTATGGGTTGTAGAGCGATCATTCATAGGGGATGGACACGATGGCCTCAATCTCGATGGGTCGCTACGTCCAAATCAGCTTTGGGCCTTGCGTTCAAAATTGGAGATCTTTTCTCGTGAGCAGGCCCTGGCTTCACTCCAGATCCTTACGGAGGAACTTCTCACGCCTGTGGGACTGCGCACCCTATCGCCTAAAGACAGTCGTTATGCTGGCCAGTATCGAGGAGATCAAGCGAGACGTGATCGTTCTTATCACCAAGGCACCGTGTGGCCTTGGCTTATTGGGATTTATACTGAGGCAGCTATCAAATATTGGGACGTCTCAAAAGTGAAAACAACGTTAGCTCCTGTCTTTACGGCCATTGAGCGGCATTTTTATGAGGAAGGGTGTATCGGGCAGATCTCAGAAATTTTTGATGGAGACCAACCGCATACTCCGCGTGGTGCGCCTGCTCAAGCATGGAGTGTGGCCGAAACATTAAGGGCATTATGGTTGATCGAAAACTTAAAGTCTTAATGTTGGGTTGGGAATTCCCACCTCAAATAACCGGGGGGCTCGGCACCGCTTGCGAGGGGCTGACGCGGGCGCTGGCACAACACAATCTACAAATCCATTTTTTTATGCCAAGACTCTATGGCAATGAATCAGCACCCCATCTGGATCTCTATGATGTGTCTTCTGGTTGTACTCAGCAGGGAACGCGAGCAAGAATTTTGCCTAAAACGCATTGGCACATGGGGAGCACTGTCACTGAGCATAAGGATTATGAAGCGAATTATGAAAAAGTTTTGCTCTACGATATTCCTAGTTTTCTCAGTCCCTATTTACGGCCTGAACACAAAACGTTATCCGAGGCCGAACTGCGAACGATCAGAAGTAAATCGGTGCGCGATTTCAAAACTCTGATAAGTGGAGAGGAGATATTTTCTGTGGCAGAGGATTTGGTTGTCCCAGGAGAACCTTCCGCCAAGAGTGCCCAGCATTACGGTCACCATCTCTTTGAAGAAGTCCATGCTTATGCGAGACGAGCAGTAGTCTTATCCCGTGGACTGGATTTTGATCTCATTCACGCTCATGATTGGATGACCTATCTTGCTGCCATTGCCATTGGCCGCGCCAGCGGAAAACCGGTTATCCTTCACGTGCATAGTCTTGAGTCAGATCGTAGTGGTATCTATAAAAATGATACCATCGCGCATATTGAAGAATCATCACTAAAGGCGGCGACGGCGGTCATGGCCGTGAGCCATTATACCCGACGCCGGGTGATCGATGATTATAAAATTTCCGAAAATAAAGTATTCACGGTGCATAATGGTTTGAGTGAGCGAACCTGCATTGCTCCCGCGAAAAAAGCCGATGATGTGCGGAGAGTGTTATTTTTAGGCAGAGTGACTTTTCAAAAAGGTCCTGACTATTTTGTCGAAGCTGCCTTGCGTGCGCTCAAGCATTTACCCAATACACAGTTTGTTCTGGCAGGTTCCGGTGACATGCTTGAACCGTTACGACAAAAAATTAAAAAGGCCGGTGCAGTCAAAAATTTCTTGCTCCCGGGATTTTTGCGTGGATATGAAGTCGATGAGATTTTTGCCTCTTCGGATTTATATGTCATGCCTTCCGTTTCTGAGCCTTTTGGTTTGTCGGCACTTGAAGCACTTTATTATGATATCCCTATTATTGTCTCACGGCAGTCAGGTGTTTCAGAAGTCATCAAACATGCTTTGAAAGCAGATTTTTGGGATGTTGAAGAGTTGGCCGATCTTATTGTTGGCGCTTTGAAATATCCGGAACTAAGACGCGATCTTTTACAGATGGCAAAGCAAGAGGTGAAACGTTTGGACTGGAATGCCTCGGCCACTCGTGTGATGGAAATATATCGTACGGTTACATAAGTATTGAGGAAAAAGAAGATGTCGGCAGTGTGTTTTTATTTTCAAGTCCATCAGCCTTTTCGTATCAAGCGATTTAGGTTTTCTGATGTAGGCAAGCGTCAGCGCTATTTCGCCGATGATAAGAACACTCTTATCCTCGATAAGGTGGCGCGCAAGTGCTATTTAAAAACTAACTCCGTGTTGCTCGAATTGCTTCAGAGATACAAGGGAAAATTCAAAGTCAGTTTCTCGATCTCGGGAGTAGCGCTCGAACAGATGCGTATGTACTCCCCGGCAATTCTGACCTCTTTTCAGCAACTGGTTGATACAGGATGTGTTGAAATTCTCTCCGAAACCTATCACCATTCTCTGGCGTCACTTTATTTGGAAGATGAATTCTTTGCGCAAGTAGAGGCCCACGCCAAAGAGATCAAGCACTATTTTGGAGTTAGGCCGAGCATTTTTCGCAACACCGAACTTATCTACAACGATCATATTGGCAAGCTCGTCCACAGCATGGGCTTCAAGGGAATTCTGGCCGAAGGTGCGGATGACATTTTGGGCTGGCGAAGTCCAAATTTCGTTTATCGACATCCCGAGGTGGATCTTAAAATACTAACCAAAAATTATAAACTCAGTGATGACATAGCTTTTCGTTTTTCCAATCGTGAATGGAACGAATTTCCTCTGAATACTGATAAATTTGCCGGTTGGGTGCATGCCATTTCAGGTAATGGTGATACCGTAAATTTATTTATGGACTATGAAACTTTTGGGGAGCATCAATGGGAAGAAACAGGAATTTTTAATTTTTTACGACATCTTCCAGAAGCCATTTTGAGACATCCCAATTGGGAGTTTCTCACGCCTTCGGAAGTCGTGGCCAAATTTCCCGATGTGGCACCTTTGCCTTACCCAAGGAATGTTTCATGGGCCGATTTGGAGCGAGATATAAGTGCCTGGAGTGGTAATGAGATGCAGAAGCTGTCGTTGTCGCGTGCGTATTCATTGGCGCATTTAGTCGGGAAAAGAAACAATACCGCAGTACTCAAAACCTGGCGACGACTCCTGACCTCAGATCATTTTTACTATATGTCGACAAAGTTTTTTGCCGATGGCGATGTCCATGCATATTTTAGCCCGTTTAAAAGTCCCTATGAAGCATTTCTAAGTTACATGACTATTCTTGACGATTTTGAACTCTATCTTGATACAAAAAATACTCAGCATTCGAAGTTAATTTGATGGCATAATATTGAAAAGGCCAAAATGAAAAAACCAGATTTTATTTTTGAAGTGTCGTGGGAAATTTGTAATATGGTTGGCGGTATTCATACTGTCATCCAAAGTAAGGCCGCGCAAATTCGGGAGCGTTTTGGCGATGATTACATCTGTGTCGGCCCCCATGTTCCCCATCCCATTTCGACCACCCCTTCCTTTCGTGAAGAAATTTGGAGTGATGCTGTTTATAAACTTATTCAAGACTTTAGCTCCCAAGGGGTTTCTTGTAGTATGGGCCGTTGGAATATTCCCGGCACCCCCAAGGTTTTGCTTGTCGGTTTTAAGGAGCTATTCCATCAGAAGGACCGGATTCTTGCTCACTACTGGGAGCATTACGGTGTTGAATCTTTATTTGGTGGATATGATTACGCTGAACCAGTTCTATTCGCCCATGCTTCTAGTTTATTAATCGAGCAAATCTCCAACCGTCTTTTGCTTTCTGAAGGCAAGCGGGTATTGGTCCATGCCCACGAGTGGATGACCTCTGTTGCCCTCTTGCATTTGAAAGAAACCTGCCCAGATATCGCCACGGTTTTTACTACCCATGCCACTATCCTAGGGAGATCTCTCTCCTCTCGCGATCACCAAAAGGGCCTTGATTCTTATCTGGCGAGTAAGCCTGCTGCAATTTGGGCCAGGGAGGCAGGCGTTGAGTCTAAGCACTCGGTCGAAGTGATTAGTGCAAGGGAGGCCGATTGTTTTACTACCGTGAGTGAGACCACTTCTGATGAATGTGGTCAGATTCTTGGGAAGAAAGCAGATATTGTGGTTCACAATGGCTTGAGTGATGACATTCCAAATCCGGAGTTCCTCGATCTTGGCCTACGCAAAAAAATGCGTCATAGAATGCTCCAGATTGCTACCGAGGTTACAGGCTTCCATTATGATTCTGACCATACCTTTATGATGGTAACTTCGGGACGCTATGAGTTCCGTAATAAGGGGATTGATCTCTTTATTGATGCGGCCTTGGATTTGAAAGATTCCTTACAAAATGCTGATTCCAAGAAAAAAGTACTCGCCTTTGTGATGTGCCCGGCCGGTCATGGTCAGCGCGTTTTTCCTCAGGCCGAAAATGCCTTTGCAACACATGTGATCGCCGATCCCTTGCATGATCCACTTCTCGCTCTCTTGAGTTACCGTAGTCATGTTAATTCGGCCGCAAGTCCTGTGCATGTAATTTTTCTGCCCTTGTATTTAAATGGCACGGACCTCACTTTACCTGAAACATATTGGGAACTTGCTTCTGGCATGGATCTTGGTGTTTTTGGCTCATGGTATGAACCGTGGGGCTATACTCCCCACGAAAGTGTCGCATTGGGGCTGCCTACATGCACCACGGACTGTGCTGGTTTTGGTCGTTGGGTTCAGTCGCTCCCTGGCAGTATCAAGGACAAAGGTGTTCTCGTTATCAATCGTGCTCATGGTGAAAGCTCCCATAGCTATGATGACATACGCCTGGTATTGAAAAAGCACATTTTGGAAATTCTCGCGGCTTCCCCCGAAGAGCGGGCCAAGTGGTCTGAGGCAGCACTTAGAACTGCAAAGCAGGCGCGTTGGGGTGAACTGATCGAAGGCTATATGAGTGCTTATTCCTTTGCCATAGAGCGAGCAACTCTTCGTGTTGCCAAGAGTCCTCTTGCCCGATTTAGATCTTTTTCGTTGGGGAATGTTGTTGCCCCTTCACGTTTTAGTCATGCTCGGGCCAATGTAAAAAAGTTTTCAGTGACGACCCGATTTCCCAACGTACAAAAATCTCTTCGCCAATTTATGGGCCGTACCATGAGCTGGAAATGGAATCCCTACGTCCTACAACTTTTTTATCGATTGGATCGCAAGCTATGGGAAGAAGTGGATCAAGCTCCGATTAAGTTTATTCGCAATGCGGATGACGAAACAGTTAAAAAAATTTCAAATAATCCTGAGCTTAAAAAACTGTTTAATGAAATTCGAAATGGCTTTGAGGCCAGTGATATTGCCAGTGCCAATGCTCTGGCTTCCTACGACCGCGCCTACTTTTGTATGGAGTATGGAATCACCGATAAGCTTAGGATTTATAGTGGTGGCTTAGGGATGCTTGCAGGCGATCACCTCAAAACAGCTTCTGATATGAAAGTCCCAATGGTAGCCTTTGGGCTTTTTTATCAATATGGATATTTTCGGCAAGCGTTGAACCATGAAGGGCAACAGTTGGCCAATTACGATCGCTCTGAGGTCGAAAACCTTGAAATAAATCTTGTGCAAGACGTTTCGGGCGGTCGGCTGCTTTTATCAATTCCATTCAATGAGGATGAACTGTATTTCCAAATCTGGCGGCTTGATTTACATGGAGTGGATTTGCTCCTTCTTGATAGCAATGTGATGGAAAACCCGGTGCGTTTACGCAACATTACTGACCGTTTATATAGTTCAGAGCCTGGCAGAAGAATTGGACAAGAATGGCTCCTGAGCATGGGAGGGTTGGAACTTATTAAAAAACTTGGTTTGAAGATCAACATCTTTCATATGAACGAAGGGCATACAGCATTTTTAGTGGTAGGGCGGATTCTAGAACTGATGGAACAGCACAAACTAAATTTTGATGAGGCCTTCGATTACGTACGTTTTACAACTATTTTCACCACTCACACTCCTGTGGCTGCCGGCCATGATGAATTTGCTCGTGAGGAGGCCACTCGCTTACTCAAGCGGCGAATTGAAGACATGACGATCTTAGATCGAATTATGGCCTTGGGGGCCTCTCTTAAGGGTACTGGGATTGACGATAAATTTAGTATGACGGGTATGGCCTTGCGTGGAAGCCGCTGGGTCAATGCCGTCAGTAAAATCCATGAGAATGTTTCACAGCGCATGTTTAATAATCTTTTTCCAGATCTGGATGAAGAGGAAGTTCCTGTCACGCATGTGACAAACGGTGTGCACATTCCCTCTTGGTTAGAACCTACATGGCAAGATTTGTTTTTTGAAGTGTTGGGAGATGAATGGCCAAAACGTTTACGTGATGCCGATTTTTGGTTACAGTTGGAGAACTTGCCCCTTGAGCGTGTCGCCGAAAAAAAACGTATTTTAAAAGAACGATTAATTTCTTGGATCAAAAAACGACTTGTCCAATACATTGACCGTGGTACTGAGCGACCAGAGTATGCCGAGATTCTTGCACGGCTGGATGAAAATACCTTGATTATTACCCACGCAAAGAGGATGGCGCCCTATAAACGTGCCGATATTCTTTTTGAGGATGCGGACCGACTCGCGGAAATTATCAACAGAAGCCCAGTCCCAATTCTCTTTATCTATGCCGGCAAAGCACATCCGTCAGATGGTTTGGGCCAAGAAGCGTTACAGCGCATTTCGCGATGGAGTAAAGACCCCCGTTTTAGAGGTTCTGTACTGGTGCTAGAAGATTACGATCTGTCCTATGCCCGTCGTCTCCTGAGTGGATCAGACATGTGGCTCAATACTCCGCTACGTCCCCTTGAGGCCTCTGGCACGTCAGGGATGAAAGGCGCCATCAATGGGACTTTGCACTTCAGTGTTGCCGATGGTTGGTGGCCGGAGGCCTATAACGGTAGCAATGGCTGGATGATTGGTGATGGTTCTGAACTTTGGGATAAAACACTGCAAGATGACTATGATCGAGCACGAATATTTTCCTTGCTTGAAAATGAAATACTTCGAGATTTTGTTAAACCCGCTGGCCAAGCATTTTCTCCTGCCTGGATTACTCGGGTGCGTGAATCGATCTATACTATTTTGCCCTTTGTTGCTTCAGAGCGCATGATGGCGGACTACGAACAAAGGTTATATCAACCTGCTTTGAAGGCCGCTCAAGATCTCAAAAAAAATAACTTTGCCGAACTTCGCAATCTCGCCAGTCTCAAGAAGACACTGACAACACATTGGCATGAATTGGCCTTTGAAAATGTGGATTCTGAAGGTCTGGAGACTGATAATATTCCCCGTTCCAGTCCCGCAGAGGTTGTGGTGGAATTAAGTCACCCCAATCTAACGGCTGAGCATATTCGCGTTCAGGCCATTTTGAGTCATCAAGCAAGCTCTCTTAATGATGTTGAACGCACCGTCATTCCTTGCGAGTGTATTTCAACACCTTCAAGTTCGCGAACAAAATGGCGTTTACGTTTGGATAATCGCAGACCTGGAGATTATTCGTTGGCATTTCGTGCCATCGCTCGTCAATACAGCGGATTTGAAGATGCAGGTTTTGAACTGAAGCTTGTAAAGTGGATGTAATACCAAACTCAGGTTTAGATGTTGAGATCAAGCGCTTCGAGCATTTCTTGCATATTGGTTAAATTTCCCGAAAGAATGACTTTGTTTTTGCTTTGCTTGAGCTTGGCAAGATTCTGAATATATTTTTGTCCAAGTTCGAGCTTCACCGCATGAGGTCCTCCTGCGGTATTAATGGCATTGGCCACTTTCTTGATAGACTCGGCAGTTGCTTCGGCGATGGAAAGAATTTCTTGCGCCCTACCTTGGGCCTCATTAATTTGTTTTTGTTTTTCGCCCTCTGAGCGGTTCACGATTTCACGCAGGCGGCCCTCTGAAGTGTTAATCAAAGATTGCATTTCACCTTCGCTTTTTTGAACGATGGCGCGTCTGTTTCTTTCTGCCGTTACCTGCTTTTCCATAGATTGCCGAACTGATTCGGGAGGAATGAGGTTTTTTATTTCAAAACGCAGAATCTTTACACCCCATTTCGAAGCCGCCTCATCTAAAACCGCGACGACTTTAGCGCTAATGGTTTCGCGCTCTTCAAAAGTTCGATCAAGATCTAAAGTTCCGATAATTGCTCGGGTAGTGGTTTGGGCAAGTTGAGTCGCGGCAAATTCATAATCTGTAATGCCATAGCTGGCCTTTACGGCATCATGAACTTGCATGTAAATGACTCCATCTACTTCGACCCGTATTTCGTCTTTGGTAAAACAGCTTTGGGGAGGCACGTCCATGGTGCGTTCCTTGAGTTCTTGAACATAGGCAACTTTGTCAAGGAACGGAAAAAGGAGGTGAAACCCCGCTTTCAGAGTCACATTATATTTTCCAAGACGTTCGATAATGAACTCCTCTTGGGCGGGAACAAGTCGAATTGAACGGACCAAGGCGCGAAGGACCAAGAGAAAGATGATCCCAACAACAATAGTAAAAAATAGCAAATCTGGTGACATTATTTATTCTCCTCAACTAATTGTTTGATATTGATTTTCTTTTCCTGAATTTCCTCAAAGATGCCTTTGATGGTTGCGAGGCCTGCAGGAAAAATCGAAACATTGCTGCCTTCAATTATCTCTCCTAAGCGATCAATATATTGGTCAATCAATTTCATTTTCAACGCCTCTTTTCCACCTGGCTGATTAATGGACTCTCCCACCATTTGAAGGCTTTTTGCGGTGGCATCGGCAATCAACTTAATGGATTCAGCTCGCCCTAGGGCCTCGTTGATTCTTTTTTGCTTTTCTCCCTCAGAAAGGTTGATGGCATGGCGCTTTTGGCCTTCGGAAACATTGATCAACTTTTCTTTTTCAGCGGTTGCTCTCGTAATCTCGGCGCGTTTTTCTCTTTCGGCCTCCATTTGCTTTTCCAAGGTTTCAATTACGTGCTGTGTGGGAGTGATGTCTTTAATTTCGTAACGTAAAACTTTCACGCCCCAGGGATCGGAGGCCTTATCGAATACACTAAAAATTATGCCGTTAACTATATCACGTTCTGAAAAAGTCTCCCCTAAAGTCAACATGCCAATATCCGAGCGCATTGTGCTCTGTGCCAGATTGATGCTGGCAGCTTCATAGTTGCCAATTCCGTAGCTGGCCTTTTTAGCGTCCATGACTTTGATGTATAAGAGACCATCCACGGCCACTTGGATATTGTCGGAGGTGATGACACTTTGGGCGGGAATATCTATCACCTGTTCTCTCATCTCATGCTTATAAGAGGCACTATCGACAAAAGGAATAAGAAAATAGATTCCTGGTGATAAAACCTTATGAAATTTACCCAGCCGTTCGACAATCACATTCTCTCGTTCAGAAACAATGATCACAGTTTTAAAAATGATAAAACAGATGATCAAAATTGTGATAGACGTTAGAGTTAACATGAAGATTCTCCTTCCTGATTAGGGCCAGTCCAAAAATAAGTTATACATCTCGCATCCAATCTTTCAGTCATCTTTGAACGCTCCTCAATCGAAAAACACTCGAAATAGCTATGCTATTCCTCGTATTTTTCTCAATCGTCGCGCTCAAATCTAACTAAAATCTTGGCGCGATCTGCACAACTTATTTTTAGACAGGCCCTTGAATTTTTTCCACAATCCAAGTGATATTTTCCCTACCAACTAATTTGACTTTCTCATCTTTGGCCATGCTGGAGCCATCTTTGCTTCTGGCTTGCCATGTGGTGTCAGCGTGATAAATTCGTCCCATTCCATCTTGAGGAATAGGTTCTATGACGAGAGCGATTTGCCCAAAAATAAATTCATCCTCATGGGTGCTCTTTTTTTCCGTATCACTTTTATAAAAGCAAAGGACTAAGAAACGTAAGCTAAAGCAGTAAACAAGCGAAGATCCAAACCATACTAAAAACTGTTGAACAATACCGTCGATATATTGATAGTGCATGAGGCACGCCACGGTGGCGGCACCTAATCCAACAAAAATCACGATAAGCCCAGGGAGCAATAATTCAGAGAGCATTAGCACTGCGGCCAAGAACCACCAAAAATAAAACATGAAATTTTCCATCGTTCGATATGGTAACGGTACTTTGCATAATGCACCAGCATACTTTGAGGAAGCGGAGCATTGGGAATGCAATAATATATCCGAGCAGATTAGTCTTGAAAATTTTGCCGCCAATAATATCCTCTTCAAGTAACACTCAAAGATATGCTGATTTTACCCGTTAAGTTGTGCGATGAATATTCGCAACCTTGTTCTCTTTATTTGTATTTTGAATTGTTCAAGTGCCTTTGCCTGGTTACGAGGCCCCATCACCATTCATGTTGATCGTGCCAGTTCGCCTGAGCGGAAGTGGCGCGATTTAAGTGAAAACGAAGAAGAAAGAGTCCGTTTTTTAGTTGAAACGCTGCTCACTTCATCTACGGGTAAAAAATTATTGAGCAAGGCCCGGGATCGTGCCGCTAATCAAGGAAAAACCCTATTTGATGTGATTCTTCCAGGAGAAATTTCCATCACTGACAGCACCTTGATACGTCGTTTTTCTCCCGATCGCCCAGAGGCAACCGCATATGAGTTACAGTCAAAGATTTACATTAATCGTGATCTCAAAGTTCGTGATGCTCTGTTAGATCTGGCCCACGAATTGGTACATTTTATTTATAAGACGCCCTTCAATCCTTACCAGGATGAATTTACGGTTAAAGACTTTATCGTGTCGACTCTTGAAGGCCGAGGGGGAGAAATTGATGCCTTTATGGCAGAATGTCTTGTTGAGAGAGAACTTTTTCCTTCTAGGAATCGCGAGAATTCAAACTGTACACTGATTGTTGGAGAAGATGGAACTCCTACGCGAGAGAAGACTATTGAAGAATTCTATCGGGTGGGGGCCTATTTAAAGATGCTGCGGACTGATCTTTCTCGTTATCATCTCACGCTGGAGCAATTTCCCAAAATGAAAGATGGTCACGCCAATTTTATTTCTTCGGCCTATGCTGTTCCTTACCCACTCGCCGCCTTGAGAGAATATGAAACAATTATGAGTAAGGTCTGTGAAAATGACTACAAACGTCTGGCATATATGCGTGAGTCAATTGGAAATCCATTGGGGCGCACCCTTGCTTCAGTGCTCCATTCGGAAGAATCTGATTCGGCCAGCACCGCAATGGCAGGGATCGAGAAAATGGAGGGTAAAGGGGCCCGTGGTCACGAGTTTCTGAAAATGGCGCAGTCCTATCAAAAACGCTGTGAATTTTTCCAACATCAGTAGAAATTAAATTATTATCTTCGCCTGCACTTTTATTGACTCATCATTGACTCAACCTGCTGTGACGAGTAAAAATAGATGTTTAGAAATCTAATTTTGGGAGTTGGCATGCAAGATAGTATTGTTCTGGCCAAGTTGGATGATTTTTTAAATTGGGGTCGAAAAAATTCTCTCTGGCCTATGACGTTTGGACTCGCATGCTGTGCCATTGAAATGATGGCCACCGGCGCATCCAAGTACGATCTCGAACGTTTCGGATGTGGTGCTTTTATGGCCACTCCTCGACGTGCCGACCTGATGATTGTTTCCGGTACGGTGACCTTTAAAATGGCATCCAGAATTAAAGTTTTGTGGGAGCAAATGCCTGGCCCGAAATATGTGATTAGCATGGGATCTTGCTCCAATAAGGGAGGCCCTTACTGGCAACATGGTTATCATGTATTGAAAGGGGTTGATGAGGTTGTGCCAGTCGATGTGTACGTTCCCGGTTGTCCGCCTCGGCCTGAATCCTTGATAGAAGGTTTGATGACTCTACAGCGCAAAATTGCCAAAGAACGTCTTGTTCGTGACAGGTGGGTGAAGCATGCATGATGTACAGGACGTACGGAATGCCGGCGTTGCAGGAGCTTTCGCCGGCAGTGAATGGGTAAATTATATCAATACATCAGTTCCTACTGCCAATGCTGTCTTGGTGTCGCCTCAGGGCACGACAGATGCCACGACTGGGGTCACAACTCCCGGACGTGGGGATTCATGGATTACGGTTGCGTCTGAAGAGGTCAAGGCAGTATGCCATGCCTTAAAACAAGGTGAACATCAATTCACCACGCTGCATGCCATCTCTGGTGTGGATTATCCAGCAGATGGGCAGATCGAGATAACTTATATCCTTGGGAGCATGAGTAAAAATACCGAGCTGCTTTTAAAAACTCGTGTTGCTCGCGGTGATGGAATCAAACTCTCTAAGCTTCCCTCCGTCGTTTCGGTGTGGTCCGCTGCAAATTTTCAAGAGCGTGAATGTTTCGATATGTTTGGTGTCCTCTTTTATGGGCATCCTGATTTACGTCGTCTTTTATGCCCTGACGATTGGGTGGGATACCCTTTGAGAAAGGATTACGTAGTTCAAACGAAATACCGTGACATGGTGATAAATCCACCGAAAAAAATGAATATTGAGGAGCGGGAATTTGGTGCCAGGCATGAGCATATTGCTGGTGCCACAACTTCAGTGGAAAATTATAGCGTTCCTGCACCTGTCGCTGCACCGGTTAAAGAATAAAAAGAGAGAGCTTATTCATGCAAGAAAAACACCACCAAGAAAAGCTAAAAACCGAACTCTTAACTGTCAGTATGGGGCCTCAGCACCCTGCCACTCATGGAGTTTTACGAGTTGAAATAAAAACAGACTCGGAAATTGTTGCTCAAGCCATTCCTCATATAGGATATCTGCATCGCTGCATGGAAAAACATGCTGAAAACCTCGACTATCGTAGCATTATTCCTTTCACTGATCGTTTAGATTATCTGGCCGCCATGAACATGGAGCTTACCTATGTTCTGGCAATAGAAAAAATGCTCAAAACCGAAGTTCCTGTTCGCGCTGAATATATTCGAGTAATTGTGAGTGAACTACAGCGGATTGCCTCTCATCTTTTATTCTTTGGAACCTATGCCATTGATCTTGGCGCTTTCTCACCCTTTTTATATGTGTTTCAAGATCGTGAATTTATTTTGCGTATTTTTGAAGAATTATCCGGCGCCCGTTTGCTCTACAATTATATTTGGATTGGCGGTGTCTGGAATGATATCACGGATGATCAGATTAAACGCATTGGAACATTTTGCAATACCTTAGATGAAAGTTTAAAAAAATATCATACATTAGTAGGAGAGAATAAAATTTTCATCTCTCGAACCAGTCATGTCGGAATTATTAATAAGGACATGGCCATGGATTTTGGTGCCACCGGTCCTATTCTTCGTGCCGCAGGAGTTAATTGGGACCTTCGCAAAACTCGACCCTATAGTATTTATCCCAAGCTGGCCTTTGATGTTGCTGTAGGGGTGGGTGAAAAAGGTACGGTAGGGGATTGCTGGGATCGTTATCATGTTCGGGTGCGCGAGATGCATGAATCCATTAAAATTATTCGTCAGTGTTTGGCGGGGATTGAGGCCGGGCCGATCATGGGTAAAGTTTCCAAAATTATTAAAGTACCCAAGGGTGAAGTTTATATGAGAACCGAGTGCGCACGTGGTGAGCTTGGCTACCATCTAATTTCCGATGGTGGGAAAAAGCCATATCGTTTGAAAGTGAAGTCTTCTTGTTTCACTCATGTTTCCATGCTTCCAGCGGTAGCGCCAGGACTGATGATTGCAGATCTGGTGGCCACAATTGGCAGTATTGATATCGTGCTAGGGGAGATCGACCGATGAGACTACAAGAAATGGGCGAAGTTATCGAGGACCCTCTAACTTTTAAAAAATATTTTACCAATATTTGGGATGCCATCAGCTCAACATATAAGGGGATGAAAATCACCCTTAAGTATGTTTATGGGGTGAAGGAAGTGACGGTGCAATATCCCGAAGAAAAGGAACAGCTTCCTTTGAATTCCCGCTCACGTTTGTTTAATGATGTAGAAAATTGCATAGCGTGTATGCAATGTTCTACCGCATGTCCTGTCAGCTGTATTTATATCTCGGCAGTGAAGCGTGACAAGGATGCCCCCAAAGTGAAAACCAGTTCCGGCTCACCAGTGCGTTCCGATTTAACCATGTACACAATCGATGAAGCGCTTTGTTGCTATTGCGGCCTTTGCACGACTGTCTGCCCGACAGAGTGTCTGATACATACTCGCGATTACGAATTTTCCCAGTATTTTCTTGAAGGCATGAAGTATGATTATCTGGCCCCCGAGATCCGTGCATGGCGTACCCGT
>CAYHRT010000016.1:0-29257 GCA_964359085.1 uncultured Bdellovibrio sp. | reverse complement strand
ACTAGTGATCAGCAACTTGAAATTATTTTTGCACCCAAAATGGTTCCTTAGCTTATGCCAAAATCCTTGTATTACCTGTGTGTTTTTTGTGGTTCATCGGTGGGACAACATCCTCGTTTTAGGCAAGTTGCCGAGGAACTTGGTGGTAAACTTGCGGCCAAAAAAATTGGCCTCGTCTACGGCGGTGCAGGTATTGGGTTGATGGGGGCCGTGGCTGATGCTGTTTTAGCGTATGGCGGAGAAGCTATTGGGGTGATGCCACAAGCATTAGTTAATCTTGAGGTCGCGCATGAGAATTTGTCACAATTTTATGTAGTAAAGACGATGCATGAGCGCAAACAAAAACTCTATGAATTATCGCATGCCTTCGTGGCCTTGCCTGGAGGTCCAGGTACTATGGACGAATGGTTTGAAATTTTGACCTGGGCACAATTACGACATCATAACAAACCTATTTATATTTTAAATATTGAAATTGATGGCGCTGGCTATTTTGCTCCCTTGATCGCTCAATTGAACAATGTGGTTAAATATGGTTTTATGCGTGCTGAGCATGCCGAGCTTTTTTCCGTTGTGACATCTGTCGATCAACTCCTCGATGCTCTTATCCAATCTCGAAACTAAAAGGAAAGTACTATGCCCTCAGGCTCCCTATATCAATTTGAAAATGTGAAACCTAAAATTCCCAGCACCTGTTTTGTGGCCCCTGGTGCCCACATTATCGGGAAAGTTTTTTTAGGTGAACATGTCAATGTTTGGTTTAACTGTATTTTACGTGGTGATGAGAATGAGATTCATGTGGGAGAAAATACCAACGTGCAAGATCTCTCTATTCTTCACAATACGAAGTGGAATGCCCTGATCATTGGTAAGAATGTCACAATTGGACATCATGTTGTTCTTCATGGTTGTACCATTGAAGATCATTGTTTGATTGGTATGGGAGCGATCATCTTGGATGGTGCCGTGATTGGCGAAGGCAGTGTTGTGGCGGCCGGTTCGGTGGTTCCACCGAGAAAGACCTATCCTCCGAAATCATTGATTATGGGTTCACCTGCCAAATTTCAAAGAGAACTGACTGCCGATGAAGCGACACAATACAATAATCACTATAAGGGCTATTTAATCAATAAGGATCAGTATCTTGATCCCAGTATCTATTGTTCAATTTAAGGGCCTGTCCTAACGGACATCATTTTGAAAATATTTAAATCTGATTTCCTCAATCAGGCGATATATTCTGCCAAGATCAGGAAGCTTAGATCGTGATTCAATCCTCACATGAATTTCTTGGCGTTCTGGCATTATCAAAAATTCAGCATCATCATAAATGTCTAAGACTTTAAGTGAGAGCTTATATTCCGCCGTGATGTAGGTTGGGTTGAGTTTTAATATTCGCGCCCTGGAATTCTGTAGGATAATTTTATTGAGTTTTTCATGGGCGACTTCTGTAGGTTCTGTATACTTGATGGGTTCGACATGCCATTTGTCTTGAGGTGAATTAAAACTCGACTTACAGGCATAGCTAGCTTCATCGCAAGGAAATAAATTGGCCCGGAAGAAACCCTTGTGGCGCGCCTTCTCATCATTGCAACCGCTGAGCAGAAGGAGAAGAAAAAGAAAAATATAGTTCATGTCATCCCTATTGTTAGAAAAATATATTACTTATTTTATCCATAAATTTGAATTTTTCAAATTTATCTTCGGGCGATAGGAGACATAAATGATCGGTTGGCGAAATTAGTTTTAAACATGCTTCACGAAGATACCGATAAACGAGAGATTGGTGTGGATTAAAGCCCCAATAATAATCTATTCTTTATTTTCGTATTCACTAACACTGATGGGGATGGGTGTTCGATTATATGGGTGTCTGGATAAAATTTTTTGCATTAATGACAATACAATATTGTGTAGTGTTGAGCGTTTCTTCTCAAGAAACAGAATCGTGGTTAATTCCAAAAACCCAAGATTTCAGAAAGCGGATAGATTTTTGGAAACGAATCTATTCAGAAATTCCTTCTTCCGAAGGGATACTTCATGATCCCAATGATTTAACCGTGATTTACGAAAAAATTGCGCTTGATGGTCTGACTCACAAACAAGTTCAAAAAAAAATTCGCGAAAGAAAAGAATATATAAGACGTGTGCTTATTCAATTTGCACAAGATGGACGAGAAGGATTGAGCGATGAAGATTTTCAATTAATACAAACGGTGTCAGATCGCCCTGCAAATGAATTACGTAGTATGTGTCATGAAGTTCGGTGGCAGCAAGGTCTTTCCGATAGATTCAAAGAGGGAGTTCAGCGTTCATATCTGTATTTAGACAAGATTCGGGAAATTTTTAAAGAAGAAGGTGTACCCTCTGAGTTGGCCTTTCTTCCACATGTGGAGAGTTCCTTTAATTATCGTGCCTACTCTAAGGTTGGTGCCGCGGGTATTTGGCAGTTCATGCGTTCCACTGCCCGATTGTTTGGACTGAAGGCGAACTATATTTTAGATGAACGGCTTGACCCCATCAAAGCTGCCCGTTCAGCCGCTCGTCTTCTGCGCAATGATTTTGAACAAACAGGCAGTTGGCCTCTTGCTATTACCTCCTATAATCATGGGGTTCATGGGGTTGTGAGGGCCATTAACAATACGGGGAATAATGATATTGAAGATATGGTAAAGAACTATAATGGCAGACGTTTTGGCTTTGCCTCACAAAATTTCTTTGCCTGCTTTATTGCCGCTTATGAGTTGGCGTCGGATCCCTCAAAATATTTTGGTCAATTTGAAAAGTCTACCGCCATACAGTTTTTTGAAATTAATCTTAAAAAATCATTACGGCTTAAAACCGTTCTTGAAATGCTTAAGCTGGATGAGGAGACTTTTCTTTTCTATAATCGCGCTATTCGTCCCATGGCCGCTCGCTACAATTATAATATCCCCACCAATTATCTGCTCAAGCTGCCGATGGAGCTTTATGAGAATCGCACAGATCTCATGGCCCGATTAGAGAGTAGACCAGAGGAGGTACAACAGGTTTCGAGCGATAGTGTCCACGTTGTAGATCACGGAGATAGTCTTTTTACTATTTCACGATTTTATCATATTCCAATCGACCGTCTTATTGAGTCAAATGGACTGATGAATCCTTCTTCCATCCGCCGTGGTCAGAAGATTCTTCTTCCAAATCGTGAAGGGATTACAACCAGGGTGGCCAAGAAGGTGCCGCCAGTGTCTCAGGCGAGTGTTTCAGCTCGTGAGGTTGTGAGTGTCGAAGTTGCCGCTGTTGTTCCCCAGATTTTCGAGTTCTACCAACCCCTTCCTCCGCTACCAGCATATCTAGACTTCGATCTTATTCTCGAAGAGATGTTAGAGCGTTCACAGCTTGTACTCTTGGCAAAAAGTGATGTAGAGGTGCTGCCTGATGACATCACAAAGAACTACGATTTTGATCTCGTGAAAGTTTCAAAGAATGTTTATCAAATCACTATTGAAATTGATGAGACATTGGGGCATTACGCTGATTGGATGGGCGGTGGATTGAGCAGAATCCGCGCGCTAAACGGTCGTCATGTAATACGTGGACTGCGTTTTGGACAAAAAATCGAACTCCCACTTGCAGACGAAAAGGTGGGGGATTTTAATGCGAAACGTTTCCAATATCACGAGTCGATTGAGGAAGATTTCTATGAGAATTATACTGTTACGAGTGTGCAGTCATATAGGGTTGCCCGTGGTGACTCCATAGAATCAATTTCGCGCGATCAAGAAATCCCTTTATGGCTTATCCGCAAGTACAGACCGGATAAGCAAGATTTCAATTTGTATAAAGGCCAAGACATAGATTTACCAGTTATTCTGCCGAAAGGCTGATGCCATTGAGGTGCCAGGTCCTTTTCGTTAACCCTATGTGTCGTCTTAAATGATACATAGGGTTAACGAAAAGGACCTGGCACCTCAAAATAGTTTGAAAAAGTCCATCAGATATGATTTAAGCACCTCAGCAATTTTTTGGTCTGTTTGATCTATTAGGAGAGTCACCTATGAAACTGGCTTCTTCAATTTTGATGGTTTTTTCCTTGATTTTGTTGGTGTTACCCTTAGCGCAAGCTGATGAATTGACTATTCTTTCGGCTTGGCAATCAGAAAACGCTCCAGAAGGGCTTGAAAACATGGTTGTTGTACGTGATCAAGAAAATGAATATGCAGGCGATCACTTAGTGTTCTTTGGTAAAAAAAACGGTGCATTAAAAGTGCGCCTCTTTCATCTTCCCACACTAAACCTATACCTCAGCACGAATTCTCATTTTGAGGCCTTTGATGAGTATCAATATATCGAAGGCGTGGTGTTGCGTGCTCAGAAATATTTAAAATTAAAATTCTTCAAGGAAAATAATGTAGCCGAGCACGAAACCGATTATTGTCGTAATTACACCAAAGAATTAGGAGAGTATGCCGAGAAAGCGCTAGAGATTCTCAAGCTGAGAATGAGTGAGTTGGAACATTTGAAGACCTATACGAGTATGTCTCAATTCAAGCGAGCTATTTTTCGTATCAAAGATAGAATGGGAATGATTTTGCAGGATGATGCAAATTATGGATTGCCCGTTCATTCTCTTCAGAGCGAGCAGGAATGGGCCTATTGGATGCCTTTGGAAAAATATCGCAAAACCTTTATTAACGACAATGGTTCTGACATATTATCTCAGGATTTCCGCCAGGCTTCAGAATGGTCTGACGAGCAAGATATACCTCGAAAAGGAAAAGGGATTTATTCCTTTTACCGTGAGGGTGCCAAGGCCTTCACTAAACAAGTTTATAAGGACGGTGCATCCCGATTTGTTCGTTATGAAGTGGTCAATGTACGATTTGTAAAATGTCAGCAGCAGTTCGAAAAAATTCAGGAATGGATCTGGGTCCTAACTGACGGTTCTGTTTTCAGCTACACACCTTCCATCGATTGTGATTAGAGAGGGGAGATTTCAATCTTCTTATAGTGTCCATTGCCCAGAGAAGTTGTTTTGACTTGTTTGTCGTTGCCGAGAGTTTGATGAATGATTCTACGATCCCTCGGGCCCATGGCATTTAAAACAACGGGGCGTTTTTTATCCAATACCTTTTGCTTCATTCTTAGCGCAAGTTCCTCAAGGCGTTTATCGCTTGGACCTTCTCTGCGCGGAGCGTTCCCGTTACCTCGAAATTCACGTTGCTCGTTTTGTCCTTGAGAGCGGTAATTGGATTGTCCATTGCAGGTAAAATCGATCCGAAAATCTTTGTGGATATGGGCCTGCTTAATAAAGAATTTTCGCATCAAAAATTCTAGGGCCTCCAGTAGATCGAAGCGATTATGGGTGAGTAGTTCTTCGTCAGTGCCCACAAAGTCAACGCTAAGATTATCTTTCTTGTAGGTAATACTGTGGGAGAGTTCCAAGCTAGCTAATTCCAGAACTTTATCCAAAAAAGTCTGGGCCATCATTTCATAATTGGGACTATAGCAAAATTTATATTTATTTTTTCTTTTCCCAAAAAGACCAAAAAAGGCCCTCTTTCCTTCTTCAAGGATTTCGTGGGACACCAATTCCTTGCGTTCTATCCCCATTTTCTGCATGGCTTCTTTTAACGCCAAATCAAAATTTACAGAAGTAATAATGACTTCATTACATTTGATTTCTTGGTTTGGTTTGAAATCAACCTTTTTTGATTCGTTGACTGGACCGGCGCACATGCCACCTGAGCAGCAACTATTTTCTTGTGCAAGATTTGAAGATGATTTACTGGGTTTCACAGCGATCTCCTTGGGGTTAGTGAACGCTGGGCCTTTAGCGTTGATTGTTTTGGGTTGTGGTGTGACAGGTTGTGGGCGGCTTGAGAATGGAGGTTTTCTGTTTCGGTCTCTTCCGTCTTCTCGCGTCTCTGCCCGAGAATTTTTCTCACGACCATGGCGATTGCGACGAAAATCATCATGATCCTGTTCAAACTCACGTTCGCGCAGTCTGGGGCGGGACCCTATTGCGCGAACTATGTCGCTTTCCTCAACATGTTGAACGGGGATTTTGGCCTTAATGAATTCCTCAATAGGCCCGAGGAATTCGGTGTCATTATACCCACATAAACTAATAGCACGACCATCTTTACCTGCACGCCCAGTACGTCCTATACGATGGACATAGTTTGAAGCATCTTGGGGTAAATCATAGTTAATAACGAGGGTGACATCGACAATATCAAGACCCCTCGCGGCCACATCGGTGCAGATTAAAAGATTTATCTTTTTAGCGCGAAAATCGGCCATTAGTTTTGTTCGCTTAGCTTGGTCGAGGTTGCCGGAAATGGCCTTGACCCTAAAATTTAAGCCAAGGTCAGGACGTTTTAAACTCAACATCTCAAGCCATTTGGCGACCACATGAGTTTCCGATTTAGTATTACAAAAGATCATTCCATAGGTGTCGGGATATTTTTTTAAGAGCCCTACTAATACTGACATCTTCTCGCCATCGCCGACGTGAATGAGTGATTGGTTGATTTGATCGACGACAATATTGTCCTTTGAGAGATTGATCTCTATTGGCTTCGCCCCAAAGTTATAGGCGGTGTGAAGAACATCAAAGTTATTTGTGGCCGAGAACATGAGAATTTGTCGCTCGCGAGGGAGTTTCCCCAGGATGAAGCTAATGTCATCCTTAAAGCCCATATCGAACAGGCGATCTGCTTCATCAAAAATAATTCCCGCCACCATATTAAATTTCAGGACCCTTTGTTTATAGAGATCAATCAGTCGTCCCGGTGTGGCCACCAGAAAATGCACACCATTTTTTGTTTCATCCTTCTGCTTTTGTGTATCTTCACCGCCAATCACCAAGGCCACACGAATGCCTAACTTCTCGCCAAATTTTTTTATCACGGAGCAAGTTTGGTGTGCCAGCTCACGGGTCGGTGACATGACTAAATAGAGCGCCGATTCAGGTTCAGGGTTTTTATTGTTCGTGAGGATGTGCTGAAGCAATGGCAAAGCAAATGCAGCAGTTTTACCGCTGCCTGTTTCTGCCATGGCGAAAACATCACGCCCTTCAATGATAGGGAGAAATGACAGTGTTTGAATCTGGGTTGGCACTTGAAAATTATTATCTGCAAGGGCACTCATTAAATCTGAATGAAGGTTGAAATCCTGAAAAGTTTTTTCACTCATAGAGGGCCAAGAAATTCCCGCAAGGGCCAGAGGAGCTGGGATTAGCGTAGGTGGCAACGCAGGGTATAACACATCGATTTTTCACAAGACTTGAATTTATATATCCAACCAATTTGTGTCAAGAAATAGTCCAATAGTTCTCTGTTTGATAAAAACATTACAAGGACTGTTTTTGACCAATTTATGAGGCACTTTTACTCCAAATCGGTCGTGCAATCGAGTATGAACATTCCTAATTACGGTAGGTTAGCCTTGTATTATGGGCCATCAACATTTTATTCTAAAATAGCCGAAGAGAGATAAAGAGAGATGTGTAAGACCCTGTTGAGGATTGTGTTTTAATATGGGCATTGCTCAACTGTTAAAGATTATCGGTCCCGTGAAGCTAATTCTATTGGCCTTGTTTGTGATGTTGCCTTGTATTGAGTTAATGGATGGGCGATTTGGTCTTGAGGATATTTTTTCAGTCGTCGTACTCTTTCTCCTCATTAATGATCTGATTAGTGATATTCGTAAGGTGTTTGTTCCCAAGGTTAACTTGAATGTTCAGAATGACTCCAGCGATTTTTGGGATGACATTCGAAGTGCCACTTTTTTGAAAGCAGGGCCACTTTCTGATTTTTTCTATTTGCGCAAGGGCGGCTTCCGTATCCGCGAAGTATTGAACCTAGATTCTGCCGGACGTCCCCAGGTTCGTCCGGCAACTGAAAGTCAGTTGCCTTTCTCTCATCCACCACGGCCTCAGATTCATTCGATTGCCATTAAAAGGGATCGAAGTTTAAAGCAACGAATGAATATGGTGTTTGCCTTGATGTGCAGTATTCCTTGGATTATGGACTGGTTTACTTTGGGGCAGGATGTGCAGAACAAAATATTTTTGTTGTGCATGATGGCCTGGTCGATGGCGATTTTAGGTGTGAGTTTACGCGAATATCGTCTGAAGAAAGTAAAAATGGTTTACTACAATTTGGCGTTCTGGACTTTTATTGTGTCTGCGCTTGCCTGGTCGAGCTAAGATTCAATCTTGATTTGCTCCCATCACTACAAATTTATACTTTAGGTAACCGACCTGGGCGGCGGTGTGAAGGAGCTTTTTAATATAATTATATTTGATTGATCGATCGATCATCAGGTTAATAACACCAGAAAATTTTTGAGCTTGAGGGCTGGCCTTTTCCAATCGATGAATCATATTTTTTTTCTGCATAAGTTCATTGTAGAGAGGGATAATTCTTCTCTTGTTCTGGTCATAAATATTAATATTGGTGGATTTATTAATATCATAAATGACCTTATCATCGACCCAGATAGTAGTGGGTGAAACTTGGACGTTGACACCCGTAGTATTCAAGTTGGCTGATTCCGATTGCGGCAGGGTAATCCCTTTAGGGACGTTGATCACAACCCCAGAGCTGTTATAACTTTTAAGCAAAAATACCAAGAGGATGACAATCACATCCAACAGGGAAGTGATGTCCAGATCGACAATCGCTATGCGATGTTTATATCCTCTTTTGCGAATGGACCGAGCATTTCTCATAAAATTAAATTAGCTTTGGATATTTCCAAAAACTATTTCTGAAAAAAGTGTTTTAAGTCGTTTTTCTTGCCCCGTTTTGTCTTTTAAATAAAACTCTGGATCTGTTTTCCTAAGGAGCCTTATCTCATCCATGATTTGCACGATTATTTCGTAGGGAAGATCAGTTTCGGGTTCTAGAATGGCCATAGTTTCTTTTGGGTACTTCTTCTTTAAAACGAGTAAGCTTTCATGAAGCGTGTTGAGATCATAATCATGTTGATTGAGTTTGCCGATGGTCTTTAGGAGTGACAAAGGCAATCCTGTAAGGATTTGGATTTCTGTGTCGGTTACACGAATGGTAAGCGCCAGTGGTTTCTCTTTATTTTCTGGCGGAGTTATGTCAGAAAAAAAAGGAACATCGCTGGGAATTTCAAAGATCTTGATGAAACTTGCTGACATTAATAAAAAGAAGATAAAGATAAACACGCTGTCCATAATAGGGACTAGATCTGGGCGTGGTAGCTTACCGCGCGCAAGAGCGCGTCGACTCGGTTTGCGAAACATGTTCTACTTTACGTCCTTTTTTGTACCAAGGAGGTCCATCAGTTTTACTGAAAATTCATCAATCTCATTGATAATCTTCTCGGCCTTCGAAGTTAAAAAACCATGAATCATCATGATAGAAATTGCTGATAGTAGCCCTAAAAAAGTCGTGTTCATGGCCACAGCAATACCATTGGCCAGGAGTTCTGCTTTTTGCGCCGGATCTGCTGCCGAAACGGCAGCAAAAGATGACATGAGCCCCTGAATTGTGCCCAACAGGCCAAACAACGTAGATACCTGGGCCAATAAATTGAGATAACTCATGCGCGTTTCGATTTTGGGTATGACTTCCAAGGCCGTGGCATCGATGGCATTTTGTATTTGCTCTGTCGTTTGATTTGCTCTCTTGAGTCCACTTTTCAAAACGCGTGGAAGGAGAGCGTCGGTGCCACTACAAACACGAATAGCTCCCTGGACATCATTTGAGAGGACATGGCGCTGAATTTCATTCATGAATGAGCTACCATCAACATCATATTTGAAGCTTAATTTGGTCAAACGCTCAAGAGCTATGGCAATGCCCGCGGCCCAAAGAAATAAGATAACCCACATGAAAATGCCACCGGCAATCATAAAGTGGGCAAAACTACCTATTAAATTTGTGATTAATGACCCTTCCATGAGTTTTGGTCTCCTGCAGAGGTGATGGAACTTGGTTTTATTCTAAATTATTTTAAGAACTTACAGGAAAAATCTTTTTCTAGGGGCAAGGAATATCAGGTAAGCAAGAACAAGGGATTAAAATGCTCAGACAAAAATACTGGCCTCAATTCCCTCGATTAAAACGTGGATAATTTTGATGTGAACTTCTTGAATTCGATCGGACCACTTTCGACCCTTCACAATAATGGGGATATCCACCATGCTTTTGAGGTCACCGCCATCTTTTCCTAAAAGGCCAATGACCGGCATCTGCTTAGCTTTGGCCATTTGAACGGCGTTAATAATGTTTCTGGACTGACCAGAGGTAGAGATCGCCAGCAAGATGTCGCCTGTTGTTCCCCAGGCCTCTAGATATTTAGCAAAGACTTGATCTCCACCAAAATCGTTGGTGATACAGGACATATGAGCAGGGTCGTTGATGGCCATGGCCTTGAGGGCCCTGCGATTTTCGCGAAAACGGCCAGTCAGCTCTTCAGCGAAGTGTGTTGCGTCACAAAGAGAACCACCATTACCACAACTAAAAAGCGCATTGCCTTTTTTAAGAGCATTCGACATTAGAGTCGTGGCCGTTTTAAGGGATGAAATATTGGCCGGATCGCTTGAAAATTCGTCGAAGACTTGCTGGGTTTCAGAAAAAGAATTGTGAATCAACTTATCAAGATTTGGCATGAATGGCGCAATTAGACCAACTCTTCGAGAGTCTTCTTGATTTCTTCTTTTGGTTGAACTCCTACTAACGTTTTGGTTGCCTTGCCACCTTTAAAGAAAATCATTGTAGGAATACCTCGGATGCCAAACTTGGTGGCAATATCGCCGTTTTCGTCGACATTAAGTTTCACAATCGTTGCTTTCTCACCAATTTCTTTTGCAACTTCATCTAAAACAGGCGCCAAAGCACGGCAAGGTCCACACCATTCGGCCCAGAAATCCACTAGCACTGGCACTTTTGAATTGATAACCACAGTATCGAAATTTGCTTGTTCAACCTTACTTACTAGACCCATCTTAATCTCCTTAAAAAGACACCTATAAAGTAGCAGGACATAATTTTTATTACATTAAACTGATCCTGTATAGGATTGTTGTTGGTATGGCACTGCATCTTAGCCCGTTCTCGGCTCCTGCCTTCACGGGCATACCGTACATCCTGTACATAAATTGTGTCACGCAAAAATTTCCTCTTAAAATTTCCTCTTGGGTTTAATGTGAATGTGTTATTAGAATGGGTATAAGCATCTAATATTTTATGACAAATCAAAAATATCTTTTGGGCAATGCTCTTCGAGTTGCCCGTCTCTCAAGGTTGATGGCAAAAACAATTGATCTTTTTATTGTACTAATTTTGTCTGTATTTTTTTTCCCTTTCGGGATTTTGTTTGCGGTTTTTTATTTAATTATTTGCGACTCTCTGCAAGGCGGTCAGTCAGTTGGAAAAAAAATAATCGGATTCAAAGTTATTTCGCTACAAGATGGCACTTCATGCTCGGTTCGACAGTCTTTTGTTCGGAATCTCCCTCTTACAATTCCTGTTTTTATGGCGATTATTCCCTTTTGGGGTTGGATTATTGCCGTTGCGATAGGCATTCCTCTAACACTATTAGAAGTCTATCTCTTGTACAAGCTAGATTCAGGCCATCGGTTGGGAGATGTCATGGCCGATACTACCGTTATTGCCAATGATGGCCAGAAGTTGGCCTTGAAAAGTAAAAAGAGTAGTTGGTTTGATCATCAACGGCAGAATGTCTAAGGACCTAAAATTATTTTTCCATCATAGGGATTGTTTTCGGCGTACTGAATTTCCAGTGAGCTGCTTTGCAATTGTCCGATACTGTGGTTTGACGGTTCAAGAGTTCTTAATAAGTTAATTGTGTGTGGAAACAAGTGAGGGTGGTCGGCCCTTGATACCCATGATAGCGATGACATCGACTTGTCAGGCGTGCCATATTCATTTAATTGCGCTGCAATTTCTACTTGGTTCTTTAGGGTGGGTCCGTAGTGAAGTGAGCGAGTCCCGTGCCGAGAATGCAATAGAAGAATAATACTAAAAAGCGCGATGAACATGATCGCGCCGTGGGCAAAAAAAAGTTTTCTCATCCAGGCGCGATTCCATAGCGCATTTAACCCGATGTTAAGAAGTATGAAATATAAAAACCAAGCCGAGTTATAATAGTGGGGATTGGAACTTAAACCATTCAAAAAACTAATAGAAATAAATGCTATGAACCAGACAAGACAAACAAGGGCGAGGTGATCATCCAATTCCAATTGAGATTTATGTTTGATTTTTTTGTAACAAATTTTCAAAGACTTGAAGGCACCATAGAGAGGGAGAAGCATAATCCATCCGGTAATGGAATAAAAGAAATCGGGAATCGCAGGAAGCCATCTTTTGCCAACAAAGTAATTAAAATTGTGTAGAGAGAAAAATTGGCCCCCATAAAGAGGGAAAGAAAATGATTTCAAAGACCCGGTAAAATGATCTAAAAAGCTTGAAGAGGAAGAATGTGGGAGAATAAAAAGGTAAAACAAATAGTCTTTCATGAAGAAAAAAAGGCAGATTCCAAGGATCGAAACCTTTTTCCAGTTTTTCATTAGATCATTTCTACAAAAAATAACAAGATGAAACGAAATAGCGGCAATAAAGGGCAGTGCCATGAGATGAATTTGGAAAGCCGTTGCAAGGCAGAAGATGGTGAGAGCAAACCATCGAAATTGTCGTGTTTTAAAGAAATAAAAATAGGCAACAAATCCCCATAAAGTGATCGTGATATTAAGAGAATTATCCCAGAGATTACGAGTGTAAAACCAAAGAAAAGGGCTTGAAAAAATCAGCAAGGCAGTGTGGTGATTCCAGTTGGGAAGGAGACGAAAAAAATAAAAGATACCAAGAGAGTTGGCACAAAAAACGAGGAAGGTTTTAAGAAAGGCAAGCAGGTAAATATCATGAGTCAAAACAAGTAATGAACGATAAAACCATATTGGCACAGGGCCATACTGAAGGCCTTTTGTTCCCATCAGTCCCAAGGTAAAAAAGTCGCCCTGATCATTGGCCTTGAGGGCCATCTGAAGAAGCAATGGTTCATCATTGATAAAAGATGAATCACCGATCCACATAAAGTAAAAAATCATGCCAAGCGCTAAATAAAGAAAAGGAGATTGAGACGTAAATTGAGATGTAGAGATAGACACATTTGAGGGTTTTTGCGAAACTTCCACCGGTTCATCAATCCTTTTTGAATTATGTTTGAGGTCGCATGAAACTAAGTATTGTTATACCAGTCTATAACGAAAGTGCCACACTTTGTCAGCTAGTTGAAAAAGTCTGTGATGCGACTGTAAAAATTTCCTCGCAAGTGGACTCTTTTGAAATAGTTATGGTCGATGATTGTTCTAACGATGGAAGTCGAGAGCTATTGCTGGAACGCTTTTCCAATCGCACTAATTTTAAAGTTCTTTTTCAGGAATTTAATCAGGGAAAGGGAGCAGCTTTGTATGCCGGAATAGCAATAACGGATGGTGATATCGTTTTAATTCAAGATGCCGATTTGGAATACGATCCGTCAGATTATCCGATTCTTCTGGGGCCTATTTTGAGTAACAGGGCAGATGTAGTTTACGGGTCCAGGTTCAAAGGAGATGTCTCTCGCGTTCTCTACTATTACCATTATCTTGGGAATCAATTTTTAACCTTTATGTCCAATATCTTCACCAACCTCAATCTTTCCGATATGGAAACATGTTACAAAGTATTTCGAGGCCCGATCATTCGTCAAATGATCATTACTTCAAAACGTTTTGGAGTCGAACCTGAAATGACGGCAAAAATTTCAAAAATCAAGGGAATCCGAATTTATGAAGTTCCCGTGTCCTACTTCGGGCGCACGTATGAGGAAGGAAAGAAGATTGGTTGGAAGGATGGGGTCTCTGCACTTTGGAGTATTCTAAAATTTAATCTTTTTACCTCGTTTGAGAATTCGTTTATGCCCCCCAAAAAGAGCACAGAGATTGCTGATCGAAAATGAAAAAATTATTTATTATCGATATTAGCAATTTTATTTTTCGTGCTTTTTATGCAATTAGGCCCCTCTCGGCGCCTGACAAAACTCCTGTCAATGCAGTTTATGGTGTTTGGCAGATGCTTTATAAGTTGTTGGCCGATTATAAACCAACCCATGTTTTTGTCGCGCGCGATACCAAGAGACAGACATTCCGACATGAAATCTATCCGGAGTATAAGGCCAATCGAACTGATCCGCCTGAAGATTTGAGGCCACAATTTTCTTTGGTATTCGAGCTAGTTGAAAAAATGCATCTTCCCATGTTTGGGCTGGAGAATTATGAGGCCGATGATTTAATCGGCTCGGCCGTGATGCAATGGAAAGATTATTTTGATGAAGTCGTTATTGTGTCGAGTGATAAAGACCTCATGCAGTTTATCGATGAAAAGGTAAAGCAACTCGATACCATGAAGGATCAGCTCTATGATCGCAGGGATGTTTTTGAAAAAATGGGTGTTTGGCCAGAGCAAGTAGTCGATTATTTATCGCTTGTAGGGGATAGCTCCGATAATATACCCGGTGTTGCAGGGATTGGCGCAAAAGGCGCGGCCAAATTGTTGGCAGAATATGGTTCTTTGGAGAACCTTATTGCCCATGTTCCAGTTCTTTCTTCGCCAAAAATTAAAATCGCCTTGACTGAACATTTAAACGACGCCCTACTTTCAAAAAAGCTGGTATCGATTAAGATCCAGGCCCCGCTCGGGCATCGACCGGAAGAAACGCAATATTTTTTCAAAAGTGATGATGCGCTTGCGGAATATTTGAGACGATTAGGTTTTAATTCCGCGCTGGCAAAGTTAGGAGAGTTGCAAAGCAAGTCTCACGAAATATCCTCCTCTGATAGCTCAGGTAATAATGCTGTTAGCGTTGAAAATAGCATGACCGCTCTTACCGATGAGAATTACTCTGCGTGGGCCGATAAAATTCTTAATACCTCAATTTTGTCTATGGTCTTAACCTTTGATAGTGAAAATATTTTATCGAGGGAACTCAAAACTTTATTTCTTGCCAGCGAAGATCTTTCGATCAATTGCACGACAAATTCTGTGGAATTCACCCAGAATATTGAACTTTTTAAGAAGCTAGTGTCAAATTCAGAACAACAAATTATTACCCCGCACGCCAAACGAATTCATTCTTATGCTGAACGTCTTGGTGTTTTAGTTCATGCGCAATTATGGGATGTTGTGCAGATGCACTATCTTCTCCACCCGGAAGAAAGTCACTCGATGACTAGTCTTTGCTCCCGATACATTGGCCGTGATTGGCCGGAGGAAAAATCCGGTGAAGGCCAACTCTTTCCCATTAATCGACCTTTGGCCCAATATCTTTTTGAATTGTATAAAGTATTTGCCAAGGATATTTTACTCCATCAATTGCAGTCGATTTATCTTGATATTGATGCAAAACTTTTCAGAGTTTTGGCCTCAATGGAAAATGTGGGAGTACGAATTGATGTCGATTATTTGAAAAGCTTAGAGCGTGATTTTTCCTTGGAGTTGAAGAAAATCGAAGAAGATATTCATCAAAGTACTCAGATAGAAATCAATCTCAAATCGCCTAAGCAGGTGGCGCAACTTCTCTTTGACAAACTACAACTTCCGGTAATTAAAAAAAACAAAACGGGGCCATCCACCGATTCAGAGGTTCTGGAAATTTTGGCGACCCAAGGTCAGAGCGAGATCCCGGCAAAAATTCTTCGCTATCGTGAAATTGATAAATTATGTTCAACCTATGTCAGTGTGCTGCCAAACTTGGTGCATGAAAAATCACACCGCGTGCATACTAATTTTAGTCAACACACGGCCGCGACAGGACGCCTTTCCTCTCTGCATCCAAATTTACAGAATATTCCGATTAGGACTGTTGATGGTCGAAAAATCCGGAAGGCATTCGTCGCTGCTCCAGGTACCGTTCTTCTCTCAGCTGACTACTCACAAGTAGAGTTGCGTATCTTGGCCCATTTTTCGCAAGATCCAACGATGCTGAAGGCATTTCAGAGCGGCTTAGATATTCATACTCAAACGGCTTCAGAGATTATGGAGGTGCCTCTCGAAAAGGTAAGTAAGAGTGAACGAAATATGGCGAAAACGGTAAACTTTGGATTGATGTATGGCCAATCATCTTTTGGTTTAGCTGCCACACTTAGTATTACAAGGGGGCAGGCCCGTGACTACATTACGAAATATTTTAATCGTTTTGGACAAGTAAAGTCCTACTTGGATGGTCTGAAAGAATTTGCAGAAGTCCACGGTTATGTTGTGACCATGCACGGTCGCAAACGCTTTCTGCCTGAGATAAAATCCACCAATCGCATGATCAAATCACAAGCGGAACGTGTAGCGATCAATAGTCCAATTCAAGGCACGGCCGCTGACATTATTAAATTGGCCATGATTCGCATTGATGATGAATTACGCTCACACCGCTTAAAAACACGCATGCTGCTTCAGGTACATGATGAACTTATTTTTGAAGTTCCTACGTCTGAGCTTGAGCAGGTGAAAGACTTAGTGAAGAATGCCATGGAAAAAAGCGTGACCCTGTCAGTCCCGCTTACCGTCGATCTTGGGGTCGGACTTAACTGGCAGGATCTGGAATAATACCAACCCCGTAAATTAATTGTGGGGTCGTCAGCCTGCGGTCTCGCTGCCTGCGACGTGCTGAACGCACGCCTCGGCAACTCGCCTTGTCTTCCTACCCACAATTAATTTATGGGGTTGGTAGAATTTTCTTTTGCCCGGCCAGTCTGTAGCCAAATTTATTCACGATATCTTCTGGGCAAATAATTCCAACTAGCTTTTTATCATTCAGACGACTTACGACGGGCAAGCGACTGATATTGAATTGATTTAATTTATGAAAGGCCATGAGAAGTGATTGATCTGGATAAACTTTAATGATTCCTTTGGTGCAAATATCCTCAATGGAGGACTGGCCTTTTTTGCGTTTAGCATAGGCTTGACCAATATCGGCAACAGAAATCATGCCGATCATGACACCATCCTTTAAAACCGGAAATCCAGAAATGTTGGAATCGCGCACTTTTTGAAAGGCATCCTTGATGGGGAGGTGGGCGCTTAATGTAATAGGTTCCTTGATCATGGCCTCTTCAACAGTCAGAGACTCAAGTAGCTCGTTATCATCACGGGTTGGAAGGTGAATACCATCTTGTTCAGAAATATTTTCGTAAACAGAACCCTTATGGATACGCGAAGCCAGTCCAAAAGAAACGATATTCGACACCATCAGGGGAATAATGATGTTGTAGTCACGAGTCAATTCAAAAACCATCATGATGGACGTGAAGGGAGAACGAGTAACGGCAGCAAAAAAACTGCCCATTCCGATGATCGCCATGGCACCAGTGTGAGGGGCCAGGTCTCCATAGTTAAGCTGGGCGCCAGCACCTAAAAGGCCACCCAGCGAAGCCCCCATTAGTAAAATGGGCATAAAGAGACCACCACTAATACCACTTCCGTAGCAGAGTACCGAGGCCAAAAATTTAAAACTAAACAGCACTATTAAAACTCGCCAATCGTAAATCAGCGAGAGAAGAAGTTCCTCAATGGAAGAATGCCCCATGCCTAGTGCTTTGGGTTCAATAAAGGACAGCGCCCCCATACACAAAAAGGTCAACATAATGAGGCCCAATTTATGCCCGTGCAAAACATTTAAACTAAATTTGCGATAAAAGAGTACGGCCTTGACCCACAAGACTCCCATAACAGAGGCCATAATTCCCACACCAATAAAAAAGAACATCTCGCGATAATCGCGAATGGCATAATGAATTTCTGGGTAGGCACTGGTATGCCCTTGTAGGACCTGAGAAGTTACCGAAGCCACCACTGCGGCAATAACAATGGAGCCTAACATGCGAGCATTGAGGTCTCCCACTACTTCTTCCAGTGTAAAAACCACGGCCGCAATAGGGGTATTAAAGGCGGCAGCCAGGCCGGATGCCGCACCAATTGCCAGCAAGGATTTAACCCTTTTTTTGGACATGTGGAAAAAAGAACCGATATTACTACCAATGGAGGCACCGATTGCGACGGTTGGTCCTTCTCGTCCGAGAGAAAATCCTGCGGCCAGCGAGAATAGGGAGACGAAAAATTTAGCAATGGAAGAAAAGAACGGCAGTTTACCATTGAAAACTGCCAAGGCCACTCTGGCACCGGGAATGCCGGAGCCCGCAGTTGAGGGATACTTTCGCGTCGTGATCCAGCCCGAGATAAAAGTGGCCACCAGTCCAAAGATAAAAGCTTTAAGAGTGAATGTAGCGTTTGTACCAAAATAACTAGTGAGGAAGCGGATCGCTTTATCCAGCATCACGGCCATGATGGCCGTGACAAAACCGGTGAGAAGCGTGAGCGTGAAATAGGTTCGCTCTTCACCTGCCTCCGTTCGAAAAAACTTTCGGAAGAGCGCAAATTGGGTAAAGTCTTTTGGAAGTCTCAACATTCTGCCTTTCTTTCTCCTAGGTTACAGTGCCGTGGAATATCATGCAACTGACTAATTTTATGGAGAGAAAATGCTTGGGAAGCCCATGGGGAGCCTCTTGTCACGCTGTGTCTCGAAGTTTTATTACGAGCGCGCCCTTGACATTCATCCAGGCGATATTAAATTGCTTCCACGTTTATTTCATGACGCTATGGTTGCGTTTTAAAAACCTAATCTTTTTGAGGAGGAGCAATTTATGGAAGTTAGACCGCTACAAGATCGAGTTTTAGTCGAAAGAACTGAGGAAGAGAATCGCACCAAAGGTGGGATTATCATTCCAGACACTACCAAAGAAAAACCAGCTCAAGGGAAAGTTATTTCAGTTGGACCTGGCCGTGTCCTTGATGATGGTAGCTATAAAAAATTAGACGTGAAGGCAGGGGACAAAGTTCTTTTCGGTAAATATGCCGGAACAGAAGTAAAGGTAGATGGAAAAGATTTATTGATTATGCGCGAAGAAGATATTTTTGGTGTTATTCAATAATTGGCTTTAAACAAATAACGAATTATTTTTAGGAGATTACTTATGGCTAAGGAATTGAAGTATTCGGAAGATGCTAGAACATTAATCCTCAACGGAGTTAATGCTCTTGCCAATGCAGTAAAAGTTACTCTCGGCCCTAAAGGCCGCAACGTAGTTATTCAAAAATCTTTTGGCGCACCTCAAGTAACAAAAGACGGTGTTACTGTTGCCAAAGAAATCGAATTGGAAAATAACTTTGAAAATATGGGCGCTCAAATGGTGAAAGAAGTTGCCCAAAAAACCAATGAAGACGCTGGTGATGGAACGACTACCGCGACCCTTCTTGCTCAGGCCATCTATCGTGAAGGAAGTAAGTTCGTAACTGCCGGGCACAATCCAATGGAACTCAAAAAAGGGATTGACCAAGCGGTTGATAAAATTGTTGCTGAACTCAAAAAGCAAACGAAGAAAGTAAAAACTTCTGAAGAAATTGCCCAAGTTGGAACTATTTCTTCTAACAACGACAAAGAAATTGGAAAACTGATTGCTCAGGCCATGGATAAAGTGGGAACAAGCGGTGTTATTACCATTGAAGAGAGCAAGACAGCTGAAACAACTCTTGATGTTGTTGAAGGTATGCAATTTGATCGTGGGTACCTTTCTCCTTATTTCGTAACTAATCCAGAAAAAATGGAAGTAAGCTTCGACACTCCTTGGATCCTTATCACCGATAAGAAGTTATCGAATATGAGAGAACTCTTACCAATTCTTGAAAAAGTTGTTCAAACTGGTAAGCCCCTTCTGCTCATCGCTGAGGATGTTGAAGGTGAAGCACTGACAACTCTGGTTGTAAATAAGCTTCGTGGAAGCCTCCAGGTTGCCGCTGTGAAAGCCCCTGGTTTTGGTGACCGCAGAAAAGATATGTTAAAAGACCTTGCCGTTTTAACGGGCGGTACGGTTATCTCTGAAGAATTGGGCATGAATTTTGAATCTTGTACTCTTGAGCATCTTGGAACGGCCAAGAAAATTACTATCGACAAAGAAAATACAACCGTTGTTGATGGTTCAGGTGCTAAAAAAGACGTACAGGCCCGTGTTAGTCAAATCAAAGCTCAAATCGAAGAAACAACTTCTGATTATGATCGTGAGAAATTGCAAGAGCGTCTTGCCAAACTTTCTGGCGGCGTAGCTGTTGTTCGCGTTGGAGCTCCCACAGAAACAGAAATGAAAGAGAAAAAAGATCGCGTTGAAGATTCATTGAACGCGACTCGCGCTGCTGTTGAAGAAGGTATTGTTGTTGGTGGTGGTGCTGCTCTTCTTGATGCAAGCCGCTGCTTAGATACCTTTAAGGCAGAAAATGACGAGCAAGATTTTGGTGTTAAGATTATTTGGCGTGCCTGCCAAGAGCCTCTTCGCCAAATTGCGATTAACGCTGGTCTCGAAGGCTCTGTCGTTGTCAATGAAGTTAAAACTTACAAAGGCAAAGGCAACTGGGGCTATAATGCCCGCGAAAATCGTTTTGAAGATTTGGTAGAAGCTGGAATTATTGACCCAACCAAAGTGGTTCGTTCAGCTCTCCAAAATGCTGCTTCTATTGCAGGACTTATGCTGACAACCGAAACTATGATTGCTGATCTTCCAAAGAAAGAGGAAGCTCATGCTCATGGCGGCGGTGGCGGCGGAATGGGCGGCATGGGTGGAATGGGCGGCATGATGTAATTCTGTCCGACTTTTAATGTTCTGATCCAAAGGGAGGGTTTTTACCCTCCCTTTTTTTTGATATTTTACATCCATTCCCGAGTATGTGAGTAGGGTATCTGCTGGCCCCTTTTGCCCATTTTAAAACACTGCAATGCGCAGCATAATAAGCTCTGGGATCATGTAGCGATAGGCAGAGTATTATGTCCTTACCCGAAGAGCGCTTCCTTTTTTACTTGAAGTTACGGCCGGAGCTTCCTGCATTTTTCTTTCCGATATCGCATCTACTTTCTGATCTTGGAGTGGATCTCATCCCAGTCAGCTTAGATGATTTGAAAAATTTATCTTCCTTTGGTAAGACCTCAATCATTCTATCGGTCTGCCAAGACTTATCCTCTTATCGGAATTTCTTGATTGGGAGAAAATCTTATCTTGATCATGCTCTGCTTAATGGCAAGCACAAGCTTATTGATGTGACCAGCTTCTCACCCCTTGCACATATGGTGCAGTTGCAGCGGAAAAAGCGCTACTATTATCATCAACTACCCATCACGATGGATGATTTGGCCAGAGAGGCGGCGATTGTTTACTATAATGAGCATAAACAATCGGAACATTGGCCTGGTGGCAAGAGGACAACACTTCCGTTGCTTACAGAGTGAAGATTTGATGAATGACCAACAGCTAATAGTGCGTAGTTTACTTGTCTTGATTCAGTTAGATGCTGCAGCATTATATGACCGACTTAAATATAATTTTCGCGAATACATGCAGATCTTCACCACTAAAAGAACTCGCGAACACTTTAAGGACGTTCTGAGAACTCGTTTTTTTGAAATTCCGATCTGCGATCTTAAGTATCTCAGCGAAGACTTATTATTGGCCCTCGATAAATTTTATAAGGAAGTGGATGCTTTAAAATGGTATCTGAATGCCACTGAAGATATGCCCGCAACCGTGGAAGATCGTGTGGTGCGAGTTTTGAGAGATGTTCAGGGACACTATGACTTATTGAAATTATATCTCGATGCCGAGCTTGCCCATGTAGGGGTTACTTCAGCTTCAGCCGCCCAGGAAGATTCGGCACTCGATCCTTTCAAAATCAATCTTCCTGAATCATAATCATGCTGAATCATAATTAAGGTGAAATAGGAAAAGGTATGCGGGCCATCTTGTGTTCGATTTGTTTAATTCTAATTTGTAATTCTTTTATTTCAGTGCATGCGGAAGAATCTTCTCGCAACAAATTTGAAATGCTCTCCGGGGTCCGTCAGAGCAAAGACGAAAAGTCTATGTGGGACACTAAGTATTCTCATAGCCAATATGTTTTTGGTAAGACTCCGGCCAAGTTTTTGGCGGCCAATTTTGATTACATCCCCTCAGGATCAACAGTGCTGGACATGGGGATGGGTGAGGGGCGGAATGCCGTTTTTTTGGCCCGCAAAGGCTATAAAGTCGTGGGAATTGATATTAGTTCAGTGGCCGTGCGCAAGGCGCGGGCCTTGGCGCAAGAATTTGGTGTTCGAATTGAAACCATTGTCGCTTCGATGACGGATTATAAAATTCCTGATGCTAGTTATGATGCCATCATTTGTTTTTATTATGTAGAGAGATCTTTGCATGAAAAAATGATGAAATGGTTGCGCCCCGGAGGGATTCTTATTTATGAGGCCCATACTGAAAATCAATTAAAAGTTCCCGGAAATGAACATTATTCTCGAAAATATCTGTTGCGTCCGGGCGAGCTTCTAGGCCTTTTTCCCGCTTTGAAACTCCTCAAATATGAAGAGCCACCACACCACAAAGAATATACGACTAGCATAATTTTACAGAAATCGAAGTAGACCTATAATCGTCTCTTTCAAAAAATTTCACTCTCTTGCATAATAGTAAGATATGCGATTAACGCTTGCCATTTATCTTATTTTGTTTGGGATGCTTGTCACCAACTCCGGTTGGCCAAAAGAAGAGATCTCTGGGCTTTTTTCCGCGAGAGTCTCGAAGATCAATGTGGAAGGAGGTCTGGTTAGAGTTCGTGCCCAGTTCGATAATGTGCGCTATCTAAATAAGAGAGACAAAGTCAGCTTTTGGGATGTGCATCACCCGCTTATTCGCTGCGCTGCATATGTCGTTGGCAAGAGTAATGATTATTTTACGATAAGAATTCCTGATTACAAAAGTTGTCTAATAGGAGTCACGATGAGTCTTGGGCGCTATTTACAATTTTACTCTCAGGATTTGGCCAATAATATAACCATGGGCCGTGAATTGGTGGACATTCTGATGAAAAAACGGGTCGCCATTCAAGGCAAAATATCGCGCAATCAAAAAGAACTTGATAGCTACACAGAAAAAGTTAACGCCATTAATGAGAGGTACAAAGTCTTGCGTGAAAAACTAGAAAGTGAATGGAGAGAAGAGTTGGGGCTAAATGAAGAAGATCGATTGGTGTCATTGAGAAATTATAAAGATCTTCAGATGAGACTTGATGAACTTGATTTAAAACTCCAGAAATATAAAATTGAGGATGAAAATCTTGTGACGGATCGATGGTCTCTTGACCCGCGTTTGTTTTATAAAAAGTAACACAATGCATTTTCATCAAAAACTCTTTGTAATAATTTTTGATTCGGGTTGCTTTTTACACTACACTTACTCATTAAACTTTAATACTAAAGCACAAGTGATTGTCGGTAAGGAGTGACTATGCCAATGACTTTGAAAATGATTGTCAGCTTATTTGCGCTGTTCTTAATAGCGGATTCTAATGCCGAAAACTTAGGAAATCCGGATGCACCGAAAGGAGGAACTTTTCTTTACAATCTAGAGTCTGTTCCAACCACCTTACATCCACTCTCTTCAACTGATTACTACGCACAAGTGGTGCAAAGCTATCTCCTCGATTCACTGGCCCAACGCCACCCTGATACTTATGATTGGGTTCCCGGCATGGCTGCCTCCTGGACCATTTCTAAGGACGGGAAGGTTTTTGAGTTTGTTTTGCGTGATGGAATTAAGTGGCATGATGGAAAACCGCTCACAGCTGCGGATGTTAAATTTACTTTTGATGCCATTGTTGATCCGACCAATAAATATAAGACGGCTTCGTCGAAGCCATATTATGAGGATATTGAGAAGGTCGAAATTCTTGCTCCAAATAAGGTGCGATTTACTTGCAAAAAAACCTACTTTCAAAATTTTGCAATTGCCGCTGAGATGCTTGTGGTCCCAAAACACATATATGAAAATCCCAGCAAAGAAGAGGAAAAGAAATTAAATAAGACCATCATTGGTACGGGAGCGTATAAGATCGACAGCTATGATCGCACCAAAGGCATTACTCTCAAAAGAAATCCCGATTGGTGGGGTTATACAGTTGGTTTTTACAAAAATACCCATAATTATGACAAAATCCTGATGAAGTTTGTGAAAGAAGACACCATTGCTATAACGATGATAGAGAAAGAAGAGTTGGATTTTATTTCGCTTAATACAGAAGCCTATAATAAGAAAACATCAGGGCCACGTTGGGGTAAATCTGTTTTCAAAGTAAAATTTGAATCCAAGGCCGCTAAGGGCTATGGCTTTCTTGGGTTTAATTTTAAAGAACCGATGTTCAAGAGCAAAAATGTGCGCACGGCCCTCTATCATCTTGTGAATCGCGAGTTGATGAATGAAAAATTTCTCTTTGGGCAAAGTGAATTGGCTACAGGTCCTTGGTATAAACAGAGCGAGTACGCCAATCCAGAAGTGAAACCCATTTTGTTTGATCTGAAAAAGGCCATGGACCTATTAAGTGAAGATGGCTGGAAGGATACAGATGGCGATCAAATTGTAGACAAGGTGATTGACGGGCAAAAGGTGAAGCTGAGTTTTACCATCTTGGAACCATTGCAAGATTTTGTGAAATATCTAACTGTGTTTAAGGAAGATGCCAAAAAGGCAGGAGTTGAGGTCAATATTAAATATGTCGAGTGGAACACTTTCATCAAACTTTTAGATGAGCGAAAATTTCAAATGGTGCGTTTGGCTTGGGGGCCTGGTTCTGTTGATATTGACCCGAAACAGATTTGGCATTCATCTTCCTATGAACAACAGGGATCAAATTTCATTGCCTACAACAATCCAACAGTTGACAAGTTGATTGATGACGCCCGTATGGCCATCGAGAGAAAGGATCGGGTTAAGCTTCTGCGTGAAGCTTATAAACTCATTGCCGACGATGTTCCCTACATTTTCTTTTTTAATCCACGATATGGATATTATGGCCATACAAAACGCATGAAGCGCGTGAAGGATACTTATAATTATGCCGTAGGTCTCTCCTATTGGTGGATGGAAAAGTAAAATAACCTTCTAATTGACAGTTGGGTGTGTGGGACTCGGAATCTATATTTTGAGACGATTTTTGATCATGATTCCAACTTTGTTGGGTGTGACTCTTATCGTCTTTTTTATCATAAATTTAGCGCCCGGTAGTCCCATCGAGCAAAAAATTCAGCAGATAAAATTTTCTGGCATGGGTTCAGCAGGAGCCGGTGGAGGCCATTCTACCAGAAGTCGAGATCGCGGCAGTGCCATTTCGACTGAAGTCATTGAGGCATTAAAGAAGCAGTATGGCTTTGATAAGCCGGTTCACATTCGCTACCTTTTGTGGCTAAAAAATTTGGCCCACCTGAATTTTGGTGATTCGTTTACCTATGGGGATTCAGTTATCAGTGTCATTGTCAGCAAGTTTCCAGTATCTCTCCAGTTTGGTGTGACTAGTTTATTTCTGAGTTATGTCGTGTGTGTCCTCTTAGGGGTCTTTAAGGCCGTTAGAAATGGTGGCCACTTTGACATGCTTTCCAGTGTCTTCCTTTTCGCTCTATATTCTATTCCTAGTTTTATGCTGGCCATTGTACTGATTCAGTTTGTGGCGGGCGGGAATTATTTGGAATGGTTTCCTATTGGGGGGTTACTTTCAGATAATTATGATGATTTGACATGGACGGGAAAGCTTTGGGATCGTTTTCATCACTTCATACTTCCTCTTGTGTGTTACATGATTGGCAGTTTTACTGTCCTAACTATTTTAATGAAAAATTCTCTCTTGTATGAAATCAAAAAAGATTATATTCGTACTGCCCGTGCCAAGGGCCTTTCAGAGAAAGTAGTTTATTTAAAGCATGCTCTGAGAAATGCCCTTATTCCTATTGTGACGGGCCTTGGTGGATTCCTGTCGGTATTTTTTGCCGGATCACTTTTGTTAGAAGTAATTTTTCGATTGGATGGTATTGGTCTGATGAGCTATCAGGCGGTCCTTGAGCGTGATTACAACGTAATTATGGGATCTGTCTTCATTCAAAGTATCTTGATGTTGGTAGGAAATTTATTGAGTGACATTGCCTACGTAATCGTCGATCCCAGGATCGATTTTGCATGAGGCAAAAATGATCGAGCGCTTAATTACTAATGAACTTACTCTGAAACGATATCGGCGTTTTAAAAAGAGAAAACTGTCGGTGCTGTCAGTTTATTTGCTATTCTTGGGAATTCTTGTCACCTTAATTGCACCTACTCTTTCGAACAGTCGACCGATTGTGATGAAGTATCATGGCCATGTATATTTTCCAGCTATTTTTAATTATCATCCCACAGTCTTTGGTATCACGGATACTTTGGATACTGATTATCGTGCCTTGAGCTTTACCAATGGTGACGTTGCCTGGTGGCCCATTAATAGATGGGACCCGTATGAAAGCAATAAGGTGATTGAAAATTATCCCGGCCCCCCCACCAAAGAAAATTGGATGGGAACGGATGATCGAGGCCGTGATGTTTTCACCAGGCTTCTATATGGTTTCAAGTACAGTATTGTCTATGCGGTTTTGGTATGGGCCATTGATTTTGGAATAGGCACTATCCTGGGCAGTTTGATGGGTTTTTATTGGGGAAAGTTAGATTTTTTTGGCCAGAGAATTGTAGAAATCATGAGTACGGTGCCTCAATTTTTCCTGCTCATTATTTTGATTTCTATTTTTACGCCTAGTCTCTTAATGTTGGTGCTGATCTCTAGTCTCTTTTCTTGGATTAGTATCAGTTATTATGTCAGGGCCGAATTTTTAAAAAATAGAAAAAGGGAATTTGTCGAAGCAGCCCGCGCGATGGGGGCTTCATCTTTCAAGATTGTGTTCAAGCATATTTTACCAAATTCCTTGACCCCACTCATTACCTTTGCGCCGTTTGCCATTGCTGGCCATATCTCTGGATTGGCATCGCTTGACTACCTTGGGTTTGGTATTGAAGTGCCAACACCAAGTTGGGGAGAGTTGTTAGCGCAGGCCCAGAAAAATTACACCATCGCGTGGTGGTTGGCGGTTTATCCATCCCTCGCTCTTTTTTCAACGTTGACTCTTTTGAATTTAATTGGAGAAGGGATTCGTGATGCCATGGATCCCAATATGGTCTGATGCTAAGGAGTCGCGCAAAAATAAATTCTATACTTTCCTTTATCCTGATGTTGACTTGTTCAGTTGTTCACGCGATGCCAAAACAGATTTTGGATTGCCTGAAGCAACATAATGAAACTGCCCAGGAAGAAACCCCGCTTTATGCTCAAGGATTTAGTATTTATAAGGGCCAGCGATTCTCTTTTATAGAAATTAAAGAAAGATATGGGTTGAAAGGACAGGCAGAAATTATTTTTATTTCTTCTATGAACCTATCCTGTTCTAACGTGAAGGTTATTCATCCGCCTTTCAAAAAAGTATTAAGTCTTTCGACGACTTTTATCCCGCTGTTTGATTTGGGCAAGAATAAAAATTTTCTTTTTGGTATCAGCGGTAAGAGTTTTATAAATAGTGCATGGGCCATGGAAAACTTAAAAAAGGGTCAAATAAAGGACATTGGTTATCCCCCAAATTTAGAAACTGTGGCGAATCTGGCACCGGATCTCATTTTACTTTACCCTCTGGCTGAGCAGGAATTTTCGCTTGCAGAAAAGTTTAAAGCTTTAAAATTAAATTATGTTAGTTTTGCAGAATATCTTGAGCCTCATCCTCTAGGGAGGGCCGAGTGGGTCAAGGTATTTTGTCAGATCCTTGAGTGCGGTGTGGACATTCAAGCGGAGTTTGCAAAAATAGCAAACGATTATGAGCGGACTAAGGCCAGTGCTCAAAAAAGTCGCTCGAAGCCAAAAGTCATAATGGGGTCTTTTTGGGGCGGTGACTGGCATTCTCCTGGAGGTGATAGCTTCTTGGCCAAATTAGTGGGAGATGCTGGAGGAGAGTATACCTTTTCCACTCCAAAAACAGCGCAAACAAAGGTTATGGATTTTGAATTTGTGTATTCCATCTTTTCCAGTATTGATATCTGGTTGCCCCACGCGAGCATGCGTGATTTGACGACGCTGCAGCAGGAAGATGCACGGTATAAGATGTTAAAAAAATTTAATATTAAAATTTTTAATTATGACAAGATTAGAAGCGAGAATGGTGGCATTGATTTTTGGGAAAATGGAGTTTATCGCCCCGATCTTGTATTGTTAGATTTAGTGCAAATTTTTCATCCTGAACTTGTCCCAGTTCAATCCCTTGTGTGGTATAGGGCCTTGCAATGGTAGTGGTAAAAGAAGTGGCAAAGAAAAATTTAAAGAAAAATTTAATATTAATTTTAATTGTGGCGGTTTTATTAGGCCTTACATTATCTCCCCTTCATTCTTGGCCTGCTTCTTTTTCGCCCGAGGTGTTTTGGCATTTGAGATTTCCGCGCATTATTACGGCCTTGCTTGCGGGCGGGGCCGTGGCATTATCTGGCCTCTTAATGCAAAGTTATTTTCAAAACCCTTTGGCCGGTCCCTATATTTTAGGTATTCATAGTGGCGCCACCTTTTTTGTGGCGATGTGGTTTATGTTTTTTCATCAAACGGCTGGTCTGCTTGCTAGGCTCGGGCCGATTGGCTCTGCGTTGCTTGGATCATTTCTAATGATGGTGATCATTATCAGTATCTCAAAAAAAATTGGGAATAAGATTCTATTGGTTTTACTTGGATTATTTGTTTCTCAATTGACCAGTGGACTTCTCACCGTTTGCTTAAATTTTGCACAGCAGGATCACATTAAGGCCATTCTACTTTGGTCCTTTGGAACTTTTCAGCGAACAGCACTAAGCGATTTACCCTTTCTATTTTTGGCCTCAGTTGTGCCATTGCTCTTGGCATTTCGTATGGCCGCGCACCTGGATTTGCTTCACCTAGGGGAAGCGTATGCTCATCTGAGCGGCATGAATTTTAAGAAGATCTCGTTTTATGTGATTATGCTTACTGGATTTTCTACCGGATTGGTAGTGGCATTCTGCGGCCCCATCGCCTTTATTGGCTTAGCGGCCATTCATTTGAGTAAGATGCTCTTCAAAACAGAGCGCCATGTAGTTTTAATTCCTGCTTCTTTCCTAATAGGCTCGATTATGGCCTTGACCGTTGAAGCTTTGAATTTATGCATGACCCCCCTATCACTTCCTCTGAACGCTGTGCTTGGTATTATGGGTGCCCCAGTGATTATCCTCTTTATTTACAAAATGAATTTTAGGCAA
>CAYHRT010000015.1:0-29698 GCA_964359085.1 uncultured Bdellovibrio sp. | reverse complement strand
CCTGTGATGGTTGGTCCAAAGATACTTTTCTTGGCCAATTTGCGAATCCGTTTTTCATAATCGTTCTGACAACTCGTGCTGCGGGTTTGTGCATGAATTTGTGCCAGCGATTGTGCCAGGGTATTGTTGGCATTTTTGATTTTCGCCAATTTGACATTAACGGCATTAGGTCCCTTTTTGCCTTCTATCGCAAGAATTGTAGACTCAAAAAAACTTCGTCCGACTCCGGTAAAATTGTGTCCACTGATTCGAGCGGCGTAATCTAAATTGCCATAGAGTTTGATGAGCTGGTGCCCAAGATCCTTATAGCTACCCTTGTATTTGTCGCTGCTCAGTTGTTGTTGCAGATCATCTACGGCCTTCTTAGTTTGCTCCCAAAGTACCTCCTGATCACCCAGCTCTGTATTTTGGATAGGCATAGAGAGATAGCAAAAGCTCTGGCTTCCTGGATACGAAACTAGTATTTCATCGGCGTTTTTGCAGGGACTAGCTTGGGCGATTAAGGCCGAAAAAATGAATCCAAAGGCAATCAAGATTTTCATAAGGCACCTCATTTCGATTAGGTGCCTTGACTAGCATCCAGTGAGAGTAATGGCAAGTTGTGTTAGCTTAGTCTACCAGTGCGTTGCTTAAGATTTCTCGCATATGTTCAGGAGTTGTTCCATTAAGGAGTGCGGCCTTATTTGCGACCTGGTCTAGGAGCTGAGAATCGCCGTGAGCTGCTCGCATTGTCGCATTGCGCAGTGTGGCGAAGTCACTACCCATTATACGAATGGACATTTGATCTTGTTCCATCTGGCTCAAGGATCGCATGGAGGATTTTTTACTCCAAATTGTGTAAAGACGTGCCAGTTCAGTGCCTCTTTCACTACTCAGTCCAAACTGAGCTGAAATTCGTTCAGCTCTTTGGGCAAGAATTTGTTGTTCTTTAACAGCTGCCAATCTCTCGATATCTCTCGAATTTTCACCATCCACTGAACCCCTTACGGGGATCACCGCCGCCGGTGTATTGACCTCAAATTCGTCGTCAGCGGAATCATTTAGATCATCAAATAAATCATCTAAATCTGAATCACAGGGATAAGTCATACAAGTCTTGACGGGCACACAAGAAACAAGAAGAGCAGTAAGTATAATGCCTATTAAGATCTTTAACATGGCGACCTCCAGATTAGCGTTAATAGCTTTAGCGCTGCCAATCTAGCCTAAATGTCGCACATAGAAAAGCTGATAAATGCTTGCGTTACTGTGAGATCAGCACTTGTTGAAAAGCCGTCAATGCCATCGCAAATTTCTTTTTATTCAGATGGAGCGTTTTGTCTTTAGATTCCATGGCCTGACGCTGAAAACGGGTAAGACGATCATTTAAATTTCTAATCCGTGCATTGTGAATACTTTCACCTATATCGTTGGCCGCTATCATGATCACTGCAGGAATAATCATGGGAGGAAAAAAACACGCTAAAATCAATAGGATGATGTCTGTTTTGTCATGATGAGGATAAAAATAGTTGGCAGCCTGGGCCATCTTTTGCTGGGCACTTTCCCAGTCGAGAACAGCGAGGTCGGCACCAATAAGTTGGAGAGAATAGTTTTTTCTCGACTCTTTCTTGATTAAGTAAAAAGCATAATCCTTGCAGTCCTCCATCTTGGTTATAACTTCGTCTTCGCAAAGAACGCGAATCTGGCGGTTGGCCAAGCGTTGTTTGAGAACTCCACCTCTGGTTCGTTGTTCCAGTTCATTTTTAGAAAGATTGGGTAGGGTCGATGCCTGGGCCTGAAGCGAGACACAGGCGATTAGAAACAAAGCAACCATCTGTTTGAAATTTCTCATAAAGTACCTGCAGTTAAAAAGTTTTTGGCACCTATAGATCGAATTCGCACCAGCTTCAATCCAATTGTAAACAATACATTCTTTTCAAGTTGATAGGCCCTTCAAAAGCATTGTAAGATTGCGTAAATTGGAGACTTATGAAGACTAATAAAATCGTTATTACCGCTGGGCTTCCGTATTCTAACGGCGACATTCATGTTGGCCACATTGCCGGATGCTATCTTCCGGCCGATATCGTCAATCGCTATTTCCAATTGAATGGGCGAGAGACTTTGTATATCTGCGGCACCGATGATCACGGAGTCGCCATTGTTTTATCCGGTCTGAAAGAAGGTAAAACACCACAAGAGATGGTTCAGTACTATCATGAAAGGCAACGCAAGGCCTTTGAGGGTCTTGATATACGCTTTGATGTTTTTGGTTCGACCAGTAAAAATCCCTTTCACAAAGAACTTTCCAATGATTTCTTTTTAAAGATTTATGAAAAGGGTTATTTTACCAAAGAAAAAAGTTTGCAATTTTATGATGAAAAAGAGGATATGTTTTTGCCTGATCGCTATGTAAAGGGAGATTGTGCTTTTTGTGAGGCCAAAGATCAAACTGGTGACCAGTGTGAGAATTGCGGAAAAATCTTGGATGTCGATGTTTTAAAAAATCCAAGGAACGCTCTTACCGGATCTCCCGTGGGAAAAAAAGAGACGGTCCATTGGTATTTAGATCTTTCCAAGGCCGAAGGCCAGGTGAAAAAATGGCTTCAGACTGCCGATATGCGAAGTGATACCAAGGCCTATGTCGAGAGTCTTCTGCAAACAGGATTAGTGAAACGGAGTATGACCCGGGATATTAACTGGGGACTGCCTGTTCCTCTCAAAGATCCAGATGCCAAGAACAAAGTCATGTATGTTTGGTTTGATGCACCGATTGGCTATATTTCCAATACCAAGGAACTACTCGTCTCGCAGGGTGCCAGCGAGTCTGCCTACCATGACTGGTGGAAGGGTGATGCGGAAATTTATCACTTCATCGGTGAAGACAACACCGTTTTTCATTGCGTGATTTGGATTGCCATGTTGAACGTGCATGGTGGCTACAGTCTCCCAAAAGGTGTCATCGTCAACAAGTTCATGAATATAAAAAAAGGTGACGCCATTGAAAAGATATCGAAGTCGCGTAAAAACGCCATTTGGATTTTAGATTATCTGGCCGATGGAAATGATCCTGATTATCTGAGATATTATTTGACCATCAATGCTCCAGAAAAGAGTCGTTCCAATTTTGACTATGACGAGTTTATGGCCCTTTGTAATTCAGAGCTGGCCGATACGCTGGGAAATTTTATCAATCGCTCCCTTTCGTTTTCATTAAAATTTTTAGGTGATCGTTTGCCTATTTATGATCAGACGTTGTTGACCAAAGAAGACCACGAACATTTAGAAAGTATGAAGAAATGTTTTGCCGAGATTTCTGCCTGCTTTCAGGTTTGGTCCACTCGTCGTGCCATGATTGCGGTTTTTGATTTCGCTCGTCTGTGCAATAAATATTTTAACGATAAGGCGCCATGGAGTACGCGTAAGACCAATATTGAACTCACCAAGGTGACATTGGCCCTATCGTTACAGTCGATCTATTTCTTGGGCACCGTGCTTCGTCCCTTCTTCCCACAAAAGTGCAAAAGCATCTTGCAAATCTTTGCAGTGTCCGACGATATTCCGTGGCAAGATGCCCTCAAATTTCCTGATGGTGGCACGCCATTGCACAAAATGGAAATCTTGTTCAAAAAGATTGAGGCAGAAAGTGAAGCTCCTTAATTGATACCCGACCGAAATTATTTAGTAGACCCTAAGTCCGAACTCAGGTTAGTTATGCTAGACATGTCTGTGTTGTAAATGAATTAAAGTCTACATAAAGTTGCGCCGATAATTGACGTGAATGCGGTCTTTCTTACGAGGAGTCAAGTTATGGTTACAAAAGGTGCAGCTGGGGCCCAGGAAGAACAAGGATTTAACGAAAAAGAACTTGAAGATATCATGAGTGAAATTGAAAGCCTTGAGTCAGATAGTGGAGACGCGGATGAGAGAAGTGAACCGGCGGCGCAGTGTGCAGTTGAAGGTGAAGAGGTGGAAGAAGAAGTGCCTGTGACAGTCAAAAAAGCAACGCCAGTTCGCCCGAAGGTTGTTGAGGAAGTACGCAGTTCTGATAAGCCAGCAAGAATGATACCTAATTCCCCCAAAGAGGTTTCGTGTAGTATGCCTTCCCAAATGGAATTTCGTGTGCAAGGCGATATGCAGATGAATTTGAAATTTTATGTTGGAGAAACCTGGGTGCAATTCACCGCCAATCCTAGTGAGGGATTGGTAATCGAAATGCCGGGTGGTATGCGGTTCTCCTTACCTGTATCTAGTATGGCTGCCCAGAAAACTAAAAAGGTAAGCTAGAGCATCATGTCGGTCCAAATTTTGGGTGGCCGATTCAAAGGATATTCAATTAAAGTTCCGGCCAGTGGCAGTCGTCCCACTTCAGTGCTCTTGCGCCGTCGTATTTTTGATCGATATCAAAATTTAAGTGGTTTTTCTTTTATTGATGCTTTGGCTGGTTCAGGTTCAGTGGGATTTGAAGCGTTAAGTCGTGGCGCTAGTTCGGTAACTTTTGTTGAATCAAATTCCGAGGCAATTTTATTACTAAAAAAAAATATTCAAGGACTCATTCATTCGGCCCATCTTGAAAGAGAAAGCTTACCCATTCGAACAGTGCATAAGGATGTTAAGTTATTTCTGCGCGAATGGAGTACGCAATATCGAAAATTAGAGATACAGGATCGCACGCATACCATCTTCTTTTTTGACCCACCCTATGCAGAGCATGCGCTCTATCAGAATTTGAAGCAGACTTTTTTTGAGGATGATTTTTTCCGAGGAGAATTGTGGATTGAATCGGAAGTAAAGAAGGGTGTCCCACTTGATTTTTGGCCCAAAGAATTCCCTCCGACTAAAATCATCAGGCAAGGGCACAGTTATTTGGCCATTATTAATTTTTACTCCCATCTCTAAATTGTTTAGAATGCTCGTATGTACTTGTACGGAATATCGGGTTGATAGGGAGGGGAGATGCATTTAAACCAAAGAGTGCGTGGTCTGAACGAAAGCATCACAATGAAACTCAATGCACGCGCGATGTCTTTGGCCGAAGAGGGACGTAAAATTTATAACCTTACTGCCGGCCAATTACCTTTTCGAACTCTGCCTGAATTTGTGGAACTGATAAAGGCGGAGCTGAATTTCATTAGGAGTTTTCAATATCCTCTGGTTTCAGGACTCCCAGAATTACGAAAGAAAATTTTGGATTATTTTGAGCGTTCACGTGGACTTGATTTGCAAAAGATACAAGAAAAGATACGAGAAAAAATAAGTCAGTCAGGAGAAAAGCTTGAAAATAATGAGGATGAATTAAAAGAGAAGAGTTTTGAGCTGGATGTAATTGTATGCAATGGTGTTAAACATGCACTTTCAAATATTTTAGGAAGTTTACTTGATGCAGGTGATGAAGTCATTATTCTTACTCCTCACTGGGTGACTTACCCCGAAATCGTAAAATTTTGCAGAGGTGAACCTATCGTGATCAAGTCCTCCATCTTCGATGTATTTGTCCCAAATTTGGATGATGTCAAGCGAGCGATTGGGCATAGGACAAAGGCGATTATAATTAATAGTCCAAATAATCCCACCGGGACTCACTATTCCGATGATTGGATGAAAGCGTTTGCCAATTTGATGATGGAGCACCCGGATGTAGTAATTATCAGCGATGAGATCTATTATGAAGTCTTTTATTTTGATCCAAGGCCTACTTATTTTTATCAATGTCGTCCCGAGCTGCTGGAGCGTACCGTTATTATAGATGGTATTTCTAAAACGCTGGCCGCCACAGGACTTCGTATGGGATGGGCGATTGGGCCCAAGCATTTTTTGGATGGAATGGCAAAATTACAAGGGCAAACAACTTCTGGTGCGAGTACCCTCATTCAGCGTGCTCTCGTCCATTTAGATTTTTCCCTCATGGAACATTATCTTGTTCCTATTAAGGCCCACCTTCGTGTAAATGCTCAAGTGATCCGAGAAAAATATCGTGACTATGGTTTGGCGCATACCTGGTATCAACCTTTTTCGGCCTTTTATTACATGGTGGATTTTAGTCGGACGCCTTTGATGAAAAAATATAAAAAAACAGTCGATGATAAGGCCGATTATTCCCATCAGATATGTCAGGATTTTCTTGATCAATACGGTGTCGCCATGGTTCCGGGGACAGATTTTGGGGTACCTAATTCCGCACGCATCAGCTTAGTTCTTGAAAAAGAACAGTTTAAAGAGGCCATGGATCTTTTGGTGCGCGCGTTGGCAGATAAACTCTAACCGAGCAACTAGGCCAAATTTGCATGCTCTCGTTTGAGAGAGGTTTGAGGTTCATAATAAAGGCCGGGTGTTGATAGACTTAAGTAGAGTGATATGTTGATTATTTTTATTCGTCACTTAACCGCTTCTTCTCTAGTGGTATGTCTACTTCTTATTGGATGTAGCAAATCTGCCCAAGAGGCAAGAGAAGATGCTGTTGTTTCTGCTAATATTCTTCTAACCAAAAAAAACTGTAATGCTGCCATTATTCTCCTTGAAGGCGTTGGTCGGGATGTCAATGATGTTCCTTATTTAAAAACCTTAGCTTCGGCCTATGCCTGCAAGGGCGGTTTTAGTGTTTTAAAATTATTTGCTGATGATCTGGATCTGATCAGCACTCCGGCACCGATGGGAGGAGCAACTCGTTTTTCCACTTCTGATGACATGGATGCTCCCTCGAATACCTCATACGATAACTTGCAAATCGCTATCAATATTCTCCTCTATGCAGGAGGAATTGCCACGACTTTGGATCCAACTGTGGCCCGTCGTGAGGCACTTTTTAGTGTTGCTGATGCGAAAGAAATAAATGCCATGTTAATGTATCTCATCCTCGTACAGTTGGGGCGTTATTTTTATTATTATGGCAACGCCAGTGATGCAGGCGTAAAGGGCGCAGGGACCGGGGCAAATGACTGTTTCATGAATTATGAGAATTTGGCCTTTACCGGTGGATTCGCCGATATGACAGCTTGGTTAGTGTCTGGGGCCACGGGAGCTTGCATTTCTCCTGCAACAGCAGGGCACACGGACTTGGGCACGGATAATGCCATTGATGTGGCCTTGGCCTGTGAAGGGATTGTTCTTCTCAATAATTTTCTGGCCATTTTTCCGAGTGTGATTGCAGGAGTGGCGGGCGATGATTTTGATGAGTTGGCCGTTCTCGAGACCGCCTTGAACGCTGGAAAAGTTTTGGTTGAGGCCAATACTTCTGGCAGTGAAGCCAAGGTCAATACGGTGTTATCTCAAAGCAGATGTGAAAGTCTTAATGCTACGAGCGACGATTACATCCAAACATATTTTGCTTTTATGATGGAGACTCTGGTGCAATGAGTGGGTTGGCGAAATCATTTTTGAGACAATTCTTGGCCATTTTGGTCTTTGGTCTGCTGACTGTTCCGGCCATTTTTGGGCGTGAGATGCGCTACTTATATCGATCCCCCAAGGCCCTCTTGATGGGAGATGCCTATACAGCTATGGCCTATGACGAATATACCCTTTTTTACAATCCTGCGACCTTGGGGCGTGGTTCATTGGTGGAGATTTATCCCATCAACCCGGATATTGGGGTCACGAATGTCTTGGCGGAGTTGGATCGTTTTGAGGATTTTCCCAAAGATCCAGTTCCTATAGCCGATCGAGTTTTGGGTTTTCCTGTCTATGTCCATGCTGGGGCCACGCCAGGACTCAAGTTCGGTCCTTTTGGGTTTACCATGTTTGCCAGTTCGACAACCAGTTTAGTGCTTCAAAATGCCATTTACCCTCAACTCGATATTGATTATAGGTTAGATCGGGGATTTATCGCAGGGTATGCCTATAGTTGGGGTGCTGGTGGAAAAATGGAAAAATTTAATCCTTTTGACCGGACCAAGAAAAAGTCTTCCGTAGGCTACCGTACTTCGGTGGGGGCCGCTGTGAAAAATATTAATCGACAAGGTTTGACCGGAAGCTATTCACTTTTTGGCACGACGTTGTTAAACGAGATTAATAGCAGCGAAAAAACGGACCTTGATGGCATTAGAAGAGCTTTGGGGTTTGCCAAGGGTAAGGCCTGGGGGGCCGATGCTGGAGTGGAGCATATTGTGTCTTCTGGGAAATCCGAGCTGGCCTTTGCGGCCTCCGTTCTTGATATTGGGAGCACAGATTTTAAGAAAACAGAAGGAACTGGTGAGGTTCCGGATCAGGAGATGTATATTAATACTGGAGCAGCTTGGCGCCAAGATTTTGGTATTTTGGATTATTCTCTCTCTCTGGATTTCCATCCCATTAACCAACCAATTGGGTTAGGAAGGATGACCCATTTCGGGTTCGAACTCGGCATACCTATTGTTCGAGTGATGGGAGGCTGGAGCGAGGGGTATATCACTTATGGGGTCATGGCCAATATCTGGCTGATGAAACTCATGGTGGGCTTTTATAACATAGAACTGGGAACAGATTTTAAAGAAGAGCAAGGAAAACGTGCTTTAATCTACCTTTCACTGCTTGATTTTACTTTTGATCTTTAATCCATCAAAATATATTGATAAAATTCTTTGAAGGAGAAAGTCTTGGAAAAAGAAAAGACGGAAAAAATCTTTGTTCTCGACACCAATGTTATTCTCTTTGATCCCAGCGCAATTTTTAAATTTGGTAATAATACTGTTTATATCCCGCTTATTGTGATCGAGGAAATTGATCGATTTAAGCGTGACCAAAATGAAAATGGTCGGAACGCCCGTTATTTCGGTCGGCTCATGGATGATCTTAGAACTTTAGGTCATCTCTCCCAAGGTGTGCCTCTGGAATCGGGCGGAAAGTTAATGATTGGCCTCGATCGACGGGGAACTAACAATCACAGCACTTTGATTGATCTAAGTAAAAATGACAATTTGATTCTTTCAACTGCCTTGACCCTGAAGGAAGAAGGAAAAAATGTCTTGCTGGTTACAAAAGATATCAATCTACGTTTAAAAGCGGACGTGGTCTGCGTTCCGGCAGAGGATTTTGGTACACAGGATGTGACTTACGAGGAATTGTATACGGGGCATCGGATTGTGGAAGTACCCTTGCTTGACTTCCATGAATTTGAACGCAACCGTTTTCTGCCCGCTGATAAGATGAAGGCGACGGGCATTTGTCCCAACGAGTATGTGACGTTACAAGAAAAAGACAATCCCAGTCATCGGACCTATGGCAGATATCATCATGGCAAACTTGGATTAATTCCTTTAATCCCAATGCGAGAAGGGGCTTGGGGAATTTACCCCAAAAATGTCGAACAGCGTTTTGCTTTTGATGCGCTTTTAAATGATGAAGTGAAGCTTGTGACTTTAGTGGGAAAGGCCGGTACTGGGAAAACGTTGATGGCGATTGCCGCCGGCCTTGAGATGACGGTGGCCAAGGAAAAATTTATTAGATTGCTAGTTTCTAGACCGGTACAACCTTTGGGCAGAGACATTGGTTTTCTTCCAGGCGATGTGAATGACAAACTGGGACCTTGGATGCAGCCGATTTTTGACAATATGGATTTTTTGTTTGGCAGTGTGCGTGGGGCAAGTAATGGTTCGTGGGAGGAATTAATTAATCAGGGCCTCTTGCACGTTGAACCTTTGACCTACATTCGCGGACGTTCTATTCCTGGGCAATATCTCATCGTTGATGAAGCACAAAATCTTTCACCTCATGAGGTGAAAACTATCGTAACACGCGCAGGTGAAGGAACCAAAATCGTTTTAACCGGAGATTGCGAGCAAATAGACAATCCTTATCTTGATTCCGTTAATAATGGTCTGGCCTATTGTGTAGACCGTCTTAAGTCTAATGAACTGATTGCTCATGCTTCCTTAAAAATTGGAGAACGTTCTCAACTTTCAGAGATAGCTTCCAAAATGCTCTAGTTCAAGTCAAGGAGAGTATGGAATGGTGGCCCAGGCAGTAGATAACAAGAAACGTCTAAAACGACAGTATTTGAGGGCCCCCTTGCGTCGAGAAATATTATTTGAGGATGAAGGTCACATCTTTAAGGCCTTCTGTGCCAACCTCTCAGAGGGAGGGCTGCTCCTCTCCCTCATGCCTCATCTGCCTAAGATTAATGCCCTCTCTCTCATGCTTGATCTTCCCCTATTTCCAGATTTTGCAGCTATGAACACTGAACGTTTAATCAATTTAAAATTTGAGATGATAGAACGAAAAATCTTTAGAATTCGAGGCAGGATTGTTCGTTCTTTTGAGGGAAAATCCGAGGTTGATGTGATCATGAGTACAAATATCGGTCTCGAATTTGTGAATTTGCCATCAGATATGGCCCAGGGGCTGCGAACTTTTGTTAATCAATATGCTCGAAACATCATTTTTCTTTTAAACCTTTTCGAGTCGCATCGAGGTAATAAGGAAGATCAAGCCACTCTCTTGCGCAACCTTTGTCGCATCCTGGGATACGGGCAAGATAATAAGATTTCTTTGCTGCGACAAAAGATTTTGCACGACTATCAAAGTCTTGAATCCCTGTAATTTTTTCAGGTTTCATCGCAAAATTTAACCTTAAATTTTGATTTAGCTATAATCCTACTTGGGGAAGGGAGTTATTTATGGCACTGATATGTAACATACTGATAGTATGTTTGTTCCTGCATGTGGTCCCCCTTATGGCGGCGGCGGATTCATTTCCGATGCGTGCCGGACTCAATAGCAATCTCATTACTCCACTCAAAGATGGTGCCCAATTGATGGCGAAACGGATGGAGTTGATTCATAACGCTCAACGATCTATCTACTTTTCCACCTTTTCGATTTCGCCAGATGAGATCGGAAAAGACATTTTTAAAATGCTCTGTATAAAGGCAAAAGCAGGTCTGGATATTCGTGTTTTGATTGATCATAGGGCCAATAAAGATTACATGGATTATGCACTCAAGCTTAAGGATTGTAAGGCCCATGTCATTCTTTTTCGGCCAGGATCTAGATTTTATGCCATTCATGAAAAACTTCTTATTATAGATGGGGAGACACTGATCATGGGTGGGAGTGGGTATACTCGGACTTATAAACTTCATGCTTTTGATTCCTACAAAGAAGAAAAACTTAAAGAAGAAAAAATAAATCATGGATGGTATGATGTTGATTATCAAGTGACTGGTCCGGTGGCTTGTTCTTTGCACTATCAATTTCAACTCAATTTTAAGCGCTTGGCCTTGATGGTGGCGGACTATAATCCTGATATCTGGTGGTATGGCTGGGACAATTTTGTTTCCATGCGTGAAGAATATTATGGGTTAAAAAAGATGAGCAGTTGCAAGCGCCATTTGAACGAAGAGTCATCGACTATCAACGGAAATTCCAAGGCCGTAGGCATTTTAGGCAACCCCTATGTGACAAGTGCTCGGCCAATCTTGAAGGCACACCTGGGTGCAATTCTGGAAGCGCAGACCCAAACTATACAAGGTAATCCTAAAGAAATTACGCTTTATGCTCCTTATTTTATCCCAGGAGGAAAATTTGTTGCGGCACTGGTTGCGGCCCACAAGGCCGGAGTCAAAATACGGATTTTGACTAACTCCTTAAAATCAACCGACGAAAAGGCACACGGGAAAATACTTTTTGCGGCTATGATTTATGCCATTAGACCGTTATTAAATGCAGGCGTCGAAGTGCGCATGTGGAATGAGAACAGTACCTTGCACCGTAAAGGTGGTGTCATCGGAGATGTAGTATTTTTCGGTAGTGATAACCTCGACAATCGGGCCCAGGAATATCAATCGGAGTCGGTTATGTACACGGATGATGCCGTCGTAGTGGATGACATGAAAAAAGATTTTGAAAGAGATGTTGCCCATTCGGAAGTCCTTGATGCCAAATTTGTAAAACGATTTTTGGATTCTACATCTGGCCTATACAAATGGGTTGGGCGAAATTTTAAAAAATATTTTTAAATTTGTTTCAGATTGGAAAAAAACCTGCGTGATGCCATTTAGGCCTGACTATCTTTTATGCTGTCGTGTTAAAACCTCCGGCGAGGAGGTGAACTATGGTTCCTATAATTCGTATCTTATTTCTGCTATTCACGATGCCATTTATGCATGCCTGTGACAAAGGCCAACCTGTTAATCCGCAACTTCCAGACATGGAGAGTCTACAAGCTGAGCGGCAACGTGCAGACCAGGATGATGATGATATTCCCGATGTCGATGAAGTTGATAAAACTCGTCGAATTATTCAGGTACCCAAGTTGTGTCCAAGTTCGAAAACTAGTGTCGATCTAACCTTTTTTTTCAAAAATGGCCAAGCTAGGCTTCGGCCCAATGCCATCCTAAGTATGGTGGAAGCACCGATTATAGTTCTCGATATAATGGCAAAAAAGTTGGGCGAAAGTGGAGAAGTGAATGGCGGATTTTTTGAAAGAATGGCCGAAATGGAAAACTGCTGGGTTATGAAGGATCTCTTCCATTCTGTTAATATTCCTGACGTATCCTCATCATTTTTGCGGCTCTCGCTCAAAATTCAACCCGAGGTGTATCTCGATGGGGTTCCAGCATTGCAGCATGTTTCCGAAATCAAGCTGAAGGTCTTCTCAATAGGCGAAGAAGGAGATGTTGCCTCTCTTGAACCGACACCACGCTGGGTAAATACATTTAACGAAAATATCGAAATAGGCCCTATGACTGACCAGGAAGGTTATAAGGCCGGAAGTATTGCAATTGATTTTGACCAAGGACAGGGCCTAGAGTTTCTCTTGGGACATAAGAGACAGCTGGGTTTATGCATCGATGATTTTTCTTATGAAATTAACAAGAAAAAGAGAACAGTCGATGAGGTTATAAAAAAAGCGAAACTAAACGGAATTGCACTGAATTACTCCAATGGTTTAAAGTATTTTAAAATTTATTATGTTAAAGGTGTCAATCTAGCTCAACTTTTCACTCTCATAGGAAAAGAATACGAAATCACGAGTGATGGTAAATTTGTGCTTGATTCGCGCATAAACACTCCATTTGAAGTGGATAATATTGAACACTTAATGGACGAAGATCTACCCAATGGTCCTTGGATCTCTGCAACAGAAATGTCTCATGTGGATGTGACGAAACAAAGTTCAAATGAAGATTTTAGTAATTTTCTGATGGCCGATTTTGCACCGAAATTGGAAGTCGGGCTTTTTGCCCTTCCCATCTATAAGATTCTCAAAGGAGTTTATAAAAACACCAATTTTGAATTGGAATCAGAGACAGGTACCGATCGGATCCAGTTACCGAAATTAACTCCTGGTGGTGAGTTTGATATAATTCTGAGCGCGCAAGAAAGGATTCCTACTGTATCTGAGTTGAAGGTTATTTCAGTTGAGGCCTGTGTAAATATATCAAGAGACAGGCATGAGAAGAATCAAGAGAAGAGTCAAGATTGCGGCGGGGACTATAGGGGGTGGTGCGGGATTTATCATAGGGACCTAGAGTACATGAATGAAGCAAAAGTCTTGAGCGAAGGCATGCTCAATGACATTAAAGTTGCTATTGGCGAGCGTACTGCTCCGCTGAAAAATTTTATTGATAATCGCTTCACTATAGTCGATCGCCACGGGAGGATTCATTTGCGTTTTAGAAACCCGCTAACCCTCGCAACCGTAACCTGGCTATTGCCGAAGCTAAATAAAGATTATGACAGAACATTTGGTTTTGAGCGTTTTGAAAAATGTGATCATCGCAAACTTGGTCGTGATTTCAGATTCCTAAACTATGCAGGTGTAGTTACAGGTAATCAGAAGAGTATAATTAAGTGGCAACTCCAAAATAACTAATCCCGAACTCAGGTTAACTGACAATGATATCACGCGATCGGTATGATTTTGTATGAATTGCGCTTATGAGATTGAAGGGACACTGGCACATTTGCCAGGATCGATTCAGTCAAGGCTGCCATTTTTCTTTCATGGAGGAAAAAACGTGCCGCCACCAGGCCGATTTCACGTGTGGGAATCGGGGGATTAAATTCCGAGACATATTTAGTGCGCTCATTTTCGGTCAGTTGATGATAGAGAAGTTCGGGAATGAGAGTGACTCCCCGGTGCTTTTTTATTAATTGAAGCAGTGTTTCAAATTGTCCTCCTTGAAAAGAAATCTCGTCGGTTTTTTTTATTTTGCAAATTTGCAAGGTTTGATGTCGGAAACAATGTCCTTCCGAAAGGAGATAGAGAGAATCAGTCGGAATGTCGCTCCAACTAAGTTTTACTTTCATCCGAGGAGCGTTGGAAAAAATAAAGAAGCGTTCATAGAACAGGGATTGTTCAACTAACTCTGAATCGTGAAGAGGGGTGGCCATTATGCCAATATCTAATTGATCCCGTTTGAGCTGACTGATCATATGATCAGTTTGTAGTTCATAAACTTTGAGGTGCGTTTGAGGGTAAGCTTGGCAGAAGTGATGATAAAAAAGCGGCAGGAGATAAGGCGCCAAAGTTGGAATGAGGCCGAGCCTGATCTCGCCTGAAAGCTCTTTGGCAAAGTGGAGATCTTCCTCTAGTCCCGATAATTCGTTAAATATTTTGCGCGCCCGGAGAATGATCTTTTCGCCTTCGCTGGTCACAATCGTAGGGGATTTGGAACGGTCAAAGATAATAAGGCCCAACTCATCTTCAAGTTTTTTGAGCATCATGCTCAAAGTGGGTTGAGAGACGCCACACAATTTGGCGGCCTTGGCAAAACTGCGTGCTTCTTCCACTGCAAGGACGTACTTAAGCTGAGTTATCGTTATGTTTTTCATTATAGTATTTACCTATATAGTATTTATCTATGTTGTTATAGATATTATCAATTTTATCTATTTGTCATTTTAGACGATAATAGATTCAAATCCGCAGCATGACAACGGTAACAACAAACAACAAGGAGTGCAGTATGAAAAAGAGAGCAGAAATCAAAACATGGAAAAATCTAGAGTCAGCCTTTGCTGGTGAGAGTATGGCTTATCAAAAATATATGTATTTTGCAAAGTTGGCCAGGAAGAAGGGAAACGAGGAGGTCGCACAGTTATTTGAAGATACTGCCAAGCAAGAAGTTGGCCATGCAGCAGGTCATCTAAGTTTTCTGTATCCTGAAGATAAGCTTACGGTGAAGGATTTACTCATTTTGGCTTCCGAGGGAGAAACCTATGAATATACCGAAATGTATCCAGGCTATGCAGAAACGGCAAAGATCGAAGGACAGAGTGCTGCCTTAAAGGAATTTGAAAAGCAGCAAGTTGAATCTTCCACCCACGCTAAAAACTTTCAAGAAAAATTGGAAAAGATTTCAAAAGTCTTTGCAGGCTTGGCCAAAGTTGAGAAAAAGCATGCTGATCAATACATTAAAATCCTAGCAACTCTTTGAAAGAATTAATAGAATGACGGGCCATCCGCGTGTGCGGATGGTTTATCATTCTACTATAGGAATATTTATGACAAGGCCGGATAACAAAACTAATGTTTTTACTGACCCGCCAAAATTTGACTACGATGAGGTAGCTCCGGTAATTGATGGCGAAGAATTTTTTAAAGTTATTCGATCCCGAAGAAGCGTCCGCTTGTATACTAAGGACCCCATCCCTGAAGCTGTCATGAGGCGAGCCTTAGATGCGGCCCTGCTCGCACCTAATTCATCTAATTTGCAATGTTGGGAATTTTATTGGGTAAAAAACCCCGATAAAAAAGCAAAGTTGGTAGAGGCCTGTTTGGGCCAGCCGGCAGCGAAATCCGCCCAGGAATTAGTGGTTGCCGTGGCCAGAACCAATACTTGGAATTGGGCCAGAAAGGAGATGCTAAAAATCTTTGATGAAAATGAAAAGGCCGCCATCAAAGTTCCAGCAGCAGCACGAGATTACTATGAAAAATTAGTTCCCTATGTCTATGGTCAAGGACCTTTGGGTGTCTTAGGACTGGTTAAAAAAGGTCTGGTGTGGTCTCTCGGGTGGTTTCGGGCCATACCCCGTGAACCGACAAGTCGAACACACTTAAAGATATGGGCCGTAAAAAGTACTGCGCTTGCCTGTGAGAACTATATGTTGGCCTTGAGGGCACAGGGGTATGATAGCTGCCCCATGGAAGGATATGATAGTGCACGATTACGTTGTCTCTTAAAGCTTCCGTGTGATGCTGTTCCTGTCATGGTGATTTCTGCTGGAAAGCGGGCCAAAGGTGGTATTTATGGCGCTCAAATCAGATTCCCTGCAAAAAATTTCATCAAAGAAGTCTAGTCTTCGAGAATAATACTATCTTCGTCCGCAATAAGGACTCCAGAAATTTCATCACCAACACGTAGCCCGCTACACTGGCGAACGGATAGAAAAATTTCTTGCCTCAGCACTTCATCTTGATAGAGTGGTCGGAGAATGTGTTCGCGGTAGTATCTAAATGCGCCTATCTTGACACTGCAACCATCCACAATCTTTACGACTTGAGATACTTGCCCGATGACTTGTGCTTCGCTATTACTCTCGTCATTGGCCCAGGAGGTTAACGTTGCTAAAGAGAAGCTTAAAGACAAGCTTAAAAATATGATTTTCAAAATCATACGGAGTCCCCAAAGTTTTGCTGCTTTTAACTTTGCTGCTTTTATCATGGACTTTGCTCAAATACCTTCAAAATTTCTCAGGCATATAAAAATTATGTTCTCTTAACGTCGGTCATTAATCTTGTGCAGTTTTGATACGTTAGGACACCTACCTTTGCCATCTCTGGTTATTCGCGGCATACTATGACGTCTATGAAGCGTGATTATGTTCTTTTGTATATCAATAGAGAACGCGTTGAAGTTCGGGGGGAAGAGGTCTTTCTTGATCTGGCCACTTTTTTACGTCGAAAAAGGGGACTGACGGGTACCAAGGTCGTCTGTGCAGAAGGTGATTGCGGTGCTTGCACGGTTTTAGTGGGCCGTTATCAAGAAGCTCAATGCTCTGGACTCGCTTATTTACATTTTAATGCGATTAATTCTTGTATTGCCTTTCTTCACAATCTCGATCTTGCCCACATCATAACGATTGAAGGTATCGCAGAAAATGGCAAACTCCATCCGGCACAGGAGTCTTTCGTCAAAAATCACGCGGCCCAATGTGGTTACTGCACTCCAGGATTTATTTGCTCGATTGTTGGGATGGTGGATGCTCTCAAAGGTGATGGGCACAAGAAAATCTCCATGAAATATGTACAAAGTTATCTCACTGGTAATTTGTGTCGCTGTACCGGGCATGCGCCAATTTTACAGGCCGCGACTGAATTAAATATTTCTAAGATTACGCGAATCAGTGCCCGGTATCACGACGATCATATTTTGAATGATTTCGCGGCCAGCGCCACTGTTCCTGTCGAGATCGTATCTGGAGATAAAATCCTTTATCTTCCCGTGAGTTTGGAAGATGCTTTGCATCTCAAAGAAAAATTTGTTGATATCCGCTTGATCGCAGGCTCCACTGATTTAGGCGTCTTGGTTAATAAAGACAGGTATCAAACAAAGCGTCTTTTGAGTTTGCAAAATATTCTTGAGCAATACAAAGTGCAAGATAGAAATGAATATTTTGAGATTGGAACCAGAGTAACAATTACTAGAATTGAAAAGATAATAGGCCAATCTTTTCCTGAATTTTCAAAATTACTTCACCTCTTTGCCTCACAGCAAATTAAAAATATGGCCACCTTAGTGGGGAATTTGGCCAATGCCTCTCCAGTCGGAGATAGCATACCCTTTTTACTGGTTGCTGAAGCCGAAGTTGAGCTGACTTCAGTCAGAGGTCGGCGCTTATTGAACGTTAACGAGTTTTTCCTAGATTACAAAAAACTCAATATGGGTCCAGATGAAATTATCACAGGCATTCGTCTTGCCAGGCCGAAAGATAATAACGAACAGTATCGACTCTACAAGGTATCAGGTCGGAAAGATTTAGACATCGCCACGGTTACGTTTGCTGCCCGTTATACTTTGAAAGATGGCGTGTTTGAAAAATTTTCTTTGGCACTTGGAGGAGTGGCACCCACAGTGGTCAGGCAAAATGCCATTGAAGAATTTATAACCAGGAAACCATGGCAGCCGGATACTTTTGTTCAGGCCTCAAAGATGTTGTCAACTTTGATTCAACCCATCAGCGACGTGCGCGGTTCACATGAGTATCGTTTACTGCTATGTCAGAACTTGCTTTTGAAAATGGGTGACGTGCCACCCCAACGGGGTGCCCGATGAGCGTCGGTAGTATTGGTAGTGTAGGTAGTGTGGGTGAAGAAGTTCCGCATGATTCGGCGGTCACTCACGTCACAGGGCAAAGTATATTTATCGACGATAGACCTGAGGTTCAAGGCGAAGTCTTTGTTGGAATTGTGACGTCATCTGTGGCCCATGGAAAGATAAAAAAAATAGACGTGCAAGCAGCGTTACAGCATCCCGATGTCTTGGGAATTTATCGTGGTCGGGATTTTCATAAAAACGTATGGGGGACTATTGTAGAGGAGCAACCACTCCTGGCCGATCCTATCGTATCCTATATGGATGAGCCGATTCTGTTGATTGCTGTCAAAGATAGATTGTCTCTACCTGTCGTGCGGAAACTGATAAAAATTGAAATGGAGGAAATTCCCAGTATCTTTACCATTGATGAAGCCATTGTTTCTCAGAAATTTATCTATGTGGCCCATCCCTTTGTCCAAGGTGATGTGTCCCAGGCCTTGCCGAAATCTCCCAATCGTCTCAAGGGAGTTTTTGAATGTGGGGGGCAAGAGCATTTCTATTTGGAAAATCAGGCGGCCATCGCCTATCCCTTGGAAAATGGGCAGTTTGAAATCCATTCTTCTTCACAACATCCCACAGAGACGCAGCATCTTGTGGCGCATGCTCTCGGCCTTCGTTACTGCGATGTCGTCAGCATAGTTAAACGTCTAGGCGGAGGATTCGGAGGAAAGGAGAGTCAAGCGGCCCCCTTCGCTGCCTATGCGGCCTTGGTGGCTTCAAAATTAAAGAGACCGACACGTTGTGTGCTTACGAAAGATGAGGACATGAAAATAACCGGAAAACGTCATCCATTTAAAATTTATTACGAAGTTGGGTTTGATGATAAAGGATTGCTGATCGCTTTGTGCGCTCAAATTTACTCTGATGGTGGGGCCTATACCGATCTATCGCCTTCTATTTTAGAGCGTGCCATGTTCCACCTTGATGGCGCATACTATGTTCCCAATATTGAAATCAAGGCTGCAGCTTGTCGTACCAATAACCACTCGAATACCGCCTTTCGTGGTTTCGGAGCTCCTCAGGGTAATATGGCCATGGAATCCATTATGGAAGACATTGCGATCTATTTGAAAAAGGATTCATTTTTAGTTAGGCGTGCCAATTGTTATGGGACCAAAGAACGCAATATGACTCCTTATGGCCAGAGTGTAGATAATAATCAGTTACCTTTTTTATTTGATGAACTTTACAGAATTTCTGATTATGAAAAACGCAGTAGAGAGATTCAAGCTTTCAATCGCGAACACTCGGGAAAAGTGCGTGGTATTTCGATGACCGCCACTAAGTTTGGCATTGCCTTTACCGCACGCTTCTTAAATCAGGCCAATGCCCTGGTGAATGTGCACGTCGATGGCACCGTTCAAGTTTCTACTGGTGCGACAGAAATGGGGCAAGGAGTAAATACCAAGCTGGCCCAAATTGTGGCCGATACTTTTGGCATACCCACCAGTATGGTACGCGTGATGCCCACTTCGACCGAAAAAAATCATAATACATCCCCTACGGCAGCGAGCTCGGGTGCGGATTTAAATGGGGCCGCGGTCCTTGAAGCTGCCTCAAAAATTAAACAGAGATTACAAAGTTTAGACAAGTCCTTGCCATGGACTGATCTGATCAAGAAGGCCTATCTAGAGCGTCTTTCACTTGGAGAATATGCTCATTATAAAACTCCAGGTTTAGATTTTGATAAAGATAGCGGCAAAGGCAAGGCCTTTAATTATTTCACTATGGGTACGGCCGTTACAGAAGTTGAAATTGATGAATATACTGGGGAAAATAAAGTTCTACGGGTAGATATCCTTATGGATGTTGGGCGTTCTATTAATCCGGGCATAGATAGAGGGCAGGTGATTGGAGCGTTTACTCAGGCCATGGGTTGGGTGACAACTGAAAAACTGGTGTACGATGGAAAACGTCATCTCTTATCCCATTCACCCACAACTTACAAAATTCCCTCGGTTCAAGATACTCCCCCGGTTTTTAATATTTCCTTTATTGAAAATCACACGAACTCAGTCAATGTCCATGCCTCAAAGGCGGTGGGTGAACCCCCTTTTGTATTGGGGATCTCTGTTTGGACCGCCATTAAACGCGCTATTGGAGTTCGTTATATTGACAAAATAATTCCTTTGCAATCGCCTGCCACTGGTGAACAAATTCTTGCTCTAATATCTGAGAAAAATTAGAAGCGAATCGGGGGAATCTTGGTAGAAAATTGGGATGTTTCTTTTTGCAAATAAAGTCAGAAAAAATATCGTATGTAGTCCAAAAAGTCGGCCGGCACTCACTGCCCATAGAAATTATCACAAAATTATCAATAGCCTTATCATTATCCACATGAACTACTTGAATATAAACATATTATCAATTTTATCATAGTGATTATAGCTTTTTGGATTTACATTATTTTGTTTTATACGATACTCACAATATGACAAAGCAAACATTGGAGAAATTGTGGAACAGAAAGAAATAATGGATATAGAAGAAGCAATTGAAACCCTACAAATATCAAAACCCACTTTCTATCGTTGGCTAAAGTCGGGAAGGATTAAGGGAACAAAGGTTGGCCGTCAGTGGAGATTTTATACCAAGGATATTGAGCGTCTGTTGAAGGGAGAGGGACCTGAGATAAAGATTAAGGGAGACTTAGGACCCATCTTAGATCAGCTTGAATCATATATTGGTAAACACACAGACAAAAAACTGAACATGTCTCATATAAATTGCGACTTGTTAGAAAAATTATGCCTGTTGACTGTCGTGGCTGCTAATTTTGTCGATGCTACAGACATACATCTATCGTCTACTATAGATGATATTGGGCAAGGCCCCATCGGTGTTATTCGTTTTCGTATTCAAGGAATGCTTAAAACAATCGTTACCTTTGAGCACGATCAAGTACAAGGTATTATAGAAAAGTGGATGTCACTTTCTCAATGTGACTTACACCAAAAATTGCTACCACAAGATGGGAGGATTCAATACAATCTAAGTGAAATCTTAACATCCTTACCAAATAAAAAAATTGATTTTTTGATAAGCTTTACCCCTAGTTATTACGGGATAGCATTAACTGCCCGCCTTTTAAATGTTAATATCATGTTAGATAGAATGAATATTGAAAACTTTGGCTTTGACCCACAAAACGTAAAGAGAATAAAACAAGCAATAAATCTTTCCTATGGGTTGATTCTTGTATCGTCACCCCCGAGTCATGGTAAAACCACTCTAATGCTATCTCTTTTAAAAGAAATAGCTGGCCCAAGCATGAAAATTGCAAGCATTGAAAATCCTATAGAAGTTGTCATCCCCTGGGCAACGCAAACTCAAATTAATAAAACACATGGACTCGACTACGTAAATGGACTTCGGTCAATAATGAGGACTGACCCTGATGTAATTATGGTGAGCGAATTTGACGATAGTGATAAATTGGTAGAAATGGGGATAGATATTGCAAACAGTGGCCATTTATTAATTGGTACTTTTCAATGTCAATGTGTTCTCGATTCTCTAGAAAAAATATTAGCTTTATTTTCTAGCAAAAGGGGTATTATTGCTGAAGGCATAAAAATGATTATCTCTCAACGTTTAATAAGAAAGCTTTGCCCTCATTGCAAGCAAAAATACAGGCCAACAAAAACGCAGATTGATCAATTGACAGAGCATGGGCCAATCCCAGCCAAGCTTATAGAATCTACTCCGTTTTATAGACCGAAGGGCTGTCCAAAATGTGTGGATGGGTATCAAGGTAGATTTGCTTTAGAAGAAGTGTTAACCGTTACATCTAAAGTAAAAGATGCAATCTTAAAAGACAAACACTTTGACAATCTTATACTTAAGAAATTAGACCCTTGCTTTAAAACATTCTTAATCAGAGGAAGCGAGAACGCAGCTCAAGGAAAAACTTCACTAGATGAACTCATACGCTGCCTAAACCTCTAATTAATACTTACTACATATATTTGGTATATTTGGTATTTGGTGGTTGGTATTTGGTGCCAGGCTCTTTTCGTTAACTACGTGGGTTAACAAAATGGACCTGCCTGGCACCCTTTGGGGCAGAGAAAATTAGAAGTGAATCGGGGGAACGTCTTGGCAGAAAATTGGGACGCTTCTTTTTGCAAATAAAGTCAGAAAAAATATCGTATGTAGTCTAAAACTGGTCCGGCACTCCACTATTCAGATTAGTCGTGCCGTTTGGCAAAGGTTGTGGTCGAATCCATGGCCCTGGCCTCAATCCTGATTTTGGCGTTCGATGAAACTGGGAGTTGGACTCTGTATTGAGCGGTAAAACATGACCAGGAGACCTTCAGTTCATACTCGCCGGGAATGCCTTGAAAGTTGAAATAAAATTCGCCATTTTTGTTGGAGTCAGAGGTGGCGATTCGGGCCTGCTTAAAAAATAATTCCACTTTTTGATAAGACATAGGGGAGAAATTATCTCCGGACATTTTAAGTAAGGCCACACCACTGAAAAATAAACTGGTATTCCCTTGAAGGAGAAAAGGAATATGCTTCATAGTGTAGGCCCTTTCTTCGTTCGCCAAGGTTTGATAAAAAGGATTGTCCTTGGAAGTAAATCGTATCACGGCATTTTTAAAGGAAGTTGCATCCATCATGTCAAAAGGAATCCATCCAAGAACCTTTTCGGCCTTATCTTTGAGGACATAATAGCGGGCCAGAAAAATGCCTCTATATTCCACCATGTAGATTTGTTTCCATAAAACATGTACGCTCACGGTGGCAAAAGGGACGGGAATGCTCAGGCAATGAATGCCGTCTTCGTCAATTCTGGTGGTGAACATTTTATTAGTCAGTGGGATGCACACCAAAGAAGGAAGAATAAAAATCATGACATATTTGACCATTGCCACCGTCATACTGACTGAATTGAGTGTCAAACCCATTGAGAGATAGATCAAATACAATCCCACCGCCGTCGCAGTCAGCAACAGGACAAAATTATTGAATTTTTGCCACAATCCCGGCAAAAAAGATGCGTGGTCGTTTCTGTGCATTTTTCTGACCTACGAGAAGCACAACTTAATATATCTGCTAAAACAACATTCGTGCATGATTTTTTCTCTTTTGCAGGGCCTGTATATCAAAATAGACTTCGTTGCGAACGATTTTGTCATCTTGGAGTTCAACAACATCCGGCCCAAGGAAGGGTTCCAGGCCTTAAGCCATTCATGACAAAATTTTGAACGCGTAATTCGTCGTAATTCGTGCCACGCTCTTTCGTCAATGGTCTCATATAATTATTAAACCAAAATAATGCACTATTGCTACATCATGGAGTGTGGCACCCGGTAGCATTTTTGACTAGAAAGCATTGTTGAAAGCATTCGGACCTGGCACCCTTGGGGGCAGAGAAAAATTAGAAGCGAATCGGGGGAACGTCTTGGCAGAAAATTGGGATGCCTTCTTTTTGCAAAGGATAGGCATTGCGATCAAGTCGCGCCATGATGCTGAGGGCCTGCAGGTGAACTTTGGCAAATTTTATGGAGAGAGGAAGTGTCGATTTTAATCCTAGCTCTTGCGCCTTCAATTGATAAGTGTCTGCATGAGTAAGAGCGAGGGCGGTACTTTCCAGAAAGTGTCGTTGCAGACAATTAACGTGGGGGCCCAGTTGTAATTCATTGATCTTCAAGGTAAGCAACTCGACAGTTTTTGTAAAATGAACGTCATTACTGGACCTGTCGGCTTCGATGGTTTCGCGTAACCGTTTTTTCAAGTTTTTTACAGCTTCCCGACTATCGGGTCTTTCAAAACTTTGAGGCATACTTCGGACGCTTGAAAAATTGGGTGTCATGCCGATAGAAACAAGATCATCTTTCAAAATACTTACCCCCGAACACAGGAAAGGTTTTGCCTGCCAGTCGAGAATCAAGGCAAAGGGAAGCATAAGATGTTCATACAGCATAACTTCTGCAAAAACGTTTGCGGCTTTTGCACCAAAATGTTGCCGATATAATTTTTTGCGTGCTTTATTTAAATGAATGGCCTCAAGCAGATGTTGGGTCGTAGGCCTTTCATCGTACAGACATGGCGACGCCAGTGCCCCAACTCCCGAGGTAAAAAAAAGCAGGAAGCACATTATCCCAAGTTTAACATTTTTAGACATACGTAGTTCACACTACAACAAAGTCATTTAGATAGGGGCAACCTTGTAAATATTATATATTCGGGCATAATTGTTAACATGGGTGATGTTGTGACAATCCTTTTGATTGAAAATGAGGCCTCCCGGGCCATGGCCTTGCGTTTGGCGGCCGAGAGAATGGGGGCCAAACTCTTTGATTTCTCCCACGTAGAGAGTATGGATTATTTTATTAATGATCTTGAACCTTCAGTTATTATGATTAATGTTGAACAGTATCTGGGAGAGTTACCTCTCCTCCTCGCTTTGGCGCATGCTAGGAATATTTCTGTAACGCTCTATGGTCCAAGTGAAAAACGTCCTATAGATATTATGGCCGAATGGGGGGATAACTTGCGCATCTCTTATGAAGAATTTCCTTTACGGCCCTTGGAAATGTTTAAGCGGATATTAGGGAATGGATAAAGATTTATTGTTCATGATTGGCGGATGTTCTTTGGTGCTCCTAGTGTTTGGGCTAACCATCTATTTTCGGAGTGGCGCTTTCTAATAAAAATTTCCATTCTTCCAACTTGGGATCGTCAGGCGTGAGGACGTAAGGAAAAAGTCCCAGCTCATCAAAGATAAAAGCTGGAATTCTAATACGATAAAAGATGCCTCGTTCATGATTATGAGCTTTTACAACATTGGTGTTTTTTGCCACTTTGGCCATGGCTGCACCCTGTTCATAGGGGATAAACAAATCGTAGAGTGTCTGCTTATCTAAAAAAGTTTTACAGATATGCTCCCTAAGCATATTCACATCTTCTGTTTCGTAGCTGCTCACCACAAGACTTCCTGGATAAGCGCGGGCGATAATCTTGGAAATATGAGGGGATGATAATTTGTCGCGTTTATTAAAAATGATCATATGTTCGCGCTGGTCGATACCCAATTCCTTTAATATTTGCATCGTGACTTCGAGGTGTTTTTTGTAGTGAGGATCAGAAATATCGCAAACGATTAAAAGGAGATCGGCTTCCAGGGCCGACTCAAAAGTAGTCTTGAATCCTTCCACCAGTGTGCTTGGCAGGTTGGAAATAAATCCCACAGTATCAATTAAGATCATGGGGGGGTGAGTATCAGGATTGAGTGTTCGATGGGTGGGATCTAGAGTGGCAAAAAGCTTATTTTCTTCTACAACATCGACTCGGCAGAGGCGATTTAAGAGCGATGATTTTCCGGCGTTAGTGTAACCGACTAATGCTGCTATGACGGCCTTGTTTTTGCGTTTTTTCTTCTGTTCCTCGCGCGACTTTGCAACGAGTTCAAGATCATCTTTTAGTGTTTCAATTCTGCTTCGAACAATACGTCGGTCAAGTTCAATTTGTTGTTCGCCCTCACCACCTCGAACTCCAACTCCACCACGCTGACGTGAGAAGTGGGCCCAAAGTCCCGCCAAGCGCGGCAGAAGATATTGGAGACGAGCAATCTCAATTTGTAGTTTTGCCTCGCGGGTGCGAGCGTGACGCGCAAAAATTTCAAGAATGACATAAACTCGATCCATGACATCGAGTCCGGTAATTTCTTTGATATTTCGGGCCTGTCCGGCACTGAGTTCGAAATCAAAGACTAAGAGATCGGAGTTTTTGGATTTTGCACTTTCGGCAATTTCTAAAAGTTTACCACTTCCCAGAGCGGTTCCGGCATCGATATCTGCCTTGCGTTGGATAAACTCTTCGCCTGCTTTAATTCCGAGCGTGCGCAAGAGTTCTCGAAGTTCTAGGAGAGAACGATCTGTTTCAGTTTGGTCTTCGTGTCCTTTTATTTTAACATTAATGATTGACACTAGCGTTGCGTGGGAACCTGCTTTGATTTGATAATCGTGATCAATATTCATTTTTATGCATCATGATGTTGCCAAGGTGATGTTGTCAATCAAGCGAGTCTTGCCAACTTTCATGGCCCCAGCAATAACCCATTCTGAAGTAGCTGATGACGGGACCATTAAAGTTAAAGAGTCAAGAATTTCTAAATATTGCCACTCAACTTGCTGCTCGGCCAGAGATTCGGATAAGGACTTTTCGATAAAATTTATCAGTTTGGGTGCTGCTGCATTGTGGTGGCATTCTCTAAAAAGGTGACAGATTCGGGTCAGGGTCGTGGGAAGTTTTAGCGCCAATTGACGTTCATCTTTGCTCAAATATTGGTTGCGACTTGACAGGGCCAGCCCATCCTGGTCACGAATAATTGGCATGGGAATAATTTTAATTGGGATGTCGAGATCCAAAACCATGCGTTTGATAATTGCCAGTTGTTGAAAATCTTTTGTTCCAAAGTATGCCGTAGATGGTCGCGTGATAGAAAAAAGGCGGTGAACAACTGTCGCGACGCCATCAAAATGGCCAGGTCTAAATTTTCCGCATAGTGGTTTACTGAGTGCACCTAGAGAAATAGTCGTATCAAATCCTTGGGGATAGATATCATGAGGACTGTTTGGAGCATAAATTAAACAGGGACGGCCTTTGACCACACTGCTCAGCAACTCTAGATCTTGTTCAAGAGTACGGGGATAGCGATTAAAGTCTTCATGAGGGCCAAATTGCTTCGGATTCACAAAAATGGATACAATGGTGACATCATTGTCATTGACACAGGCCTGCACAAGTGAGAGGTGACCTTGGTGGAGATTACCCATCGTTGGAACGAGTCCAACTTTTTGAGTGGTAAAAGTTTCCCGCCTCATTTTGAATTCAGATGTTGAACGAATTAGTTCAACCATAGATTTACCTTATTTAATATTTCTTGTGCCAGGGCCATTTTATGCAGAGTCCCTTGAAAAGTAACCTGTCCATTTTCAAAAAAACAATAATCTGCATGTTCAACTTTGAACCCACTCGTTTGATTGACCTTGGTTCCGATCAAGAGATCCACTGGTTTATTATTGTATTTCTCTCTTAGGATGTGTTCAGTCAGATCAGTTTCTGCGGCAAAACCAATAAGGTATTGCTTAGGACTTTTCATTTGCAGGGCCCGTGCCAAAACGTCCGGGGCCTTGGTGATAGAAAGGCTTTCAGGTAACATGGCCTTTTTGAGTTTTCCCTTCCACTGGTCTTTAAAGAGGATATCTCCAATGGCAGCGGCAGAAATATATACGGCATGTTCGGGCCACAAGTGTTCAACTGCATTTAAAAAATCATGAGGCGTATCGAGAGATAAAAGTTTGATACCTGGAAGATGGCGTAAATTTTTTATCCGGTCGAGGGAATAGCGGCCATGTAAAATAGTGACTGGATGGCCTTGGCGATGGGCCTCTTGCGCTAAACAGAAACCTGTCATGCCAGATGATGGATTGGTGAGAAAGCGGACGGGGTCAAGGGGAACAATGGTTGCGCCGGTAGAAATCAAAATGGCAGGTTTGGTGACGTGCTTTGCCGGCATAGCAAAGGGAATGGTATCGAGGAGCGTTTCTACCGAGGGGAGTTTGCCCTGGCCCTCATCTCCACACACTAATTCTCCTTCCATCGGGGGATGGAGAAAAACGTTGGGACATTTTTGAAGACGCTGGCAATTTTCTTGCACGACCGAGTTATTCCACATCAGCACATTCATGGCCGGATAGAGCAAAAGAGGTGTGGCCATGCGCCTTGCCAGCACCACTGAGCAGAGTAGATCATCGGCCATTCCATGGGCCATTTTTGCCAAAGTATTTGCCGACAATGGGGCCAGGACTATACGCTCGGCCCATTTGGCCAAATTAATATGGAGAACCGGTCCAGGAAGGTCATGGCCGGGCCAAGATTTGAAATCGTCTTGCGGCCCATAGACAGCATCAGCACCCAAATATTTAAAAACTTCCGCACGAACAAATTCCATTCCACCCTTGGTAATAATAACCCGGACTTTATGGCCGGCCTTCGTTAAACCACGAGTGACATCCAGCATGCGATAGGCGGCGACGGAACCAGTTACTCCGATTAAAATGTTGGACATAGTGGTTCCTCCATTGCAATTAAGCGCCCAGGACGCTCAGTGGCCAAGATTTTCTTTGCCAGAGAAAGAAGAGAATAATGGATAAGATGAGGTCGTATCACAATATGCGAAGGGTATAGCTCGGCCATAATTTCCTGAATCAGGGGATGTAGGGTCTGTGCCTGTCCCCCAGTCAAAATGATTTTATCTGGATGGTGCTGAAGAAACCACTGCCTAAGAAAGCCTTCTTGCATTTGCCAGATTCCCAGGCCCATGGCATGGGGAGTTGTTTGAGGCAGCTCTCTTTTTCTTGGATAAAATGAGATGAGTTGATCAAGTGACAGGGCCGAGAGCTTGGCACCTTTTTCGAAAAGGTTGGCCAATAAATGAAGACCAGGAATAATGTGTCCACCTTCAAACCCCTGTGCCGTGATCAAGTCTACAGTTGTGAAAGTGCCACTATCGATAAGGACAGCTTTCCATGAGTGATTATCAGGTCCGAGAACAAAATATTCATTGAAAATTTCGTGGGCCTGCACGAGCCGATCGTGACCTAGCGTTGAAGCATAGTGGACTGGCAAGTTAAAGAGTCGGCCTGCTGTAAAGTAGGCAAGAGGAGAGAGGGGTTGAAGCTCATTCACAATTTCGGGTGTTAAGTGAGGACGAACTTCGGAGCAAATACTGATTGCACCAGGGTGACGTGGACCTTGCAAAAATTGGGCAAGGGGCATGACACGGATCAATTCATCATTTTGAAACTCGCCCACATTGGGATGGGAATTTCCTAAATCAAGAGTGTATGTGACTATTTTCATAGTTTTCCACAGGAGGAATCGGGGGTGGTGCAAGGTTTAAGGTATCGAGATAATGTGTGATGGCCTCTTTTTTTAAGCAGTAGAAGTCGGCGACAGGTTGGCAAAATTTAGGAGGACGGTTGGGGCCCATTTTTAGTAAGTCGTTAATCACAAGAATTTGTCCATCAATATCACGGCCGGCACCAATCCCAATAGTCGGGATAGTTACCAGAGCGCTGATTTCGGACGCAACAGTTTTTTCAATACATTCGAGGACGATGGCAAAAACCCCGGCCTTTTCCAGGGCCTGAGCTTCGCGCATGAGACGCTCACGAGACGCCTCATCTTTCCCATGTTGATAATGACCACCAAGAGCATGGACAGATTGAGGAATGAGACCAATATGTCCCATGACGGGCACACCTGAATCAGTGATGCGTGAGATAATTTCTAATACATGCGGAAATGCCCCTTCTAATTTGACGGCTTCAGCATGACATGTTTGAAAAAGGTGAAGGCAATTCTCTACACCGCGATTGAAGGTAGCGTAGGTGCCGAAGGGCATATACATTATGAGAAATTTATCGGGGGCCCCACGTCGGACGGCCTTTCCAAAAATTTCCATT
>CAYHRT010000014.1:12501-30290 GCA_964359085.1 uncultured Bdellovibrio sp. | reverse complement strand
CAATCCTTGAGTGTTAATTTCAAAACGTTCTCGGGTCAATTGACCATCAGGAGTCCGTCCATCTTTAGACCAGACTATCCCCAGCTTCTGATTCTTGCCCCAAACTGCCGAGCAGAAGACGACTCCAACTATTGCAATTATTAGATTAAGGCCTTTCATCTAGTATCCTCCCTGAGATTCCATACAACGTAATGGCAAGAGCATTTGATCGAGATGGCGCGGTTGCATGCGTGCTCCGGGACAACTACTACAGCTCATGATGCTTTCTTCATCAGCAAGAAGATCATAGGGCCTAGTATCGACCTCACTATATTCATCAGGCGCTCCCATGAGATGCATGACTTCATGACGAAGAGTTCCCGGTCTCTGATCAATGGGAAAATTACTCGAGTCGGCCCGGTCCACCATCCATGGAGTATGTTCACGAAAATAGTCATAGCGATTACCGCATGACATGCAGTTTGTGCAACTAGGATCATGGGATGGACATGAGCAGGAAGCGGCCGGTTCGGTACATTTTGAGACCCAGTCTGTTTTCACATCATTACAATTCCCTTGGTGAGCGTGATCCTCAATATTTGCACTAAAGCACTCATGCATGGTGACGACGGGAGGCGAAGCGGTGGCCGCATTGCTTACGATGTTAAAATTGAGGTTGAATTTTACCGCAGGATCACGGCGCGCATTGGGTGAGTTGGGTGGAATGGGGCAGGTTATTGTTGTTGTACCACCTGTAGTTCGCATAGCGGGAAAGTTGGGCACCTGGCCTGTCGAGCAATTTAGAAAACCTTCGGCATCGGCTTTCCATGCGGCAACCTTTTGCTCAACACAATCGGGAATATTATTTGCATTGGCATCAGGATTGGCGGTCCCATGGCAATTACTTCCTGTGAGACTTGGACCGATGGCCAAACTAATATTTAAATTGATATTCATTGGGCCTGTAGGTACAGGTCTCGAAATTGTGTAATTGTTGTTAGAGGAATAAGGCCAGTTATACATATGATTTCGGCGGTTCACGTTTACCGGAGTATCAGGTAATGGGCCTCCAGAAATTCCATTGCAGGGTATTTCATCTCGCGTCTGTGGCATGAGACCTGTTTCACATAAAACAGCTTGGGTGAAAAGGCGATCGGTTTCTCCCATATCGAGGAGGGCCTGGCGAATTAGATTGGGAGAAGAAAGCAGAAGTCCTGCCACGCCTCGCAAGCGTTTTTCTCTTATCCATTCTCTGCGGTCTTCGGTTGAATTAATGTGGGAGTAGGGATTGACATCACTAGCAACGGCTGGATTATAGGTTTCACAAACGCGTCTAAGCGCCGATTGCATTTTATTTGTATGCTCTGCTTTAATCTGTCTTACACTTTCGCTGACTCGGTCATACATCATCCTGGCGGCCGATCCCACTGGACTGGTGGAAGCTTCATCAATTCCTCTCATGACTTCACCTTCAAACGAGGTATAATTCCTCACAGAAGTTAGAACACGATTATCGGTGTTTTCAATTCCATTATTCCAATAGGCTTGGCCTTCAGCATGGGCGGTATTGTATACCTGAGTGCTGGTGCGCCCGCTGGTGCTGATGACGGACTCATTGGTTGCTCCCACCAGGCCAACAAGAGAATTCTTAAACTGATCAAAATAGTCGCTATAAGCAAGGTGATCATTTGCATCCAGATAGGCCCTGCCTGCAGTCGTTTCCGAGAGTCCCATGGAATCGTTACCCGAAATACTCATCTCAGTGCGATGGCTGCGTGGCCATAGCGCTGGGAAAGAATTGTGCAAGCGAACTAAATTATTGCGAAGGCTTATACACTGAGGTCTCTTCTCATTTTCTCTCTGGTTACATCCATGACGGGAGTTCATTTGTTTTTTAATGTATTCAGTATACATTAGGGCCTTGGTCATGTTCTTCATATCTAAAGACTGCATGGCCGCATTTCGTTTGTCGCGTGCCTCACGGCCACTTGCGCCGGTCCAAGATGGTGAAGATGATAATATGCCATTTTGAAGCTGTTGCCAGACGGGGGAATCTGCAGAAATACATGAAGGCCTTTGAATAGTTGGAGGCGAGGTATTGGAAGATGCTGCTAATTGATAGGCATAGTATTCTGTGGCACGTTCTTGAAGATTTTGGATGACTCGAATCCGCATGGCATCCGATATAAAGGTGCGTGTTTCGCTTGATGGTGAAATAGTATTGGAACAGGCTGCTTGAATATATTGCCTTTCTTTGGTTCTCCCACATTCAAAGTTAAAGGACCAATTGGCACCTGCTTCGCTTCCTTCACTTCTGGGTGCCAGATAACCATAACCGCTGAAACTTCTGCCATATTCGGAAGAGGACAGGATATCCACTGGCCGCTCATCGGGAGCATGAGCAAAAAGAGGATGTGACAAGAAACAACCCAACAAAATAAATATGAAGCTAAATATGATCATGAAATACACTCCAACACCTTGCTGTGCTTATCGGCAAAAGAATCGCAACGATTAAACAGCAACAGCACTGAAAGGGTTGGGTTTCTAATAATATCGGGGCATTGGATCATTGCAGCGGAGTTTTAAGTTGTTCTTCGTGCATCCTCAGATAGAATGCCGCCAATTCTTCTTTATTCAGCTTGGTGGCCACACGGGATAATGCTGAAAATATTCGAGGCCATTGAATGACCACCTCGGCGTCGCGATGGATGTTCACGACTTGGGTGAGAAAGATCCAGGCCTCTTCATACTCTTGATTGGACTCAAGAAATTCGGCCATAACCAAGGTAGAAAAAAAGGCAACTTCCGGATTTTCCAGTTCGCCAGAAGAATAACCTGAAATGATTGATTGTGCCTGATGCAATAAATCTTTGAGAGAGGTATTTTCTGGCAACTGCTGTGTCTTCCACACGCGATAAAATAACATATACTGACGCTTTTCAAGGCCCACGTCTTCACGTTTTGACCACGTATCCAAGAGTGTCGTGGCTTCATTACGTTTTTCGTATGCATAAAGCAGCATGGCTTCACTCAGTGCAATGTCGGCATACATTTCTGTAATGTTCAGACTTTGGGAGTAATTCTTAAAATAATCAAGACGAGCTTTGGCAGACGCCAATTCTCCCATGACAACCAGGACAGTAGTTTCTTTCATTCCTGATAGCGTGTATTTTGATGGATTCCACTTTTTAAAATAAAGATTCTGGGCGGAACGATAATATTGGAGTGCATCTGCGGGCCTTCCTTGCAAGCGGAAGCGGTCGCCAACTGCGAGATATTCATCAGCGCGTTTTTCCAGTTCATTAACAGTGTAACTTTTTTTGGGAGAAGAACTGCATCCTACAATGCTTGCTCCAATGAAGATGAGATTAATGAGAGTTTTACTGAACCATTTCCACGCCATGCAGTTTCCTTTCTTGTGGTATCCCCCCCTTGAGGAGTGGATTATTATTGATTCCATCTAAGGTTCGCGAGGCCTTTTCAATGGTCTTGTTAGAGTTGATGATAAGAGGTGCCAAGTCTTTACGATTGGTGTGAACCACCTCAATGGTCTCCTTGATATAAGTCGCAGTATCAACTATTGAATTCATTGTTTTATTTACTTTCTCAATGGCATTTACAATCTGCTGATGGCCTTCGCCTTTTCCTTCAGGACCATAGGATTTTACGGTAGCTTCAAGTGACGTCATTGTCTTTGCCACTGATTCAATGATTCCATTAATTTTTTCACTAGTTTTTTGTTCGATAAAGGCCTTGAGGATTTGATTGCTTTTGTCGAGGATTCCCTCAATGCCTGCCGCCTCATATTTTAGTTTTCCAGTTTTAATATAATTTTGGGCCTCAGCGGATTTGAGGTCGGGGATTAATCCTCCTTGCTCCACGAGTCCCAATGTTTCTTTACTGCTATTGGGACCCTCGTCAGGGGTAATGAGCTGGAACTCCGTAATTTCACCTGAGAGAGGATTGGTGTTAATTGAAACGACAGAGTAGTTAATAACCTTGTCATAAAAATCTTCGAAGATATAAAAATTGACGTGAATTTTATTTTCATGCGTCAGTTGAAATGATTTCACTCTTCCAATGGCAAAACCCTTGAAATAAATGGGAGGCAAAGATTTGAGACCATAAGCATTTTGCACCAACGTATAGAAATCTACACGGGCGCGGAAAATATTATTATTGTAAGCAACGATGGAGCCTAGGAAGATAAAAATCCCCACCGCAATGAGCATGAAAATGGTAACAATTTCTCGATTGTGACGGAGTTTGAATGGGATCATTTTGGCCTCCTGGCCAAAATTAGAACTCTGCGGTACTTGGGCATCCTGCCCAAGTCTCTTTTGTTATTTTCCTGCGGAAAATGGCGTTTCATGTCTCCAGCCTCCCTGCCTTTAAATTGATTTGGTTGAAAGGAAAATCCCAGCTCATGCTCGGACGCCGGGATAAAAGAATAAGTGCCGTTCCCTGAGCATGAACCTCTTGCAATTTAGCGTGAACAAACCATAAATCTTCTTCAGCGAAACAATCGAAAGCATCGTCCCAAATTAAGACTTTTGGTGTAGCGATAAGAGCACGAATGAGGGCCACGCGACAACTTTGTCCTCGCGAGAGGGCGACAGGTCTTAGATTCTCTGTTTGTGGAAGTCTCCAGCTATGGAGTAACTCACTTATATAATCGACTTTGTTTTTTCCGTTTAAAGGGGCCTGAAAATGTTCCAATGCCAAGGCCAAATTTTGGGCAATACTGAGATTGGAAATAAGGGCCGAGGTATCAAAGACTACACCCATGTGGCGACCACTCGACGACCCCCAATCCACACTACCTGAATCGGGTTCCTCAAGGTTACACAAAATATTTGTGAGGAGAGTTTTGCCTTGACCCATGGAACCTTTAATCCACGTAATGCTTTTTTGGGGAAATGAATATTCGACTTGTTGTAAAATGGCTTGTTCGTAAACACTTTTGCAAACGGCATTTAGTCTTAGCATCATTGTGGGGGGTGTTGTGGAGTTCACATCCCCCCCAAGCTCAAACTAATCAAAGCGATAACTCCATGAAGAAAGAGCAAGGCCAGGACACATTGTGTGACGGCCTTGATAGCACGTTGCGGGACCTCGGTCAGAGCACGACCAACTCGCAGTCCATGAAAGCTGCATAAAGTCCCAATGACTAAGCCCGTGAGGACGGCCTTGATCAAGGGGATATATAAATCGGCAGCGCCCAGCGCATTGGTAAAACGCAAGAAAAAATCAGTGAAAGGAATCTTGGCCAGCCAAAAAAAGGTAGCGTAGGCCCCAAACAAACCCATCAAGGTGAAGTATGCTCCTAGGATCAAGAGTGAAAAGACCATCCCCATTACACGAGGGACCACCAGATAACTGATGCTAGAAATACCCATAGTTTCGAGGGCATCAATTTCGCGATTAACCCGCATACTGCCAAGTTCAGTGGTGATGGCGGTACCTGAGCGTAGAAGAATAATGAGACCTGTGATTAATGGCCCCACATCTCGGACAACTGCCATAATGATCAGATCATAGATCAATTGATTTTGACCTAAATCAGTCAGAAAAGTGCGACCAGTATAGGCCACTAATCCACCCAGCAAAAAGGAACTCACCAGAACGGGAGCGAGTGCTTCAAAACCTGTAAAGAGCACCTGATTGATGAGCACCAATACTGAGACGTGACGATTCTTGTGCCAGTTGAAGAGCTCGCGTAGAAGGGCGTCCAGATAATCTAAAATATGATCGGTCGTTTTCATCTGTGGTGAGCTTATAATAATACATAATGTTATTGGAAACCACGAACATCTGCTATAACATTTCAGCATAGGCTAGGAGTTTGCATGGTTAAACTGATGATAATTCTTTTTTTGGTCTTCGCCTGTAGAATAAATACTATGCCGCCAGAAGAACCGGCACAAGTTTCAGATCAGATGGTGGAAATCATCACACTGTCGGCGCAGGAACAATTTTTGGCCAAAAATTTATGTGAGGCCTTAGATCAGAAAAGATCGTTGTTTCGAACATTACACGATGGGAAAATTCTTGATTTTCAATTAGAGCAATATGATTGCGGATCAAAGGTTATTGATACCCCCATGGCGACGACTTTGCGCGCTCCAGTAGGTCAGGCCATGGTTTACGAGGCGCCGGTGGGAAGCCAGCTGTACTTCAGTGATGTCTTGACTAACAAGGAAGGAGTCACCCATTTTGTATGCGACAAAGTTGCTGCCGGCGTAAATCTGCAAAATACGATTACAGTGAGTGATGTGGAGAAGATCCAGATTCGTCTCGGTGGACAGTTGAGTTCGGGGGTCATATTAGAGATTTGGGACTATATCACGGATGCTAAGGGTGCATTTGTGTTGAAGGATGTTCAGTCAATCAAATTTCATGTCAAACCACCTACCCAAAGTGACTTTACCGGACTTGAAATAGATCGATCCATGTCTAAAAAGTGCTCTGCGGATGGTAAACTCACTAACACTTCACGGCAGAAGTCTCTGGAATCCTTGCCATAAGAGGATGTTCTCGGTATTCAGGCCTTATTTTTAATGTGTACACTTTATGCGGCCTGTGTAAAAGTTAAAAGCATCGCACACACATACAACGTCGCATAGCAAAGGAAGCGCCTGTGAAGTTGAAGCGTCTTATTGTCCAAGGATTTAAGTCCTTTAAAGATCGGACTGTTATCCATTTTGATGATGGAATAACTGGAATTGTCGGCCCGAACGGGTGCGGCAAATCCAATATTGTTGATGCCCTTTTTTGGATCATGGGCGAGCAATCGGCCAAGCATTTGCGCGGCTCATCCATGAAGGACGTCATTTTTTCCGGATCGTCCAAATATGCCCCTGCCAACTGGGCCGAAGCCAGTCTGGTGATAGAAAATGTGGAGGGCAAACATATCCATATTGGAAACACCGTTTCTAGTCCTCAAGAAATTCAACTTACGCGAAAGCTTTATCGAAATGGTGAATCTGAATATCGCATTAACGACATTCTCTGCCGTTTGAAAGATGTGCAGGAAGTGTTCATGGATACCGGGGCCGGGGCGAAATCATATTCAATTATTGCTCAAGGTGAAATTAATCGGATCGTGCAAAGTAAACCTGAAGATCGACGTGTCATGATTGAAGAGGTCGCCGGAATTACAAAATTTAAGCTACGAAGGCGCGAATCTCTCCGGAAAATTGAGCAAACTCAAATCAACTTAAGTCGGCTGCAAGATTTGAAATTGGAAATTGAAAAGCAGCTCAAGGTTCTGGAAAAACAAGCTGAGAAGGCCGAACGTGCCCGCAATTTTAAAGAACGTTTGATAAAGTATGAACTGATCACAGAGGCCCATAAAGAATTTGATCTCTTGAAAGATATTCGTGATCACCACACTTTTTTAAATGAAAAAAATCTCAATGTTCAAAATTGGAAAGTGCGGAAAGAAACGCTTGAGATAAGTTTAGAAGAAGAACGTCTTGAGCGTGAAGTGCAAACCCAGAAATTGGATGAACTTCAGGGGCAATATAATCAAATTTCACGTCAGCTGGCGGCCCAAGAAGAGCGTCTGAACAATCTCTGCCAGACCCAAAGTGATAAAGAAAAATTACTGGATGAAAAACGACATGAGTCGGAGGAATTGCTTCAGGAGTTGGCCCAGCGCAAAGTGCGATTTTCTGAACTATCTTCAGACCTGAGTAAAGTCCAAATTGTGGCCAACGGGCAGGATCAAACTGATTTTGCGGAACTTGAAGAGCGCCTGAACTTTTTAAAGCAAGAAAAAGACAGTCGCGAAGAGGCCCTAAAAGACGCTGGGCGAGATCATGAAAAAATCCGTCTTGAAGGTCAGAGCATACGCCAAGAGAAATCCAATGTTGGCCCGAAGCTTGCCGAATATGCGGCGACTCTGGAGGATATGGCGCTTGAAGTCGAAGTTTTGGAGAAACAATTTAGTGGAGTCTCTGGGGAATTGGCCAATAAGAGGGAAGAATTGCGGAAACTTGAATTGGCAGTGCAGGCCGCCGAAGAAGAGTTGAGAAATTGGCAGAATGAATTATCTCAAAACAAGAATGAGCTGGCGACTTTAGAAGCGGAATTGCAAAGCAAGACAAAACTTACCATGCAGGTGGAGAGTAAACTTTCTTCGCTTGAGGAACTCAACAGTTCGTTTGAAGGTTTAAAAGAAGGTACCGCCCAGGCCCTCAAGGAGCAAGAGACTTTGGGTGTAGAACTCTTTGGCCGTCTGATTAAATGTCCTACTGAAATGACTGCGGCAGTCCAGCGTGCTCTGGCCGAGATCTTGGAATGTCTTATCTTTGATGGTTCACCAGACGGCATTTGGCAGAACACCTTGAACAGCTCCATTCTGGAAAAGGGTGTCGATTGTCTCGTGCTTGGCAGTCCATCCGAGCAAACCACGGTCGAAACATGTGCTCGCCTAAAAACGAAGGGTTTTTCCGAGGTCTTGGCACTCATCGATCTGGTTGAAATTTCTGAAGACTATGCCGGTCTCAAGGTTTTTTTAGAAGGCCACTATCTGGCCCAATGTGACGACCAAACAGTTTGGCAGCAAGTACCTACCGAGATTAACTTCCGATCGATTACCTCGTTCGATGGCAAGGTTCAGATAAAAAACCTTGGTGCAGGCAAGCTCGTTTCCTATGCCACTCATGGTGATGTGAGTGTTGGCCATGTGGCGCGCAATAATAAGATAGAAGAATTGAAAGGTCAGCGACTTCAACTGCAGGCGGAAAAAGCTGAAGTTGAACAAAAGGTCATCTGTGAACGCGAGAAATCAGTAGATTTAGAAAGAAAGGTAGAAGAAACACGAAATTTCTTAAGCGATGGCCGTGAGAAATTTGTGGCGCTTAAATCTTATATTGATACCAAATCTGAAGTGCATACTTCTGGTAATTCGCGCTTACAAATTTTAATTAATAGAAAACAAGAAGTTTCCAAAAATAGGCTTGAGCTGATTATTCGTGATGAAGAACTCACTAAAAAGGAAGATCTTCTCGGGAAAGACCAGCAGGAAAAGCTCTTGCACGTCGAAGATCAAAGAGACGCATTGGATTTGCTGAATAACCGTTATGAAGAAGATCGCGGGGAGTTCTTGCGTTTAAATGCAGAAGCCAAAACGTATCATGCACGAGTGCAGTCGTTAGAATCGCAAATTAAGGATGTCTCAGCTCAGTTGGAGCGTCTTGATCAAAGAACGCTTAACAATCAAAATGCTATTACTCGTTATGAAGAGGAGGTAGCTGGACTTGAACAGGAGTTGGCCACACTTGAAAAGAATAATTTAGAAACTTCCCAGGTGCTGGTTGATCGGGAAGAGATCCTTTCTCTCATGCGAGATAGACTTTCTGAACTTCTGACAGGAATGCAGGAGCGCGAGAACGAAGTTAAAGAGCTAGGCCAGAAAATCAATAAATCAGAAAAAGACATGGTTGAACACGAAGTGAAAATTGGTCAGTCTCTAACGGAAGAAGTACAGGTCACGCGCAATATCTTTGAAAAATATAGAGTGGATCTCCGGCAGACTATTTCCTCTGTGCTTGAATACAGCACATCAGAATTGTCACAGTTGCAAGATCTCGCCACCATGTTCATGATGGAAGGCCCCCAAGGGCCAGAAAAAGTTGAAGCCGTTGCCTATGAGTTCACCCGTCGCTATGGGCAAGATTTAAAAGAATGTCATGCCAAGCTTCGTGAGGCCAAAAGTGAACTTAATCGCCTAGGTGAGATCAATTGGCAGGCCATCGAAGATTATGATCACCAGAAATTACGTTTTGATTTCTTGGTAAAACAGGAAGATGAACTCAAGGTCTCTCTTGAGGACCTGAAGATGGCGATTGAAAAAATTGATATAAAGTCGCGAGAACGTTTTAAAGTGGCGTTTGAAGAAGTGAGTAGTCGTTTTGAGAAAGTATTTCCCATTATCTTTGATGGTGGCATGGCCAAGCTCGCCTTAGTTGGCAATCCCGATGACCCAGATGCTGGAGTGGATATTATTGCTCAGCCACCGGGAAAGAAAATGCAAAATATCAATCTTATGTCAGGTGGTGAAAAAGCACTAACCGCGGTCGCTTTGATTTTCTCCATCTTTTTAGTCAAACCTTCTCCCTTTTGTCTCTTGGATGAAGTGGATGCACCATTGGATGATGCCAACGTCGGACGTTTTGTTGAGCTGTTAAGGGAAATGAGTAAAGAGAGTCAATTCATTCTGATTACCCATAATAAGAAAACGATGGAGCTGAATGATACGCTCTATGGCGTGACCATGCAGGAGCCAGGCATTTCTAAAGCCATTTCGGTGCAACTTCATTGATGGGATTTTCATGAGATTCTTTGTCGGTTTTGTTATTTCTTTAATTTCTTTGGCGGTTGTTGCCGCAGATTTTATGCCTAAGGCCTTTAAAGCAGAATTTGACCAATCCTTTGTGAGTGTTATGAAAAAGAAAACAGTGGTCAATCATGGGGTACTTTTTTATCAATACCCAGGCAATATTCGTTTGGAAATTACTGACCCAGAGGAGGGACTGGTTTATGTCAGTAATCCTCAAAAGAGCTGGTACTATCGGCCTCCTTTTATTCCTGGCGAGCCGGGAGAACTCAGTGTATCCCCAAAGGGAAACACTCTGGTTGCAAAATTTTTTGATGGTCTAAAAAATGGTCTCAAGGCAAATCCCCTCTATGATGTGCGGGATTTGGGCGACAAAAAGTATGAAATCATTTTTAAAAAAAATGCTGCTAAAGATGCCGGAGTTAAAAAAGCAACGATTGTTTTAGGAGCAGGGCCACAAACACTGAGTTTTGAAAATGTGGAAAAGATTTCGTTGGTATTTAGCGATAATAAAAAAGTAGATTTATTATTTAAATCGCTTGTTTCATCAGACAAGCATCCAGAGGAAGTTTTCTTTTTCAAAGTTCCAGACAATACAAATGTTACGACTCAATAGAAGATGGCCTTGAGATCGGCCGCGGCCATTGGGGTTGGCGATAATAATCGCTTGTAGTTAAAATAATTTCGGAAAATCTTTTTTACATAAGCATTGGTTTCGCGATAGGGAACCATTTCTATCAGAAGGAGAGTCGCATCAATGCGACGATCGCCATAGCAACTTACAGGATCAGCACAGAAAGGAGTGAAGTATTTTTTTTGCCAACGTTGTGCCGCTTCGGGGCCAGCATTATATGCCATGATGGTTTCGGAAAAACGGCCATCAAAATCTTCTAAATATTTTCTAAAGAGAGTAGGGCCCAAAATTAAATTTATATCTGGGCCATACAAATCCTCAGAGCAGGTTAATTTAATCTTGGCCAGCTTGGCGGCAATTTCAGCACTGGGCATAATAACTTGCATCAGACCATAGGCATCGGCGGGACTTGTGGCAAATTGATTAAATCCTGATTCTTGCTTGGCAATGGCCAAGAGGATCTCGACTTCGATCTCGGCATTATTAGAACCTTTTTTGAAAATTTCAAAAAAAGGAGTAGGTAAGAGGATGGTGGGATATTTGCTAATAAAACTCTCGTAGGCAGAGTTCTGCATCTTATTTAAGCGATAAAAAACTTCGTGATGCTGATGAGCGCGAAAAAGTAAAAGAAGGGACTGCTCTGGATTATTCTTATTGGAGGATGTAAGAGTTCCCATATTAGTGTCAATATAATAATCGGCCAAGTTATAGAGATTAAAATGCAGAAGCCATTCAAATTTTTCATCTAAAATAACATTTTCTAGATTTACGGCAGTTAAGGGTGTCAGTGGGTATCCCAGTTCAAATGCCGAGAGAGTTCCGTAATAGCCGAGAGGATCAAGTGTCGCGATTTTTGTAAAATCATCTTGAGCATCGATTCCTTGAGTTTTTTTGATTTTCGCCAACCAAAATTGAAATTTATTTTTTTCACCATTGGTCAAATTTAATTTTAAAGCTCGTTCAAAATAGGGAGAGGCTTCGGCCCATTGTTCGCGCTGGATGAGATAAAATCCCGTGAGATGCAGGATGTCTGCGCGGGTTTGATCGCCAATATTATTGGTGCTTGTGACTTTGGTAAAAAAGTCAGTGGCCTTATCAAATTTATTTTCTCCCAAATAAATTTTGCCCAAAAGAAGGTCTATTTCGGTTTTATACTTGCCTAGGAATTTCTCTTCAGTTTTTATGAGACGGTCGATGATTGCAAAGGCCTTTTTGTTCTTTTCATCAGTCCATTCAGCCCGTGCCAGTTCGAGGCCAACTTCATGGATAAAATCTAAGATCACATTCACACTTTCGGTCGGAGTTTTTTTGATTTCTTTGAGAAGGTAGCGAAAGAGTGCATCTAATTTAAGTTTATAGTTATCACGATCCTGCTCAGACTTAAAAGTTTTGGCATAAATTTTCCAGGCATCTACAAGATAGTCGAGATCTGACTGCTTTTTAAAAATGATGCGCTCGAGATAGCGTCGGGCCGTGGCGTATTCCCGATCTTTGATAAAGTTCTTGGCCACTTCCAGATAATTTTCCTCTGTGATTTCCCCCGCTGCCATTGGGTCCATACTATTTAATTTTTTTTGAATCCGCATAAGAGCAACTTCATTGCCGGCCTTCTGGGCCAGCTTAAGCGCCTCCTCCAGGTAACGTATTTTCTCATTCCTGATTATTGATAGCGCACTTAGGCCCTCTAACGAATTGATTCGAATGAGAGGGCGTTCAGCTTCGACAATGGGTGAACGGGCCAAGGTTTCGTGATAAGGAATTCTAAAATAACGACTAGCGGAGAATTTTGCCAAGGCCTGATCAAGCTCCGGTCCTGTTGGCAGGCAATACAGGTGATAGATAAAGGCCAATTCCCTTAAAGGAAATTCCTCCTCTTGGGATAAGTGCTGCCAATGACCACAGGCCTCCTCCATGTTGCCATTTTTCGAAAGCTCTTGGGCCAGCTTGAAGGTGCTCGACCAGGCCTCCTCGATTGGATGATCCGGCCGCGTTTCAGAAGGCGGAAGATGTTTCATCCCACCACAGGCGACAAAAAATGCCAGAATGTATAGAGGTAATGATTTTACTAACATATTGAAATTTAAAGTGTTCCCTATCTATCCTAAGATGTTTTTGGAAATTTTAAAAGGTGCAATTGCACAAGAAGATCATTCCTGCTAACTAACGATTACTTATATGCAGAATTCTTTTCAATGTTTAAAGTCAGTCTATTTTACTTCGCTTGGTTGTTCCAAAAATTTAGTTGATGGCCAAGTGATGCTTGGTTATTTGGGCCTTGAGGGTTTTCGCGCTACCCCTCGCGTGGAAGAGGCCGAGGTCATTGTCGTCAATACCTGTTCCTTTATTGAGGCCTCAAAAAAAGAATCCATTGATACCATTCTAGAATTGGCCGACTACAAAGATCCAAAAAATGGTCGTTGTCAGGCCCTCGTCGTTGCCGGCTGCATGGCCCAGCGTTATCCCGAAGCATTGGAAAAAGATTTGCCGGAAGTGGATCTCATCATCGGTACCGGCGAATACAATAAAATAGCCAAGCTCCTACGCGCTCTCGAAGGTGGTCGGCTCGATAAGAAAAGTTTCGTGGATATTCCAAAATTTATTCACACCGAGTTTGATCCGCGTATTAATACTTCTCCTAAATACATGGCATGGCTCAAGGTTTCCGAGGGCTGCAACCGCAACTGCACTTTCTGTATCATTCCGACTATTCGCGGACGTCTGCGTTCACGCAGCGTAGATTCTCTCGTGACCGAGGCCCGCGCCTTGGCCCAAACCGGTGTCAAAGAACTCAATTTGATCTCGCAAGATTTATCCAGTTATGAACATCTGTACCAGCTTTTAGATGGCCTGGAGAAAGTTGACGGTATTGAATGGGTGCGCTTGTTTTATTATTATCCCGACGATTTAACTGATCAAGTGATTGAAAAAATCGCTAGCTCAAAAAAAGTTTGTAAGTACCTGGACATGCCAGTTCAACATTTTTCCTCTAATGTTTTGAAGCGCATGAACCGCCAGATTACCGGCGAGAAAATCTTAAGCCGTGTGGAAAAATTGCGCACCCTCATTCCCGACATAGTGATTCGTACCTCCATCATCGTAGGTTTTCCAGGTGAGAGCGAAGAAGATTTTTCCCAACTTCTGGAAGGAGTAAAAAAAGCGCGCTTTCACCACCTGGGCATCTTTCGTTACAGCGACGAAGAGGGCACTCCCGCTTTCAAATTGGGACCGAAAGTTCCCCAGACCGTGATAGACGAACGCTTTGATCGCCTCTTTGAAGTGCAAAAGCAAATTGCGCGCGAACAAAATGGTAAATATCTTAAAAAAACTATCCAGGTATTGGTCGAAGGACCTCATGAAGAAACGGAACTCTTGTGGCAAGGTCGCCACGCGGGCCAGGCACCCGATATTGATGGCATGGTGATCATCAACGATCTTGGTGACGAGGGTAAAGCAATCAAACTTCATCCAGGTGACCTAATTTCAGTCGAAATCACTGACGTGCTTGATTATGATTTGGTGGGACGGAAGATTTTAAATGGACAAGACTCCATAAAAATGGAATAATTATGGAGTATGTTCCGAAGACTTCTTAACATATCGAAAACAAATAGTTTTTTCTTGTTTGGCGCAAGGGGTACCGGCAAATCCACATGGACTAAAACACAACTTTCAAATGCGTTTGAGCCAATTGAACTCTTACTAGATGAAGTCGAACAACGCTATCTTCACCGTCCAGATTTACTCAGTTCAGACCTGGCCGCCAAATATGCGACAAATATGAAAGAATGGATTGTCATTGATGAAATCCAGAAAGTTCCAAAACTTCTCGATGTGATTCATCATGAGATTGAAAAAAATAAAAGGAAATTTGTTCTAACAGGCTCAAGTGCGCGCAAACTTAAGCGCAATTTTGCCAATCTTTTGGCTGGTAGGGCATTTGTTAAATATCTTTTTCCACTAACAAGCGTAGAGCTAGACCAGTCGTTTGACCTAGATTTTTGTCTACATTGGGGGAGTTTGCCAAAAATATTTTCGTTAGAGACCGATGAGGACAGGGCTTCATTTCTACGCGCCTATGCCCAGACTTATTTAAAAGAAGAAATTCTTTTGGAGCAGTTGATTAGAAACGGTCAATCTTTTCGTGACTTCATGTTGATCGCAGCATTGGAAAATGGCAATACTTTGAATTTTTCAAAAATGGCTAAAGATATTGGTGTTGATACTAAGACCATTCAAAATTTTTTTTCCATTATGGAAGACACACTTGTCGGTTTTTTTCTGCCGGCCTTTCATCGTTCTATTCGTAAATCTCAGTTACAACGGCCAAAATTCTATCTTTTTGACCCTGGGGTAAAACGGGCCATGGAGGGTACACTTAAGTCCCAAATTGTTCCTCGCACACAAGAATATGGCAGGGCCTTTGAGCATTGGATAATTTTAGAATTCTTTCGTATGAACTCTTATACAGAAGCCGATTTCCGCATGAGTCACTACCAGGAAGTCAAAGGTGGTGAAATTGACCTTTTACTCACGCGTGGGCGTGAAACCTGGGCGATAGAAATTAAATCAACTGATAGAATCGATACGGGCGAAGTTGAAAAACTTGCGAAACTCAGCAAAGTTATTGGTGCCAAGCGGACATTCTATATTTCACAGGATAGACAAAAATCTATTTATCAACAAGTTACCTGCTTACATTGGCAGGATGCTCTAAGAGAAATTTTCTTGATTAACTCGCAGGGTTAACGAAAAGGCCTGGCACTCCCTAGAGGTTATCATTGATGAAAGTGTAAGGAGTGGAATTTGTCGGATTTCTAGGAGCAATCGGAGCCACAGGCGCACTTACAGATGCACCGCAAGTAGTGAGATTTGGAGTATAGAAGTCCCAATCTCTGCGGTTGTTATAATCATTGAAAAACTCATCGAGATGATCGTTTGGAGCGGCATCATAGAATACATCCATAAAATCGGGGATATTCGTCAAGGCAAGGTCTGGCCGTATGCGATCAATCCTTGAAGTTGAATCAAAAGCACGATTCCATTCTCTTACCAATAAACGAATTCGAGCAATGGTATCATACGAGGCGTTCAGGCAATTGATATCGTAATACGGCTGCGATCTCCTCTGAGGGGAATCGTAGGCCACAACAGCATTGGTTTTTCCTGTGTCGGCAAAATTTAAAATGTTTTGTCCGCCAATAGTTAAAGTAGTTGTAGCATTTAAATCAGCAAGAGTTCCAGTGACAGGCTTTACAATTAGGGTGTTATCATCAACGACAGCGAAAACTGTATAGCTAAGGGCACCGGGAGCGGTTGAAACATCCAATCCCGGATTGAAACCACCACCTGCAGTCGATCCTGTAGCAGTATCCAGCTTAACTTGATAGAAAGTATCGTCTGCATATTTTTGCCAGCTATTTCCATAGTACACAAAATTATCAGCGTCACTTCCAGAATCACTATGACAACTATTTTTTATGGCAAAATTGGCAAGATACATATTAGTCCAGTACCCTTTGCTCATCGGAGAAGCGAAGGTCCAAGATTGCGAACCGCCACTGCCAGCGGGATAGATAGTGCTCACAACATTATCTTCGAGTTGAGCACCATACATGTCTTTGGCCGGGCCATTGATACAGTTTGATCTCAAGCCCCCGCAGGCAGTCTCTACAGGAGTTGAGATAGCTTCTGTTCCTTGCACAGTGCAGTCCCCCGCCGGAGCCGTCCGGGTATAAACGGTTGTGATAGTCGTGCTAAATCCATCATCACAATTTGGATACGTTGGGTTGGCCGGAGATGTGTAGGTGCTATCACATGCTCCACTAGTAGGAATAATATCGTCAGTGAGCCCGCCACAAGGATCATTGTTCCCTGTTTTTGGATCATAGCAGTTGCCCGTGCAGTTAGTAGCATCCACTGAATATTTATAGTAAGTTTTAGGAGTATGCTGACCAGTTTTTTTGTACTCAAACTGATAGAATTGATAGGGGCGAATGCTGATGAAATTGCACATTCCCGCACCGAAGCTGGCCTTCAGATTCATCCCTGCGTCATAAAGATCTAATTCACCTGCATCTAGGAGACAGATGATATCTTTGGACGCTAGGTAAGACGTGGTATTCAACTGAGCACTTGAAATGCGACAGTTAGTGGTTTGTCGGCCACGTCCAGACTTATGCAATTTATAACTTAGTGCGTTGTCCGTTAAATTTTCAAGGAAAAAAGCATCAAGAACCTGGATTTTAAATTCGTGAGTTGCTGTACCTACTGTATTACGCGCCTCAAGTTGAAATTCAGCCGTTGAAAAAGGTTGAGTAGCGGTCCCACTGATGATTCCTGTAGTGGCATTCAGTGCTAGACCGGCCGGGAGGGTCGAGGTGTATGGGGAGCCCGGTACGATTCGATAGGTGACATTGTCTCCTGTAGAGAGACTGGGTCTGATTGTGGCGGCTTCGCCCCTATAAAGATTGTACTGAGGTACCGATTTAATTCCACCGGCGGCCACAGTCAACACATCAGCGCCGCCGTATGGATTCGCATCGTCTACACCTACAGTACCTGTGGGACCTGTACCAAACATACCGTTTTCCACTATGATGTTTGCACTGCTTCCACTACCTGAATCTACGACTCCTGCTGCACCGTGGGCATTCGTGATGTCGTATCCTTTCTTGAGCGCCGTGCCAACTGCTGCAGTGAAAGTCAATTGGACATAATCTGCAAAAAGTTGCTGGATAACTGCGGACGTGCCTGTGCCGCTAAGTGAATTAAAAATAGTCTGCCCATTTGAAAAGCCACCCTTAGTGGTTCTGATGTAGAGGGTATCAA
>CAYHRT010000014.1:0-12401 GCA_964359085.1 uncultured Bdellovibrio sp. | reverse complement strand
TCCTTGTAAGCGACAATTCCCGTATCGGCAGCACCACTGCCAGAAACTCCACTTCCCACGCTAAAAGCGCTACCGCTTCCCGCCGGAAGAACTGCGATCACATTGATCATATCCACCTGTGAGATGGTGGCCCGTGAGGTGGCGTAGGGAGAAACATTGTCAATTAAATCGTCTTCATTGAATTCACCAGACTTTATGCCAATAACAAGGTGATCAAAGGAAAATTTTCGTGTAATTTGACCGATGCCGCTGCCGCTCCCGCCACTTGTTACGGTGTCGCCTACGCTGAAAGGCGAATTGTCGTCAACCACCACCAATGCGGTATTGCCATAGTTCAAATTTGTCGGGGCTTGACTGATATTGAAGCGAACTTTCACTTGCTTGGTTTGGTCGATACTATTGCGAACAGTCACAGTATATTCTGTCGTCGCCAGACTATCCTTTGGATCGGAAATACTAAACTGCCCGTTTTGGGTTGGAGTGCCCGAGTCCTGAGTAAATATTAAGGGATTGGTAGGATTCGCAATCGGAGTGTCAGGAGAGACTCCCCAGGTGAGGGTACTCCATTCATCCGTATCGCTGCTAGGAATACTGTTGGGATAAAATGTTGGAACAAAAGAAGATGGGGCACCGGTAGTTGCAACGGCATAGGTGACACTGGCGATTGTCGCTTCCTTGACGACGAAAGAACTGGCATTATCAACATCTTCAGCGGCGTTAAAACCGAGGTCGTTCGGCCCATCGTCCGTAACCGTGACGTAGATTTCCATGTTGGCAGTATCAACATAGGTCACAGTCCCTTTGGCACCTGAAGACGAAGCGACGCTGCCTGCGGGAAAAGAAAATGAAGAGACAGCATCAAGTTTGAGAATAAGTTTTGTTGTGACAGCTGTTTGAGGATAAAAGAGGGTCAGAGCTTCAATATCCGTCGCCACCTTGATAGTGAGAGTAGTCTGTATGGTGCTACCAGAGTTGACGTGATAGGCCTTAATCAAGAAGTTAGTTGAGGCAACAAACGAGGAAGGGGTCCCAGAAATGACACCAGTTGTGGCGTCTAAACTGAGTCCCACTGTGGTCAGGGATTTAGACGTACTTGTATTAATATCGTCATACGATGAAAAAACATACTTATTTGTTACGCCTGCAGGTTCGCCAATAAAAGTGGGAATTTCGTCCACATCTTCACCAGTTTTAATGCCGAAACTGCTTGCATCATAACTAAACGATGTGGGTCCACTTCCTATCGTAGGCGATGGCACAGAAATCGGCGTTCCATCCGGTCCCAAAACAGTATTTCCAGCAGCAGACGTCACCGCCGCAGGGTCTTCCCACTTGTCCAAACTATCAGGGACGCACCCCGACCCAATGGTCAGAACACATATGAGTAGGACAAACTTTCCATAAGTTTTGCAAAGCTTCATAAGTCAATTATCGGTACACTTTGCTGATAGGTTGAGGAAATATGTGAAAAATCTTTAATCTCGGAGAGTTGGAGAATGTTTAGGAATACTTAGGTTTACAAAAGCGCCCAGATACCGTGCCACTCCTGTTTTATCTTGCAGAGTTATCAATTGCGACTGAGCTTATCGGTCTGATATTTGGCACCTTTAGAGAATTTCCAAGTGCGAGTATACTTGATTTCTATAAGTATTGAGAATTTCGGAGGAAGAATGAAAAGGATGATTTTAGTGACAGGTTTGTTGTTGGCCATAACTTTGGGTGTTGCGGAAGCTGCACCGGCGTGGCCTGAGAAGGCCAGACCCTATTTAGAGAAAGTTCGTCCGCACTTGTTGAAGTATCTCGGCGAGGAGGCCACGGTGATGATTCTCGGACCTGCGCCTGTGCCCAAAATGGAATTGCCTCCCATTCCTAAATTGGTTGATGATGCCAAATCGACCGAAGTGTATTCACGCAAGGAAGATGTAGCGCAATTTAAAATTAAGCCTGAAGAATACCAGAAATATAATTTGGCCTTTATTGATGAAGTGATTCAGGAAACGCGCGGGATGAAGGCCAATGATGATGATCTGGGAAAATGGATGAATACTATGGAGCAAGGAGCTTCCAGAGAAGGAATTTATCGCGCCATGGTTCTTGATGCTACCTATGCAGGGTTGGAAAACTACGAAGCTGAAGTGACAGAAAGGTCCAGTGCATTTGCCATAAGTTTTCTAGAGAAATTCGTCAACCAAACTCTCAAAAAAGAGGCCATCACAAAACTCAATTTTTATACTTTGAAAAGAGTCGTAACAGAGAAGGCCCTGGAAGTGATCGATGCATACTATAACAATCCTAAAGATCTCTTTCGCTGGTATGCCGTTTTATCCAGTGAATTCGCAGAGGAATATCCCACCATTTGGAATAACGAGCTCAGGAAGGATGCTTCGCCCCAGCGCCATTTCGATTGGGCCGGTTCAGTGCCATCACAATTTTTGAAATCAGAAGTGATTATAAAGCTTCATAAAATCTTTAATCATTTGAATCGGGGCTAGGACCTTAATCCCAGAAGACATCAGTCTCTTGAGTAAGTGCCATGACTAGGCGCTCGACCCCGAGGGCGATTCCAGCCGCTTGGGGCATGCCTTTTTCTAAATTGGCGATGAAACGTTCTGGCATCGGAGGCGTCTGTCCGTAGAGTCGTTGTTTTTGCTGCAGGGAAATTTCAAAGCGTCGGCGTTGTTCTTGGGCATTGGTGAGTTCATTGTAGGCATTACAGATTTCGATACCATTTAAATAAATTTCAAAGCGCTCGGCCACTCTTGGGTCTTGAGGTTTAATGGTGGAGAGTGCCGCCAAAGGTGCCGGAAATTCATAGAGGAGGACGCTGCCCATTTTTTTTAAATGAGGTTCAATTTCGTTTAAGAAGAGAAGAAAAAAATAATCCTCCCAACCCAAATTTTTCCATTCCACAACATTGTGAATAAGATGGGGAAATTTACTTTGAATAAGTTGCCGAATGGCAGAAATCTCCAGATATTGCAAAATATCCACTCCGGTAAATTGCTGAAAAAGAGATTGCACAGTTTGGCGTACCATTTGGGGCGTTGTTATTGAGAGAGTCTGTGAGATGGTCGTTATTAAATCCTGACAATCCTGCATAATTTGCTCATAGCGGGTGTGAGCGCGATACCATTCCAGCATAGTAAATTGAAAGCGGTGCGCTGGAGACTGGGGTTCGTCGCGAAAAGTATGAGTGAGGGTAAAAATTTTTTCAAATTGCAGGGTCAGTAGTTCCTTCATGCAAAACTCAGGAGAAGTATGCAAATAGAAAGGTGCCAACGTCCCATTCCGACTATGTGTGAGTTGGAAAGTATGGATGTGCGGCTCCATCCCAGGGCATAGCACTGCCGGAGGCGTCATAACGTCGAGAAAGCCCTGCGCTAAGAAAAAATTTCGGATAGATTGAAGAACCAAAAAATGGCGGTGGAGCGTATTTTTTAGATTTTCTGGTTGTTGCATCTTCATTCTGTGCGTGTCATACAATAACAATTTGGAATCGAAAAGGAATCTTGTTATGGACATGAATCTTGGACTAATTATCTTATTAATTATTTTGGTAATATTGGCTGCTGGTGGATTGGCACTTTGGATTTGGAAATTATCCCGAAAGCAGATCCCGGCAATACCTTCGAAAGCGCAAGAACCGGCTACGCCTGCAGTAATGGTTACGCCAAAAAAAAGTTGGCGAGAGCGACTGAATCAAGGGATGGCCCTCTCACGCCGAGAAATTTGGGGAAAAATAGAAAACATCTTTGGTGGAGGCGCATTGACCGAGGAGGCCACCGAAGAATTAGAGGCCCTGCTTTATGGTGCCGATCTAGGGACGCAATTAGTGGGTGAGATGCTTAAAGAATTGCGGCAGCAAATGGACGCCAAAAATGCGACTCTAGAAACCTTCAAGTCCTATTTTTATGAAACGTTAAAATCTCGCCTTGCGCCTATTCAAAATGGGGTGCCGGAAGAACTTTTTGATATCACGAAAAAGGGCCCCAACACTGTGACCATTATGATTGTAGGCGTGAATGGCGTCGGTAAAACTACGACGATTGGTAAATTGGCCACGAAATTGTCCCGTCAAGGTGCCAAAGTAGTCGTGGGTGCTTGTGATACTTTTCGGGCAGCGGCCGTAGATCAGTTAGAAATTTGGTGTCAGCGTGCTGGAGCGCAAATGGTGCGAGCGAAAGCCGGAGCATCACCGAGCGGAGTAGGGTATGAGTCCTTAAAAACGGCTTTGGCGGTCAAGGCCGATTACTGCATCCTTGATACCGCGGGACGTTTGCACACCAAAGGCAATTTGATGGATGAACTGAAAAAGAGCAAAGAGGTGCTTGCCAAATTGGACCCCAGAGCACCCCAGCACATCCTGCTAGTACTCGATGCAATCACCGGCCAAAATGCTCTTCGGCAGGCCCAGGAGTTTAATAAGACCTTGGGTCTGACAGGTTTGATTTTTACAAAATGCGATAGCAGTTCCAAGGCCGGATCAGCGGTGGGGATTGTGCAAGAACTTAAAGTGCCCATTACCTACATCGGAGTGGGTGAAGATGTCGAAGACCTGGATCGTTTTATAGTAGAAGACTATCTTGGTTCACTGTTGAATTATCGCCAATAAATTGACGACGGCGAGCTTTTGATTTACGCTCTAAGTTGAGTTGATTTGAGAATAATTGATGACCATTCAAAGCGAAAAAGAATTTGATGTGTTGGGATATAGACTTCGTTATTGCCCTGATAGTTCATCGGCAACGATTAGTGCTGATGAAGTGGTGGAGTATTTTAATCAAAGGGCCAACGGCTTAAGATCTCGCTATCCACACTTGGACCCTGGTCAAGTGGCAACCCTATTGGCCCTCGACATCGCCAAAGAAAAATTGGTTTTGGAGAGGGAATTCAAAACTAGTCTGCACAATCTTGAGGAGCGCACCAAAAAGGCGTTAGCAAAGATTGAGAACGCAGATCCTGTTGACCAATCTTGTTGATTCTCGCGCTTTGAATGGACAAAGGAAACTTACTTGGTCGCTGACAAAAAAGAGCTGCGAGCAAAGATGCGTGCGTTTTTACAAGAGCTCGACCCAAAGATGAAGCGATCATGGGATGAGGCCATAGGGAAGAATTTGGCGCAATTATTGAAAAAATTGAAGAGGAAGAAAGGTCTCTTGGGTGTGTATTCGCCCCTTAAGGACGAAGTGGATTGGACGATAGGAGAATGGCATAGGGATAGGTCTCTGCTTTTTCCTTTGATTGAATCCCAAACCGAAATGTCCTTTCATCCCGCTTCATTGCAACATTTGGTGACCCAAGTCGCCTTTGGTTTCGAGTTAAAAATGCCTTCCCGAAGTCTTTCAACAGTTCCAATTGTGCCGGAAGTGGTATTGGTTCCCGGCCTGTCGTTCAGCAAAACAGGTGCAAGACTTGGGCGCGGTCGGGGATATTTTGATCGCTATTTGTCACGTCACCGTCCTTTGGCGGTAGGTGTGGCGTATGAAAGTCAGTTGCATGAGGATTTGCCTGTGGACTCAAGTGATTGGCCAATGAACTTCGTAGTTACCGAAAAGGCCATCTACGATTGTGCTAAAACAAGGCAGTAGCTTGCTCCTGCAGCTACTGCACTAGGGCCATCGCGGCCCATGAAGGAGAATGCCATGACGATAGTAATTTTGGCGGCCATTTTAAGTTTAGTTTTTGGTGGAGCAGTAGGTTATTTTTTGCGTCATCAAGCCGCCGTGCGAGATTTAAAATTGCAACAAATGAAGGGTGACGAGATTGTTGAGCGTGCCAAAAAAGATGCTAACGAGATTAAGTATCGCGCGAGAAAAGAGGCCAAGGAGTTGGCCAAGGAAGATCGTGATGAATTCGATAAGTATCTCAAGAGCAAGCAAGAGGAAGCCAAACATCAAGAGCGTGAATTGGCCAAAAGAGAGAGTACCTTTGAACGAAAACAAGAGGATCTTGAAAAGGAACAAGCACGTATTGCTCAGAAAGAGGATGATCTTGATGCCCACAAGAAAAAAGTTTTGCTGGAAATTGAAAAATATAAAAAGCGTCAGGATGAAATCTCTCAAGAATTGGCCCGTGTTGGCGGGATGACCAGGGATGAGGCGAAGTCCCTGCTTATGAAAGAAATGGAAGAAGCGGCCAAGGTTGATTTTGCTAAGGATTTACGTCGTATCGAAGAGGAAGCGCGGGAAGATTCCGAAAAGGCGTCAAAAAGAATTATAGGTATCGCTATACAACGTTTTGCTGGTGAATATGTGGCCGAAAAGGCCATCACCGCTGTCGAGTTACCGAGTGATGACATCAAAGGTCGTTTGATCGGTCGCGAAGGTCGAAACATTCGCGCCTTCGAGCAGATTTGCGGTGTCGACCTGATTATCGATGATACTCCCGAAGTCGTGGTCATTTCCTCTTTCAATGTCGTTCGTCGCGAAATTGCCCGTCAAACCTTGCATAAACTCATTGCGGATGGACGTATTCATCCGGCCAAGATTGAAGAGTTTTTTGATAAATCAAAAACTGAGCTTGACCGGCACCTCCGTGATCTGGGCGAGAAGGCTCAGATGGAAATTGGAGTTCACGGAATTCATCCGGAAGTGTTGAAGTTAATTGGTGCCCTCAATTTCCGCACTTCCTACACTCAAAATCAATATCAGCACGCCATAGAGTGTGCTTTCATTTGTGGTGCGATGGCAGCGGAAATGGGTCTGAATGTGAAGCAGGCACGGCGTGCGGGACTTCTCCACGATGTGGGTAAAGTTCTTGATGCCTCTGCCGAAGGGTCTCATGCTATGGTCGGAGCCGATTTTCTCAAAAAATTTGGTGAATCAGCGGATGTGATTCACGCCATTCGTTCTCACCATGATGAAGAAAAACCACAATCGATTCTGGCCCATCTCGTGGCGGCTGCCGATGCCCTCTCGGGCGCGCGACCTGGTGCCCGCAAATCCATGATGGAATCCTATGTTTCTCGTCTCACAGACATTGAGCAAATTGTAAATACGTTTGATGGTGTTTCCAAATCGTACGCCATCTCCGGTGGTCGTGAGATTCGTGTTTTCGTGAATAATGAATCCGTCAATGATGAACAAACGGTCATTCTATCCAGAGAAATTGCCAAGAAAATCGAAAATGAAATGTCCTATCCCGGTACAATTCGAGTGACTGTATTACGTGAGACGAAAGCGGTTGGAGTTGCACGCTAAAGGGGCGGGCCATAGGAGAGAAGCCATGACAGGCATGACACAAAAGTTTGCTTTAGTTACCGGCACCTCTCGCGGTCTAGGTGAGGCCCAGGCCCAGTACCTGCTTGAGCAAGGTTTTACGGTGCTTGGGGTCTCGCGCTCGGGTTCTACCCTGTCCCATGATAGCTACATCGATATCGAAGCTGATCTGCGTGAAGAGAGTGCGATTGAAACGATGTATGAGACGATTCGTCAGGTGACTGAAGAGTTGCATCTGGTGGTTTTAAACGCCGGGATTCTCACCCTTGATACAGTTTTTGAAACCTCCACCTTAGATTTTCGAAACAATCTCGACACGAATGTCTTGGCGCCTTTTCACATTCTCAAGCATCTCGCAGACTTCATTGTGGAAAATCAAACTCATATCGTGACGATTTCGAGCATGGCAGGCAAAAAGGCCTTTCCCAATATGGCGGCCTATAGTGCCTCTAAATTTGCCTTAGAAGGTTTGATTCAAACCTGTCGTGAAGAGTGGAAAGACCTCGGCGTCCGTTTTTCAACCCTCTACCCTGGCGCCATTGATACAGGATTATGGCATGATGTGGAATTAGGAGATGATCAACACCATATGTTGACCATTGATGATTTTCTTTTTGTTTTTGATACTCTTCTGCAGTCTCCGCCCAATCTTCAATTTCATTCTTTAGTTTTTGGACACAGAGAGGGGGTGAATCCGTGATTTTCTTGGCCTTACTTTTTGTCTTCGTTTTTCTTCTCACTTTGACAGGCGTCAATATGCTCTCCCTGTCTTTTTTTACCACCTTTTATGTTTGGAACTTAGTCTTTCAATTACCAGAGATGCGCGAGCGGGCCATGACCCATCGATATCGACTCTCTTTTCTGCGACAAATGTTCCGCGTCGATGATTTGATAGCAACTCGAAGTCCTCAAGTACACCCTATTATTCGACGTCAAATGCCGGTTGTTACCTTAATGGGAATCGCCTTTTGGGTTACCTTTGACTTCGGTGTGTTCTTCGGAATTTTGGGCGGTCTCCTTGTTGAAGGCCTGTGTGTGCTCTTTCGAAGCCAAAATGGCATTTTCAAGCACTTCAAAAAATTCGGCAAGTGATTGGCTTCTCAGCAGTTTGCTTTTCCAATAATCACCATTTAAAAATTCCTCTAGGGTATAACGGCTCAGAGATTTCATTCTTTTTAAAACGCGATCAGGGCCAACCCCCGCATGACGAAAATGTGCCTGAAGTGCCTTATAATACCTGAGAAGGTTGGCACAGCGTTCTTTTATGGGGTCTTGCTTACCAAGCTGGGGTAACCAAGGGGTTTTCAAGGCACCACGGCCAATCATGACGGAATGGCATCCTGTTTCTTCAAGGCAGGCCTGGACATCTTCGATCGTCCAAATATCGCCATTACCAATGATGGGAATGCTTACACGTTGGACCGCTCGCTTAATAAAGGTCCAATCTGCACGGCCAGAGTAAAGTTGATTGCGTGTACGTGCATGGATTGTAATGGCATCGATCCCTTCCCCTTCGATCAGTCCTAATGTTTCATCGAAGAGCGTGTCATCATGCATTCCAATCCTCATTTTTACCGTGAAGAGTCCAGACCAGTGGCCGCGTATTGTGACTAGGACCTTTTTAAGTGCAGACAAATCACTCAGGAGATAGGAGCCCCCGCCATGATTCATCACAGTCCGAGAGGGACAGCCAAGATTGAGGTCGATATGAGTAATGCCTAGTTCCGCCAAGCTCTCCAGCACCCAAGGGGTTTCTGCCTTCTCAGTGGTTAATATTTGAAAGGTGGTTTTTTTTAAGAGTATCGGGTCTTGGTAAATATCTTGTCCGAGATGCTCGATGTATTTTTTACGAGGATATTTACCCGAGGTTGGAACACGGAGAAAGTCCGTACTAAACCGAGACCATTCGGGATAGAGCTTCATGATGAGCGAGCGGTAGAGGGCATCGGTGATGCCCTCAAGTGGAGCAAAAAGAAGCGATTTTGGGGCAAAGGGAAGTGAGCTAATAAAAGTCATAGGAATACACTTAGGATTAGTTTATTAAATCTTTCCCGGCAAGATGACTGCAAATTATGGGCACAAAAAAGAGATACATGTATGTAATATAAAAGATAACATGTTGAAATTACTTAATGTTGGACTTGAAAAAGGATTGCTTTTAGTATAATTTCTATAGATGCTTTTTTTCGATTCGATAAAGGTTATTTGGCCTCTTCTTGGTTTAGTACAGTTTATCAGTAACGTTCTTATTAAAGAGGCCTTCATAGGGAGAACATGGTTCAGCCGTTAGAAATTTTTAGTCTCTTAGCTTGTTTTTTATTCTCTGCTTTTTTTTCTGGTGCTGAAGCCGTTTTACTTTGTATCGGTATCGATCGTGCCCGGCAAATCATAGAGCAAGGTGGACGTTTTGGACGTGCTGTGGAATTTATGACCGAGCATGCCACTGAACTTTTAACGACTATTTTAGTTGGTAATAATATTGCCAATATCTATGCGGCTTCTCTAACTACTTCAGTTTCGACGCGCATTTTTGGAAGTGAAATGATGGGAATTACTGCCGGGGTAACGACCCTGGCTATTTTGATTTTTGGTGAAATTGTTCCAAAAACTTTTGCCCGTGTTCGGGCCGAGTCGTTGGCCTATCCGGTCTTGATGATTTTACGTTTTATGTATGCACTATTGTATCCAGTCGTAAAGCTCATGGTATGGATGATTCACGCCATTTTGGGCGAAAACGCTCAACTGCGCGGCCACATTGTGACCAAGACAGATGTAGAATACATGCTCAATCGGGCCGAGAAAGAAAAGAGCATTGATTCAAAACAAATCGAACTTTTAACCTCAATCATGGATTTTCCTGCAATTCGCGTGAAAGACATTATGGTTCCACGCAGTAAAGTTAAGTTCATCACAAGTAAAATGACTTATGAGGAAGTGCTTAATTATATCCAAATAGATCACTATTCACGTTATCCGGTCTGTGCCGGAGATCTCGAGCATACGATTGGTCTGTTGCATGTGAAAGATTTGTCTTTGGTGACTCCAGAGCAAAGAAAAGAGTTTAAGATCGAAAAGCATCTCAGGACTTCTTTTTTTGTTTATGAACACATGAAGATCAATGCAGTTTTTGATCTTATGAATAAAAGAAAGATTCATTTGGCCTTGGTCAAAGATGAAAGTGGCATTATTGTCGGTGTAATTTCTATGGAAGACATAGTTGAGCAGATTGTGGGAGATATCAGTGATGAGCACGATGAGGAGATTCATCCAATATCAAATATTCAGACCACACCCGAGGGGATTTTGGTTCCTGGCACTCTTTCTTTACGTGATCTCTATACCGATTATGAAATTAAACTCCCCTTGAATGATACCTATTCTACTTTGGCCGGTTTTATTCTTGATATGCTGGGGAACAATTTTCCCAAGGAAGGCCAATTGATAGTGTGGGACGGGCTCTCTTTTGATTTAGTTAAAGTAGAAAATCAAGAAATTAAAGATGTAAAAATAAAATCGGTCGACGATTCAAAACACATTTTTTCTAAGCGTGAAGCGGTCGAGGCCCAGCAGGAGTCGAATATTACAGGCAGCGACGAGAGCGGTATGGGCCTCCAAGATAAATAAGTAAAGATAAAGAAAGAACTACCAAGGAAATGGTGTGCGACGACAACATTTTTTACTCTTTGGCATGGTGATTATTTTAGTCTCCTTGGACCAGGTACTTAAGGTCTACTTTCATTCTCACAATACTCCCCATGAGATGGGAAATCTGTCCTTTCACTTTGTTCCCAATTATGGCATTTCCTTAGGCCATTTCTCAGATGCCAATCCCCTCTTGAGGGTGGTGATGGCCTCGACCTTATTCGGCCTTATCACCATGCTTTATGTTGGTTTGGTGTTTTTCTTATGGACCGGGAAGGAGCTTATACTTTTGAGATTAGGTCTGACTTTATTTTTTTCGGGAATCGCGGGGAATGCCATTGATCGAATTCGTTTGGGTTATGTAATAGATTTTATCGAAGTCAAATTTTCCTTTCTTCAGGGAGCGGTCTTTAATTTTGCCGATCTCGTGCAATTATGTGGGATAGGTTTAACCATTTTTTCTTTATTCTATCTCAATCAAAAGATCTGGCATCTCAATAATTTACGTACCCTCAAGATTATTAATGCCAATTTTCAATATTCGTTTGCAACGAAGCTTGCTGCTATTGGTGCCTGTTCTCATTTACTGGTGGGGATTTTTGGCCATTCTCTCCTGGTGGCCTTGTTACCTATCTCAGAATTTAGAGACGATGCTGCCAAGTTTTTTGATTATGGAATGTTAGTGATTTTGCTGGTTCAATCTGTCATTTTATTTTTATTCGGCATTGTTTTTAGTCATCGTATTTCCGGCCCTATCTATGCCCTTTCAAAATTTGTGAATGATCTTCTCGATGGGAAGAGTCGCGAGTTCAAATTACGTTCCAGTGATTATCATCCAGAGATAGAAAAAATTGCTAAGGACATTCAAAAACTCGCAAAGTAACGTCGCCTTTGACCTTTGCACGGCAGGCCAGTCGTATGGGGTATGTGGGTTGTTTCCCGTAGGTTTCTACAATAGATTTGATTGTATCGCTCTCTACGGCACCGGGGGGATTTAAATTCTCGGCGCCAACGAGAATTTCTACTTTGCATGAGCCACATGAACCGGCCAAGCATCCATGAGGGAGTTCTTGGCCATGTTTAGCATGACCGTCGTAGAGCGTTTGATCATTTTCAACGATACACTGAAATAGTTCCTGAGGGCCTTTTTTGCTTGGAAGAAGTGACACAGTGGGCATATTGTTTTTACTCTCTAAAAGTTAAGCTCGCGCCTAAATTTTAGCAGTAATTTTTTGAGTTTGTCTGCTTGGAGGAAATCATGCCGACCTTAGAAAAAATGTATTCCATGGGGCACGAAGAAGTTGTGTTTTATGCCGACCCAACTTGTAATCTCAGGGCCATTGTGGCGATTCACAACACTGTCTTAGGCCCGGCCTTAGGTGGAACGCGCATGTGGCCTTACAAGACCGAGGATGAGGCCCTCGAGGATGTGCTTCGTCTTTCTAAGGGGATGACTTATAAGGCTTCAGTATCAGGGCTGAATTTAGGCGGAGGTAAGGCCGTCATCATTGGTGATCCAGAAAAGGATAAGAGCGAAGCTCT
>CAYHRT010000013.1:0-30461 GCA_964359085.1 uncultured Bdellovibrio sp. | reverse complement strand
AACTTACGGTTGTATTCATTTGGACGATTTGGATCATAAGAGGGATAATTGGCGATGGCCAGGACTACACCAGTCTCAGCATCCATAACACCTACGCCACCCATCTTGGCACCATGCTCGATAACTGCATCGCGAAGTTGCTTTTCTGCGTTGGCTTGAATTTCTAGATCAAGTGACAGTTGCAAATCACCTCCGGGGTCGCCGGGGTCGATAGATGTTGTTTTGAGAGGCCGGCCTTTTGCGTCTTTAATAAACTTTATCCGATGGGGCTTACCTTTCAACTGCGTATCAAAAAAATATTCTGAACCTGAAAGTCCGACATTATCTTGTCCAACAAAGCCTAGAATTTGCGATAGTATTTCACTGTTGGGATATAAACGAACAGAGTTCTCCTCAATGAAGACACCTTTCAATTTTCTTATTTCATCAGCTTGAATTTCTGAAAGACGATAATGACGAGCAATCCACGTATATTTTTGTTTTTTTGCCAGTTTTTTCGCTAAATGCTTGGCCTTGAATTCTGGAACAATTCTTTCCAAGTCAGAATATACTTTTTTATCTAAGACCAATTTAGGAATAACAAACAAGTTATAGGCTTTAAGATTGATAGCGAGAGGGGATCCATTGCGATCAGAAATATTGCCTCTGTCTGGGTAAAAGGTGACCTCGCGAATTATTTGATTGTTCGAGTACCGGAGAAGTTTTTCACGATTGATTACTTGAAGATAGGTGGCCTTAATAACAACGATAATAAAAAGAGAAACGACAAATGTGAAAGCCAATGTAATTCGGAGTTTGCGTTGGCCAATTTCAGCGTCAAAAGTCATGGTATCACTATAATTTTTTCTGATTTAGGCTCAATAAAGCCCAATTTCCATGCCAGTTTCTTTAAATTTTCACTTGAAAGCAAACGCGCTCTTTTTGCGTGAAAATCTCTATTTTGAGTCTTAAATAAATCAATCTGCTTTGTGATTGCAGCAATCTCGTAATCTAGGGCAACATTTTTTAATCTGAACATTAAAAAAAGAGATGCCAAACCAATGGCGACGACAAAAGAAAGCAATATTGTACTGCTAAATATTTTTGAATCTTTAAACAGTTTCTTTTTTTTTATATTGTTGAACATATGTTTCGGGGTCTGCCAACTCCAACACTCTAAGTTTAGCACTTCTTGATCGTGAGTTGTTTTTTATTTCACTCTCAGTTGGGACAATTGGACTTTTAGTAATTATCCGATATTTTTTATCATGTTTATTGAGGTTACGAAAAAAATGTTTAACGATTCGATCTTCAAGGCTGTGAAAGGTGATAATGCCAAGTCGACAATTTTCTAGCTCTAGCTGTTTAAAGCTTTCTAGCAGTGATGTTAGCGTGTCCAGTTCGGCATTCACAGCGATTCGTAATGCCTGGAAGGTTTTGGTAGCAGGGTGTGTTCTTCCATGTCTCAATTTTTTTGGATAAGTATGAAAGACAATTGCCTCTAGCTCGCTGGTAGTTTGGATTGGTCCGACTTCCTTCCTATGATCAACGATACGTTTCGCAAGTCGACGTGCAAAAGGCTCCTCACCATACGCAAATAAAGTGTCTGCTAATTTTTCTTCAGAAAATGAATTTACAAGATCAGCGGCGGTAAATTCGAGATTGGTATTCATTCTCATATCGAGAGGACCATTATGACGGAAACTAAATCCTCGCTCGGCGGTATCAAATTGATGTGATGATACCCCAAGATCAGCCAAAATAACTCTGATTTTACTTGTACTCCACCATGGATGCGAGCGGATGGTTTGTGTAAATTGCTTAAAATTCTCGTGGATCAGCGAGATTCGAGCGTCCAGGCCTAGTGACCGTGAATATTGAATTCCGTGATCAATTGCATCCTTGTCCTGATCAATACCAACGACATGTAAATTCGGAAATTTTTTCAAAGCAGCAAAGCTATGGCCACCACCGCCGAAAGTAAGATCGAGCATCACGCATTCGACATGCTCCTCAATATTTTCAAAGAGATTAAGTATGACTTCGTTGAGAAGGACGGGAACGTGATAACCTGAATCAAACATATCAATTAAGCAACGTATGAACTATTTTCTTCTGGTCTTCGTTCATCGAATCTAAGGGAGTAAATATTCCAATGTCATTTTCGGAGCGGTATGGAATGGGAGATTTAGAAAGCTTAGGTATAGCAAGTTTGACGAGCGACTGCGCCATGATATTGTTAGTTCTCATTACTTTCATAATTTCATCCATAGTGCAATGAACTTCCTTCCAACAATCATAATCGGTGATCATGGCGATCGTGGCATACGCCATACCCGCTTCTTTGGCCAAATAGGATTCGGGAACATTAGTCATTCCGATAACGGTAGCACCGAATGACCGATAAATATTGGACTCTGCCTTGCTCGAAAACTGAGGTCCTTCAATGCAGATATATGAGCCATCTTTGCGCGCAGGAATTTTTAATTCGAGACAGCATTGATGAAGAAACTTTTGTAGTTCTAATTCAATTGGTGCGGCGACAGAAACATGCCCAACAATTCCATTCCCAAAATAAGTTCTCTCGCGCTTTCCCTTCGTCCAGTCAATAAATTGATCAGGAAGAACAAAAGAACCAGGAGGACATTCATCTCTCAGGGAGCCAACGGCTGAGATACTAATTAAGTATTTTACGCCCAATGATTTTAAGGCATAAATATTGGCCCTATAATTCACTTCACTAGGTAAAAAGGAATGTTTTTTGCCGTGCCTTGGTAAAAAATAAAAAATATGACCATCAATTTCTGCCTCGATGATATTATCAGACGGTTTTCCAAAGGGCGTGGAAAGATTATGTTCTTTTATCAGTTTTATTGATTCAAGATCGTAGACACCGCTGCCCCCAATAACACCAATTTTTCCACTTGAAATTTTTGCCATATGCTCTCCGCGCTTTTACTTAAAACCTGAGTTTGATAAAATATAATCTATCGTGAGCAAACTGGTAAGAAAAAGATTCTATAATCTGAGATTCCCAGAAAATGATTGCACTAGACGTTTGAGCGTAGATTCATGAGAACAGCTTTAGAAATGGCCTTGAGTGTTTCAAAGACACCTATCCCGTCCTTCGCTACTGATTCAAAACTTTGGAAATTCTGCTTATTCAACTGTCGCTCGAGTTCTTGAATGGGAATTACGTTTGGCAAATCTCGTTTATTCCATTGAAAAATTAGCGGAATCTTATTGATATCATACCCTTGTTCATCAAGATTCTTGTAAAGTCCGCTAAGACTTTCTTGGTTTGCCTCAAGTTTTTCCACTTGGGAGTCGGCAACAAAAATCAAACCATCTACTCCGCGTAAGACTAGTTTGCGAGAGGCCTCATAGAAAACTTGCCCAGGGACTGTATATAAATGAAAGCGAGTTTTAAAACCACGAATTTCACCAAGATCAAGTGGTAAAAAATCAAAAAAGAGGGTTCTCTCATTTTCCGTGTTGAGAGAGATCATTTTGCTTTTATTTTCACCGGAGCTTTTTTGATAAATGTATTGAATATTTGTAGTTTTTCCACCAAGACCAGGCCCATAGTAAATAATTTTACAATTTATTTCTTTGGATTGAAAATTGACGAACGACATATTTATATTCCTATATTTGAAAAAAGTTTGTTCACTTCATCATCACTAATATTCTCAAAGAGTACCGACGAAGCCTTTTTTTCCGTAATTCTCTCGTTAAATAAATCTAACCTAGCCAGGCCATCTCTGAGGATTCTCACTTGATTTTTAACTAAGCCTGGATTAACAACTTTATTGTAAATAACGGCCATAAAATATAAACGCGATTTGGTTTTGAGTGGCAAGATGTGTATTCCTGAATCAGAAGAGTCAAAAGACAAACGACTAGCGAGTGATTCTTGGAAATTGATTTGCTTGGCAAGTTCATTTGAAGCAAGCCAAACGCCACTTACAAGTGCTCCAACTGCCAGGGCGGTTGGAGTAGGCTTTTTGGGAAAAAACAAGGTTCCATCTTCCTGGACAATGTACAGAGAACATCTATTCACTAAATCCCGAAAGATGTTATTAAATTCATTGGCAATAATAGTGTTATCATTTTTCATTTTTAGAATTAAAATTGTTTGCGGTTTTCCATGGCCTTGGTAATTGTTAAAGAATCCACGTATTCAAGGCTTCCACCCATTGGAAGTCCAAAGCCAATTCTTTCAACTTTCACATTCTTGGGAAGTTGATCACGAATATAGGAGCAGGTTGCATCGCCTTCTACCGAGCTATTAATGGCCAAAATAACTTCAGTGTAATTCTGCTCACAGATTCTTTTTATGAGCAAGTGGATGCCAAGTTCGTCGGGACCAATCCCCATAAGTGGATTGAGAACGCCGTGGAGTATATGAAAATGACCACTATAAGTGTAACTTTTTTGAATCGCCATACAGTCTGTAATCGATTCGATAATGCAAATCTGATGAGTGAAGCGATGTTTGGAATCTTCACACAAGAGACACAGGTTAGCAGTAGCTATAAAGCCACAAGTCGGACACTTGACAATATCTAAAATATTTTGGAGGGCTTCTGCAAAATTGGTAATTCTCAATTTTTCCCAATTCAAAAGGGAGAGTGCAAAACGAGTTGCCGTCTTTTCACCAATACCTTGAAATGAAGAGAAATGCTTGATGATCTCTTCGATTTGTTCAGGAATCTTCATAGATCACACACCGCTACCTAAAATAATCCTGGAATTGACATTCCACCTGTGACTTTCGACATTGCCTGACTTACCATCTCCTGCGAATCCTTGACTGCCTGATTGATGGACGTTTTTAGAAGATCTTCTAGTGTGCCCATATCATTTACATCGACACACTCTTTATTTATTTTGAGACCCAAAATTTGCTGCTTGCCATTGATTTTTATTTTAACCATGCCGCCGCCGGAACTTATTTCCATTTCTCTTGTCTCAAGTTCCTTTTGCAGGATTGTCATTTTTTGTTGCATTTGTTGGGCCTGTTTTAACAGTTGATTTAAATTTTTCGTCATTTCTTTTCTCCGTCAATTATCTGAATTTTCTCGATTTTCTTGTTAAAAATTTTTTCAAATTCTTTTACCATTGGATTTTGTAAAAATTCCTGCTTTTTACTATTTTTCTCTGCCTGGATAAAGCTCTCCTGTTCTTGTGAAAGGGATTTGAAGTCGGCAGAATCGCTGACAATACTGGTGCTTAGATTAACGTTTTCCTTACTGATGTTAAAAAATTCTGAAATCAGGTCTTTAAATTTACCTAGAGTCTCAGGAGTACAAAAGTGTTCAAAAAAAACTTTTGACTCTTTCGAGAAACCATACTGGACTTCGATGCGATTGGAAGTAAGTACAATTGGTTTGATAAGATTTCCTTCAAATAAACTTGTCGCTAATGTTCCCATTTTCGTTTGAACATATGGCAGAAATTGTTCCCATGTTGGCTTGGAAGAAATAGGCGGTGTTGTTGTTACTGTTGGGGTTTTTTTAGGAGCTGCAACGATCTGGTCTTTATTGAACAGAATTTCTCTTCGGCGAGTGATTTTTCTTAATATAACTTCAATAGATTTTTCTGGTTCAAAAGAGCGAACGGCCCATTCCGAATCCTTTACTATGACTTCATACATCCATGCCAATTCGGCAAAAGACAGATCATGGAGGTCAAAGTTTTTTAATTTTTCGTTGGGAAAAAAAGATTGAAAGTCATCCATTTTCTCAATTGCAGAAAAAATCATCGAAGAAATAGCGGCCATAAAGTTTTTAGGATTAAAATTTCCAAAAATCATTTTCCTGTAGAGTTCAACAACTTCATTCATTTTTCCGCCGAAGATATTGAGCAGTAATTCTTTCATCACTGATCCGCGTGCAACGCCTAAAGCATTGACCAAAATGTCTTCGGTAATTCGGTTGTTGCCAGAAAGGGTAATAAGTTGTTCCAGGATTGAGAGGGTATCACGATAACTTCCACGTCCCTGCTCGGCCAATTGTTCAATGATAAAATCATTTTCAAATGCGATGTTTTCTTGTTGTCCAATGTTGGTAAGAAAAGTAACCAATTCAATTTTAGACGCTGGCCTGAAATCGAATCGTTGGCAACGAGATACCACAGTCCCGAGTAATTTATCAGGTTCAGTGGTAGCAAAAATGAACTTCACGTGTTGGGGCGGTTCCTCAAGTGTTTTTAGGAGCGCATTAAAAGCGCTTGCACTTAGCATGTGAACTTCATCGATAATGATGATTTTAAACTCGCCAAAAGTTGGCAAGTAATGAACATTGGTAACTAACTCGCGAATATTATCAACACTGTTATTGCTGGCACCATCAATTTCGTAAACATCAATTGAAGAACCGCTGTCAAAATCAAGACAACCTTGGCAAGCGTGACAAGGGTTTCCATTTGTGGATAAGTTCGTACAGCGTAAGGCCTTGGCCAATAATCTCGCCATGGTCGTTTTACCTATTCCCCTCGTGCCGGTAAATAGATAGGCATGGCCAACAACTTTGTTGATCAAAGAATTCCTAATGGCGTGAACAATAGGTGCATGTCCATAAATCTCTGCGAAGGTGGTCGGTCTCAAGCGGCGCGCTAAAACTTGATAATTCATTATGCAATCCAAACATGAACAAAAGTTGAACTGTAACAAATAAAAGGGTGAGATAAAAGAAGAAAGGCGGTAGCTGGTGCGAACACAACAAGGAATCAGACACCGTTGCTTCGTTCCCGACCTGGCGGAGTTCACCTATCCTTGCTTGTCCGACCAACTACCTTTTCGTAACTTGGCCGAAAAAAAGCTTTATGTCAAAATTTGCATTAAAATGCGAAGCATTAGCATAGAAGACTGTATTTCAAATGGCGGAGAACAAGGGTAACCCAGCTCCGCAAAGAGTAATAAAACAATTTTAGGATGTTATAGGGGAATTAGCAACTTGCGCACTTTTTGATCTTCACGGGGTTTCATCGTTTTTCATCCAATTTCATGTTTTGGTGCGAGCAAATTGCGAGCAAGGAAATTTCCTTATTAAAACTTAGGCGCTATGCCTTATATTCCCTGTTGAAATTTTTCCTTAAGTTTTCCAATAAGGCGTGTCAAGCTAAGCCAAAGTGGCTTAGCTAAAAATAGAAGGAACCGGCCATTTGAACACCGATTATTTGAACACTAATAGGTGTAAGAAGTTCTTTTTCTGATATCTCTTCTGTGGCCGTAGATGTGCCACTCCCCTTTAGATAAAAGGCCCCGATTGTTGTTGATGTATTCTTAGCAAAAATAGATACGCCGAGGGTGGTGCCATAGAAATCAACTTTCTCAAAGAAATCTGCCTGCTTCTGATTAGTTGTCGGTGAATTGTCAGTAAATGCCCCCCATTGAAGTAGATACTTATTGGAAATTAATTTGCTGACTCCAATAGCAATATTTAATGTTGATTTGAACTCGTATTCTTGCGTGAAAGGATCACTTGGTTCAAAACCAAAAGTAGGCAGAAAGCCATCATCACGTGTATATCCCTTGATTTCGACAGAAGGGAAAGCGGAAGCATAAGTTTTATTAATTCGATGATAATACTTTGGATTAATCTCAAAATCCCAGGTGTTATATGTACCTGCAACGCCAAAATGAATTTCAAGTGGTAATCTTAAGTTAGAATTTCCTTTATCGTTGACCGCAGTGTAACTCGTAGTCGTAAAAGTGTCGTCTGTGTTATTTCCTGACTGATCAATCTTACTCAAGGATGAAATTCGATACGTGGGGCCCTTAATTACTAGACCCATCGTGATGTGATCATTGAGATCTACCTGAATCCCTAAATCACCACGGAGTGATCCTTGCTCAATCGAATAGCTGCCTCGGTAGGAATCGTCAATAAATGTAGCATCGTCACCCGTGTCCTTACTTAACACTGTCGAATTGGAAGATGTGTTTATTTCAAATTTATAGTAGCGTACACCGAAACCTAAACGGATATGGTCAGTCAGTGTTGTTGCCAAAGAGAGGCCTGGTGCGGACACTAAATACTCGGCCGATTCCTTGGTGTTCACGGTTACATCCTTGTAGCCTTCGTTTGGAAATTGCTTTGTCTCCTCGGTTTTTTTCCCAGTCTTTGAGTGAATCGGTGTAACTACAGAAAAACTCCATGCTAAATTAGGGGAGATATGGCCGATATTTCCGGCGAATGAAGGCGAAACTATCATGCCCGTAGATTTTGGAGCAGTGCCAACTTGAGTTGACGAGAAGCCATAAAGGGATGCGTTGGCACTCACTGAATTGGAGTACGGTTTAGAAAGGCCTGCAGGGTTATACCACGCCGCCGAGGCATCATCTGCTCTTGCGGTCATGGCCCCGCCTTGCACTCCACCGCGTTCGCCAAGAGAAAGAAGATTGTAATTTGAAATTAGAATTTCTGCTTTTAGAGACTCAATGCAAAAATTACTGACTACAACACAAAAGACAAGAAGTAGCGATTTAAAGTGCATAAGGCGCTCCGTCGCAGTGAAATCCATAGCGGGCTAGATGAGTAGTTCGCTTTAGTATTCTAATAATGTCAAAAACAGCTAATAGACTGGCTTATCTAAGCCGGTCTGTAAATGGATGACCCCCTATGCTTTAGTTCATGGCCGTAGAAAAACAAAAGCGCGAACGAATAATTGACGAAGTCGAAGCGGCACTTCTTGAAAGGATTGGTAAAAAGATAAAACAACGAATACTTGAGGGTAAAATTGAGCCTGTTTCATTTGAGACTGGCATAGCTAGGAGTGCGATAAGAAAGATTATCAGTGGTAGGAGTGATTTGAGAATAGTCACGCTTTACAGACTTGTAAAAAACCTTGGATATAGAAATCTTGCTGAATTCTTTGAGGACATAGGGAAGTGATTTGGCTGTTTTAAGCCACTTTTTAACGTTCTTTGCTCTAAAGTATCTAAGCGAAATTACCGATATTCATAGTATGAAATCGCTGATTCTTATAGGGCCGCTACTTTTTATTACCATTGGGTGTTCCCATTTCGGGAAAGAATTTCATCACAAAAGCTTGGTAAATTCATCCGTAATGGCACAGTCAGAAGAAGGAAAAGGGGGGCGAGCGCCGGCCAGTCTTTCAAGTTCTGAAGATAAAGTATGGCTAAAAAAAGTTGGCCTTCGTTTTAAAAAGAATGGGTACGCTCTTTTTAAGGACGATGGAAACTACTTTGCGAGCAAAGGGAATAACGTCTATCTCCTTTACGACGGAACAGTTTATAAAAAACTGGAATCAAGTCAGATAACAAAGTCAGCCGATTAATACACCCAATTTTGGCGTTTTTTATCAAGCGATTATTAAAATTTAATCGGCCATGAGTTCTCTCTGATTGTGACTAATTGCTAAATTCTGGTATCGCTCGTTTCATGTACTCATTAAATAGCGGAACCGTAAAACTGTTGTCACCATGGTGTGGACTATAAATCATTCCTTTGCTGATTAGCTGAGAACGAGTTGGAGCAACGGCCTGCACTTCTTTATGCAGGAGGTTAGCAATATCTCCCGACCGATGTGGCCCTGATCCAAGTTCGGCCATAGCTCTGAGATACCTTTTTTCGCTTGGAGTAAGCCTGTCTAATCGTACCCTGAAAAAACTCGAATCTAGTTCAGCAATCGCTGACTCTGTTGCAAGTTTTACATCTTCAATAGTAATGGGAGAATGATCTGCGCATTGCCAAGAATGCTTTCCCCACTCTTGTAAGAAATATGGATACCCCTGCGTTTGTTTATAAATCTCATTCAAAGCTTCCGTAGTATAGCGAACATCTTGCTTTGCAGCAGGCTCTTCCAATGCTTTCTTTGAAGCTATTTCCAGTAGCGGACCAATTTCTGGATACTCAAAAAGGCGTTCAGCATAAGATTTGGCATTTCCCGCTTGCGCGACTAATTGAGGCAGGCCGGCCCCTATAATAGCGACTGGAAGCTGAAGCTGTGTGCATTTGTGTAATGCCATAATGAGTGCCGCAAATTCCTCTTCCTTGATGTACTGAATTTCATCAATAAAAAGAACCAAAGCTGTTCCATTCTCTTTTGCCGCTTTTCCGAGTTCACAAAACAATTCAATCAAATCATTTTCCAGATCACCAGAGTCAGCCAGACCGACCTCATGGCCAAGATCAAATCCAAATTCAACATCTTCATATTTTACTTTCATTGCTCCAACAAAGCTGCCAAGTGCTTTCATTGCTCGCTTTGTCGCTGCACCAAGTGAAGCTCTTCTGCTTAGCCTTATCAACGCTGATCTCAGCGAAGGAATAATGAGTGCTGGTAGCGATCTTTTTTCTGGAGTTTCAATACTGACAACCGCAAAATTTCGTGCATCGGCATTCGTAGCAATATGGTTCAAAAGAACAGTTTTACCAACTCCACGAAGTCCAACGATTAAAAAACTACGAGCAGAAATTCCAGTGGCGCAGCGATCTAGTTGAATGTTGATTTTTTCAATAATGTCATCTCGCCCAGCCAACGCAGGGGGAAGAGTTCCAGCGCCAGGAGCATAAGGGTTCTTTCTTGGGTCCATATATAGTAATGTTATAGTAGTTTAGTAAAAACTACTATACTTTAATAACTTCCTTATACTTATGCTCTGCCTTTAGTTTAAAGTACAAACTAAGGTGGTTATTAAACATGTAACCATTTAATTTAAAAGATGAATCAGGATGATGGTCCTCATGAGCATCAGAGAGACATCAATACTCTATAAGACCTCAAGAAACACGGTCGAGAAGATATAGATTAAATGGCGGAGAACAAGGGTTTTACCTATTGCTCCGCCAACCTCTCAAGATTCTTACGTATTATTTTAAAATTAACAAGTTGCCAGATCTCAATTTCTACCGAAATCCACCAATGTTCACCGAAATACACTCTTCCTGGTTGCAAGTGGTTGCAAATAACGTCAATCTGCACTCAGATGATCAAATCAATCGCCTGTTTCCAATACCAAAAGGCTTCAGGTGAAATACCCTTTATTTTATTAAGCTTATTATAGTCGCCATGCGCTATTTTCATTTCGCCTACATTCTCGCCTGCGTATTTGGTGATTGAGAAATTCGTCTTGAGTAGCGCCTGAGTCAGATAGGCTACCTTGGCCGCACAAAGATGGGCTTCTCGATCACCAAAAGGTTGGAAAATATATCCTTTTAATCTGCTAATTGTCCGTTCCTACTCAAAAGCGGCCGCATCATTCCTACCCTGTAGGAATCGACTGGCTGCATTAGGCCAGGATCGGACATGCTAATCCCGTCCTGCAATTCTGTGTGGATCTCTGGTTTGTATGTTCCCCTGAGGGCAATTGTTTGTGCCGCATCAAATGAATCTAGAAGGACATCTTCATGTGAAAGATTTAACTCTCGATATTTGATTTCTTTTGAGGCAACTAAAATGAACGCCTTTTTAACTTCTTCAAAATCATTGGCATGGTCAAAAAGTGAAGCGACATCAAAAAGTTGTTTGGCAATTTCCATTTCTTTACGGGATTTTAATTTGATTCCTGTTGTCCTTGGGGCAAATGCCGTCAGCTTATCACCGAGGATACCGTCTATAGAAGGCGTCGTTACTACGTGATATGGAGCAGATATTTGGAAATAATTTGGCCTTATTTCAGACGCTATGGTTGATGGATAAGGTGATGAGTCTTCAATGAGATCAACTAAGATATAAGCTTCTTTGTCGTTCATATCACTTTTATAAAACACCTTGTAATGCGCCTTGGGAATTTTACTTTCAGTTCTCACGTCTTCGTCAATACGTGTAAACATGGGGACGTTTTTACAAATTCTTTCCAGTGCCTGGAGAAGATTGTTCTTTTGAGTAACGATTAAATCTAGATCAATCGAAAAACGTTGCGGAGTTTTAAGTAAAAGCAAAAGGCAGGTACCGCCTTTAAAAGTAAAAGGAACTTTTTCTTGAGCCAATAGCTCTAAGAGAGTCAAAGCTTTTAAAATTTTTTCAATAAGCTGAGGATCTTTACCCTTGAAATGCTGGTTTCTAATCTTGTTGATAGACTCTTTGGAATGATTATCAGCGAGGATCATGGACGTGCTCTCTGTTGTGTGTCAGTAAATTTAGCTCTCGAATAAGTTGGTAAACTTCGCTGTCAACTTTTCTGCGTTTGGCATAATTATTTAAGGTGCTAAAGTTTATAGGATGTTTATGGCAAACTTCTTTCCAAATGTTTTTAAGTTCACTGCCTTGATCGTCGGGTGATATAGAATTATTTGAGGTACGGCGTAGATCTAATTGAGCAAATCATGAAGAGACATGGTGTTTTAGCGTTGTTTACAATGAATCGTAGCCAGGGCGCCAATGTCCTAATGCCTCTGCTTTTGGTTTTGTTGGCCATTGGGAGTACGGCTTGCCAGGTTGGCGGTGAACTCGAAAACAGCGATGGTACCACTACACCCGGGGACCTCCAAGATGGCGCAGTTACAACACCAAAGTTGGCGGCCGGTGCTACTACCACATGCAATTCTGGTGAAGTCGCCAGATATTGACTTGGTGATCTCTGACTTAAATATGGCTGGCATGGACGGTGTGAAACTCAATCTGTTGATGCAAGAGCAGAATATTCGCCGGCCATTTATTCTTTGTACGGGAAATCCCGAAATGATTTCTCACGAGCAATTTAAAAAACTTAATTTATGTGCCTTGATTGCCAAACCCTATATGTTCGCGGCACTTGAGAAATGTATTGAGGCCATAGCTTCAGCTAAATCTGAACTCCAACTATTGAGGCCAAGCAGAATGGTGAGTGACAATGATGATGGCTGAATTTGGAGAAAGACACCTGAATGCCGGGTCTTCGCGGTTAGCAGTGGATGGCAGCGTTGATATGGCGCAGGTAGTGACCAGGCATAAAGACATTCAGGTGGCCCAGCAGTACGCAAGTCTTCCAACAGAGGCAAATCGGAAAGTGGTTAATGACGTAAATTTAGATAGATAGAGTGGAAATGGCGGAGACGGTGTGATGACTTTCGAACCGCCTGTTTCCGTGTTTCCAAGATGTAAGCCTTTGAAATTATGGAAAGTTCGATCTATGGCAATTATGTTCCCAGGGCCAAATCTCGTGTTCCCAGGCTTAAGAACGTGGCCGGGAACGGGAACACAGAAACCGAAACTTTACATAGACCGGATTCAAATGTAAACTTTAGGCGTAAACATTACATATTGGGCGATCTTATGAAAAGCTTCAAATCAGGTCAGTACAAGCAGCAGTTTGAGTATAAAAGTTTTTCTCCATCTCTCATTAATCGGCAATTTGATATTACTGATCCCGACATCGTTGTTTTACTGTCCGAGGCAAACAGTCTCTTAGGAGAACTGAACGCTTATGGGAAACTCATCCCTGATGTTGATTTTTTCATAAATATGCATGTTGCCAAAGAATCCACAACCTCAAGCATGATAGAGGGTACGAAGACAGAAATTAACGAAGCCGTGATGGACAAGAAGGACATCGGTCCAGAACATATTGATGATTGGTTGGAAGTTCAAAGTTATACAAAAGCAATGAATGTTTCCATTAAAAATCTTCATAAAATTGCCCTATCAATACGTTTGTTAAAAGAGGCCCATAAAATTTTATTATCAAATACACGAGGAAAAAATAAACATCCTGGCGAAGTTCGTTCAAGTCAAAACTGGATTGGAGGTTCGAGTCCCAAAGACGCTTTTTTTGTCCCGCCTCATCATTCTGAATTAGGTGAACTCTTGAGTGATCTGGAAAAATTTTGGCACAACGATCAAATTGCCGTTCCGCACCTGATAAGGGCCGCAATATCTCACTACCAATTTGAAACTATCCATCCTTTTTTGGATGGCAATGGCCGTATCGGACGCCTTCTAATCACACTTTATCTTGTCAGTGAGGATTTGTTAGATCGTCCTGCTCTTTATCTTTCAGATTTTTTTAATAGAAACAGGGCCACCTATTATGATTCCTTGACCATGGTTAGAAAAAGTAGTGACCTTACTCAATGGATAAAGTTCTTTCTTTCAGGGATTATTGAGAGCAGTAAAGATAGTCGAAAAACATTTGAACAAATCGTTCACCTTAGGGCCTCTTGTGAAAAACGTATTGCAACTCTAGGGAAACGATCTCCAAAAGCATTAGAGCTTTTACATTATCTCTTCAAAAGGCCAACTGTTGATTATAAAGACGTTCAAGAGTGCCTTGAACTGACCCATCCTGCGGTCAATAATATGATTCAGGAGTTTGTAAGAATAAAGATGCTCCATGAGATCACTGGTGGAAAGAAAAATCGCCTGTTTGAGTTTTCAGATTACTTAAATATTTTCAGGAAATAATTATAATGAAATCGCTATATTTTCTGATTTTTTTGTGTTCTTGCTCCCTACTCCAATCGCCCTACATCCCATGTAAATTTGATAAGTCCAAACAAGAAGCAAGATCAAAGGAATTGGCCCAGATTGTAAAGGCGGATCAAGATGCGAGAATTGACTTTTACAAAATGCCTCTCGAAGAAATGCAGCTTATGGCAAAACAGGACGACATACGACGACAAAGAATAGGACAGATTTTTGGCGAAGGGTGCTTCTCCACGGCAGAGAATTTTGCAACCGCAGCTTTAGTATTTTGTTCAACATGGGGACAAGGCTGAACATTATTTTCAAACATTTTTATGGGCGAAATGGGCCGTCGAGCTTGGTGATGAAAAACAAAAGCGTTTGATGGCACTTGGTATTGACCGATATTTAGTGAGTGTTGGCCAAAAGCAATTATTTGGAAGTCAAGCCTCAAAACCCAATATAGCAGAAAATACCTGCCCTTTAAGAGGTCTTTATTAACAATCAGTTAGGAGCAAAGTCAAGAAGTTAGGCTTTTTTCTTTTCATCTTCTTTCATGGCGTTTCATCAGGAATCATGGAGTGACCAGACCAAAACCAGACCAATTCTAGGTGTGGTTTCAAGCTATTCTGGAGATAATAAAAAGCATATTACCTATTAAATTACCTATTAACATTGATGTTACCTAATTACCTTTTTCCAAGATGCTTCTTTTCCACGGCCTAAGCATTCTACTTTTCCTTCTTTTTTCAAATCCTTTAAAACTTTTCGGATCATATCAATGCTTGATCCAGGGCAAGCCTTTTGTAATTTCGCGATAGAAAATTTTCCGATTTGTTTTTCAACGGCCAACTTGATTGATTCTGTTTTCGCCCCTTTTGGGGACTGTACTTGCCCAACTCTTGTTTCAAATTCCTTGTATGCCGTTTTAAAAATCGAAAGAAGGTAATTGATAAAGGGCCATGGATCATGTTTGCCTTCGTGCCAACCTTGTGAACTTTGCTCCAGAGTTTCATAATAACGTTCTTTGTTTTCTTCAATAATTTTCTCTAAGCTGATGTATCGCCCTACTTCAAAACCAAGATGGTAGGACTGCAAAAGAAGGAGTAATCTGGAGACTCTTCCGTTGCCATCTCGAAATGGATGGATACATAAAAAATCCAAATTGTAGGCGGCAAGCAACACAAGCGGTGGAACTTGTTTTTCTTTAATTAATTCATGCCAGAGTTTCAAGAGTTCTTCCATGGCCGATGAAGTTTGTTTTGCGGGAACCGTTTTAAACCTTATTCGTTCCCGACCGTCCGCATATTTTTCTATAATGTCGCCATCTTTTTCTTTGTAAATTCCTGCATCCCAAATTTCACCGCGGGTAAGAGAATGGATTTTTTTTATCGTTTCATCGGAAAGTAAAATGTCATTACTGTTCTCATGGATGAGGGTCAGGGCCTTTCGATATCCCGCAATCTCTTCTTCATTGCGATCCCGGTAGTGGTGACTCTTGCCAAAAACCACCGTTCCTATTCTTTTTTGCTCAATCTCCACTCCCTCCATCCGGTTTGAAGAGATAGAGCTTTCGATGATGGCATGCTCTTTTAGTGATTTTAATTTTTGGGGCGCTTGATGCGTGTATAATTCCTGCTTTCCCCTGTATTCAGCAAGATCAGACAAGTACCATGATGTGGTTGTTGAGATTAATTCTAGACCCTTGGAAAAATTAAGGAGTGTGTTCATATTTTTAATTTTCTGGACGATGTTTTCCGGTTCATCTTTGTATGTTTCCGAAGTATAGCACGCTCTTTCTATCCTCAACCATCCAAAACTATTAGATAAAAAGAAACAGGCATTCGAAATTGTTGGCGTCTTTGGAAGCTAATGATGGATGTCCTGATAAAGCCCACGTGCAACCGGCTTTTTATCAACAGGCCGTCGAAGCTGCTGTAAGGCGCACAGGAAAACCTCAATGATCATGTCTTTTTCATGTTCTTCATGAATCGCCGTGGCCACATCAATCTTCCAACTGTCTTTACCCTTATAGGCAGGCAGTGTGATAAGTCGGTGGAGCATGGCCGGTTCCAATGTTTCATCTTTTTTTACGCACTCAAGAAGGTACAACAGAGCATCAAGACGTTTGCCGACACGATTGTCTAAAATTTCATAGAAATTGCGCTCAATATTTTGCGAAAGTGCCACAGGGGTTACCCCAAGATAGCGACACACAACTTTTTGGGAGCAGTCACCTAGATAGTGGCATACCTTATTGACCACATCTCTAGTCGTTATCTTTTTCATACAATCTCCTACGCCAATGCCACAACTCCCTTTTCGACAAGCACCAGCTATTACTTTAATAGAATAGCATGATTTATTAAAGCTGACAATATTGGATAGTAAAATCATACAGTTAACCCCATATAAGCAGAAGCACCCAACCAGTGATCATCAATACACGCTGTACTTTTTGCTAATGTCGCCAGAGGAGCTTTTCTTTGCGTGGGTCAATAACCAGAAAAGGTGACTGGCAGTGTTGATATGGCCCAAGCGGTGACAAGGCATAAGGACATCCAGGGGTGGCCCAGCAATACGCCAGCCTGCCGACTGAGGCCAACCGGAAGGCCGTTAACGATGTGAATTACTTTTTAGAAAATCTTGAGCAAAGTAGCGGGCCCGCAAAAACTCGCTTGAGTTTGGTGAGAACGGACCCTGAGTGACCAGACCAAACCAGACCAGATTCAAAAAGAAGTCATCGAAAATTAATAGATTCAGATAGATAAGAAGTTAATGGCGGAGAACAAGGGATTCGAACCCTCGAACGGTTGCCCGTTACATGCTTTCCAAGCATGCGCCTTAGACCACTCGGCCAATTCTCCGCATTTTGAAATGTAAATGATCTGTAAAACTATCACAGGAACAAAACTGAGTCTAGGTCAAGGAAGAGGACCTTGTTAGCGATACAAACTTCGCTGTTCACGAAAAAATTGACTAAGAATTTTAGAACAATCAAATTCTAATAGACCGCCTTTTACGACGAAACGATGGTTCAATCTAGTGTCATTATGAATATGATAGCCAAGGCTTAATGCCCCTCCCTTGGGATCATAAGCACCAAAAATAAGCTGTGCGATTCGTGCTTGTCCCATGGCTGCAAGACACATGATGCATGGTTCTAGGGTTACGTAGATTTTACAACCGACAAGACGCCATGCTTTTTCATGCTGTGCAGCCTCCCTAAGTGCTAATATTTCAGCGTGGCCACAAGGGTCGAATGCTTGCTCTTTGGTGTTATAACAGGAACTGAGAACTTTGCCCTCTGCTGATACCACGAGGGCACCGACGGGGACTTCGTTAAATCGGTAGGCAACCTCTGCTTGTTCTAAGGCAAGTTTCATGAACCAGAGATCATCCATTTATGACCTTCTTAAATTTATGATCATTTTTTACTTGTGCCATTTGTTTCCAAAAGTGTCGGATTTCGTAATAGGCAGGCAGGGCATTTCTGGGGAACTGAACTCCATAAATGGATGGTCTTCCAGGGATGCCTTGCCGAGTTGAAATAATTTTGACGCTACATGTGGCCGTCTTGAGCTCAAGTTCAATTTCGAGATTGAGCTCAGTTCCAGTTTGGAAATGTACAAAACTGTGCACGCAAGCGGCGCTTCTTCGGAGATCGGCAATTCGACATTCAATAACGCGATCTCCTCCAGAGATTATTTTTCCCTTGAGATCGGTGCGATAGCGAAAATCGTACTCCCACCAATTTACGCGAGGATAATAGATAGGTGACGCCAAAAAATAACTAACAATCGAGAAGCCAATTAAGAGCGTAAGCCCCATGATTCCAAGCCATGGTTTAATCCAAATGGCAGCCAGTACGTCTATTGAAATAAGCACAAAAAAAATCAGTCCGAAAGTCCAATAGGTATAATAGAGCTTTTTGAGAGTGAGATGACAGAAGATAGAGATAATTGCGAGAAGGCAGAATTTGAAAAAAGGGAATCCATTGACATGAATTATGATACCTTTAATGAAAACAAAAATAAGCAGGCCCAACAAAAGACCATGTATTAGTTTTTTTAGATAAACAATATTTTCGTCGCGCTTAATTTTGTGCAACATGCAGCCTCTTCAAATACTAAGTCTAAATGAAAAACAAATTTATTAACAAAGAATAAAAAGAAGTGGCGCAACCGACAGGAGTCGAACCTGTGACCTCTTGATTCGTAGTCAAGTGCTCTATCCAGCTGAGCTACGATTGCGTGAAATAAACAAATATTCCACATATTAATAGATAAAAAGTTAAAGAAATACAAGAAGAGATCATTTTTTGTTGGAATGCGCAGCGCGCTGTATGTCCTAGGTGGAATGATAAAGCGTCTGGATTTTGTCGGCATATGGATACGCAAAGACACCTTTTTCGGTAATTAACCCTGTAATAAGGTGATGGGGAGTGACATCAAATGCAGGATTGCGGACTTTCATCTTTTCTGGTGCTGTTCTACGATCACCAAAGTGGCAAACCTCTTCAGGGCCTCGCTCCTCAATTTCAATTTCTTTACCGGTGGGAGTTTTAAGATCAATAGTTGAGAAAGGGCAGGCCACGTAGAAAGGAATATTGAAATATTTTGCCAAAACGGCAACTCCAAGAGTTCCAATTTTATTTGCGACATCACCATTCGCGGCAACTCGATCGGCACCTACAATGGCCATATGAATGAGACCCTGGCTCATAATATGCGCCGCCATATTGTCTGTAATAAGAGTCACGTCCACACCAGCTTGCATTAACTCCCAGGAGGTTAAGCGTGATCCTTGTAGTAGTGGTCTTGTTTCATCAGAATATACTTTCATTTTGATGCCCTTTTCATGGGCGAGATAGATGGGAGCCAGGGCCGTACCTAATTCACTAACAGCTAAAGCACCGGCGTTACAGTGAGTTAGAATTCCCATGCCATTTTTTATTAATGGAAGGCCATTTTCGCCAATTTTTTTGCATAATTTTTTGTCTTCTTCGTGAATGGAAATGGCTTCCTTCTCAAGCAAATTGCATAAGTCTGATAGATTGTTTGAACCGCTCTTTGTGGCAATGGTCAACATTCGTTTTAGTGCCCACTTTAAATTCACAGCGGTAGGCCTTGAGCTATCTAAATAGTCCGCTATTTTATTGAGTTCATAAATAAAATGCTCTTGCGAGATTTGTGTCGTTTTATTTAATAAATTTTTTGCACCCAAGAAAAGCCCATAAGCTCCAGCAACACCGATAGCTGGGGCCCCACGCACTTTCAACATTTTAATGGAATTCCAAACTTGCTCAACGGAAGATTGTTCCTCAAAAACAACTTTGTTTGGTAACTGAGTCTGATCAAGAAAAATCAATCGGCCATTCTCATAGGTGACACTTTTTGGAATATTGCGAGTCATAGATTTATCCTTAGAAAAAGTTTTCCAAATTTTCCAATAGCTTTGTATACTGGACGCCATTAGGATAGAAAAGTACTTTGCGATAAAAATCTATGAATATAAAATCCATTGTTTCCACTCGGAATCTAGTCGGTGATATTTTGGGTGGTCTTTCATCCATGTTGGTGGCACTTCCGGCCGCTATAGCATTTGGACTAATTATTTATGCGCCTCTCGGCGTTGAATACACTTCATTTGGTGCTTTGGCGGGTATTTTAGGCACGATCGCTTTAGGGATAGTAACTCCCTTGATTGGGGGAACAGCTGGTCTGATTACTGCTCCGTGCGCCCCGGCAGCGGCAGTTCTGGCCGCCTTTGTGGCCAATGTTACGAGGACGGCCGGGATCGCCCCTGAAATGGTTTCTGCTTATCTTGCAATTGTGATTCTGTTCGCAGGACTGTTGCAGACTTTATTTTCCATTTTAGGTGGAGGAAAATTCATTAAGTACATCCCCTATTCCGTTGTGACGGGCTACTTAAGTGCAGTTGGGGTGCTTATTTTTTTAGGCCAACTTCCAAAATTACTTGGAGTTCCAAAAGATAAAATATTTACTGCAATAGTAAATCCATCAGTATTGAATTTTCCAGGACTGACGGTAGGTGTGGTTACAATGGTGATGATGATCTTGGCACCAAGACTCATAAAAAAAGTCCCTGGCGCAATTCTGGCCTTGATTACGGGAATCATGACATATGGGTTGTTGTCCTTGTGGTTACCCTCTCTCCGAACCCTCGATAGCAATAATCTGGTTGTTGGGCCGATTCAAATTGGTGAGAGTGTTTCTATTTTTACGCTTGCACTTAAAAGCTTTAGTAAATTGCAATTAATTGAATTGAATCATCTTCCAATTCTTGCCTCTACGGCCCTGACACTCGCGGTGTTACTGTCTATTGATACACTAAAGACCTGTGTGGTGCTTGATGTTCTCACTCGTTCAAGACACAATTCTAATCGTGAACTTTTTGGCCAGGGAATGGGAAATCTTGCCGCATCAGTTTTATTTGGGATGCCTGGGGCAGGGACTTCAGGTGCAACACTGGTAAATATTAATAGTGGGGGCAAAGACCCGCGCGCTGGATTTTTTCTCGGAATTTTTTCTCTGATTAGCTTTTATGCCTTTTTGTCTTACCTTGCATGGGTACCAGTTGCAGCGTTGGCCGGAATTCTCATCGTCATTGCCATTAGAATGATAGATTTTAAAAGCCTTCATCTGGCCACACAGCGTTCCACCATCTTTGATTTTTGTGTAATTCTGGCAGTAGTAATTACCGCTCTAGTTACTAATCTCATTGCTGCCGCCGGAGTTGGTGTTGGTTTGTCCATTCTGCTATTTGTGCGTGATCAAATTCACGGTACGATCATTCATAGAAAATCTTTGGGAAATGCTATGTTCTCGAAAAAGCAACGGACTTCGGATGAATTTAAATTATTGCATGAGAAGGGTGAATGTACTGCAATCTTTGAATTACAAGGCTCTCTTTTCTTTGGAACAACGGATCAGTTTTATACAGAGATCCGGCCGATCATTCCGAAGACCAAATATGTAATCTTAGATTTTGAGCGAGTCCGTTCGGTAGATTATACCGCCTGCAATATCTTAAAACAGATAGCTACACAAATAGAAGAAGGCGGAGGAGTGTTTATTCTTTCATCTATTCCCGAGGATAAGCCTGGGCGGCAGAACGTGCAGCGTTATTTCAGAGAGGTAGGGCTTTTTCATGCAATTAAGAAAAAACTTGAGTTTGCGACACTTGATGAAGCGTTAGAATCAGTCGAAGACCAAATCCTAAAAGAATTTGGGCCTGCCGTGGAGGAAAGGGTTCTCGATTTGGCAGAAATCAAAATGTTTAAAACTGCTGATCGCGCCATTGTTGACGCTCTAAAAAAGGCCATGCGCGAAGCTCACTATAAGGATGGAGAGAAAATTTTTTGCAGTGGTGATCATAGCGACGAAATCTATTTCATCCGGCACGGTAATGTGCGTATCCAGTTACTTTTGCCCGATGGAGGACTTCATTCTCTATCGACATTCAAGAAAGGTGATTTTTTTGGAGATATGTCGTTTTTGGATCATGCCGTTCGCTCGGCCAATGCGGTGGCCTCTGGGAATGTTGCGCTTTACGTATTATCGCGTGCAGAATTTGATAAATGTGTCGCTCAACGAAAGGATATTGCAGCAGTTTTGTTTGAGGGCTTATCCAGGGCAATTTCGCATCGATTGCGACAAAATAATATTGAATTACGGTCGTTACGCCTATAGAAGAAACTTGGAGTGATGATTGTCAATAATGGAGCATGAGTGGTAACCTCTCTTAAGTATCTTGCTAAATAATGGATGGCCATGGAAACAAATGAAAAACAGATGACGGAAGTAGCACCCTCCTTACCCTCCCCGAGCACCGAGGAGCGGCCACAGAAGATGCCGCTAACAAAAAAAGAAAAAATAATCAAAGAAACAAAATCGTTATCAATTCTGGTTGTGATTATTTTGATTTTCAGGTCCATTTTTTTTGAGCCCTTTAGAATTCCTTCAGGCTCAATGATTCCAACATTGATGATTGGAGATTTTATTCTTGTGAATAAGATGGCCTATGGGTTTAAACTCCCATTTTCTGATTTTTTTTCAGACCCCATCTATCTTTTTGGTAAAAGCAATCCCAATAGAGGTGATGTAGTTGTATTTAAATATCCCAAGGATCCAAGTGTCAATTACATAAAGAGAGTGATTGGTCTACCAGGTGATGTGATAGAAATTAAGAATAAGATCATTTATATCAACGGGACGCCTATTGATGTGAAAGATATCACCAGTTCTGAACAGGGCAAGAAAATCCTTGATGATATGGATGATAAATTTAAGGGGCATAATTTAAAATTATTGGGAACAAAGACGGGGGAACATTCTCACGTTATTCAACAAGACAATGATAATTTTTACAAAGTTGATTATGAAAAGCTGACTGTTCCCGAGGGCAAGTTTTTTGCTATGGGTGATAATCGGGATTTTTCTTACGATTCTCGTTTCTGGGGATTTGTACCTCATGAATACATCAAGGGAAAGGCGCTCTTCGTTTGGTTTAGTTTTATTCTTCCGTTTAGTGAAAATGAGGTTAAGTTTCGTCCATGGCGCATAGGTACCAGCATTGATTAGAAATCAATAATTATGCCTTCTGACTCTTTGTCGAATAATCTAGTTGCATTAAATCAAAACATAAAAGATTGTCTTATAAAGCAAGTTTTCTCGTATCCGCACTATCTTGTCATGGCCCTATTTTCAAAAGGAAGAAAACAATTTTTGTACATTTCGCGTGGAAAATCAGCGCCAACAATTTTATTAGATAAGGAAAAGCTGGAAGCGATTACGAAGCTTGACGATAAATTTGTTCATATTTTTCGGTCCTTTTTAAAAGGTCAGTTTATTCAGCAAATATCAATTGATGAAAATCTAGGCATGGTTGTTTTTGTGAGTGAAAAGGGTCAGTGCCGATCGGTTTTATATATGTGTTATAAAAACGACGGCGTATATTTTTTATTGAGTTGTTGCTTGGTAAATTATTCAAAATATTTTGCTTCTTGGCGCGGAAATATCGAGGAGTATCCATCATCGAGTGGTGCGGACTTCGCCGTTAAGTCTGCATTAGAGGATTTGGAAAAAATCTCTGATAAGAAATGCCAAAAACTATCGATCCAGATGTCAAATGCCTCATATGGCGAGATGTGGCATAAATTACTTACGAGTCAGAGCAACCGAATTAAAAAAAAAATAGAATCAAAAAAAGATAAAATTATGGCCGATATTACACGGTTGCATGATGCCATAAAAAAAATGACAACAGATCTCGCAGATCTAAGGATAGGGATGGAATTTGGAGAAATCTATGAGTGTGCTGGTTATCGTATTAAATTTCCCCGGCAGGTTACACAATGGAAAAAACGAGAACTGGTATTTAATAAGTTGAAGGCCTTAAAAAAAGGATGTGGAATTCAAGAAAATCGTTTGGCAGTGCTCATGTCTTCCGATAGACGCGTAAATGTGATGCCAATCATTCGTCCTTGGAACCCAATTTGGCGAACAATGGCCAATAAAAAAGAAACTACCTTGCTTGAAAAACAAAGTAATGACGTCATGGAATTTAATTCAGACAAAAATGCTTTGGTTAAAATTGGGAAAAATGAAAATGGAAACGACTATTTGCTAACGAGTTGGTCAAAGGCGAGCGATCTTTGGGTGCATTTACATGATTACCCAAGTGCACATGCAGTGATTCGTTTTCAAAGCTCTAGTAAAGAGCATCTCTTTGAATTACTTGATGAAGTCTCAAGCCTTCTCAAGCAGTTAGCTGGACTAGCGGAAGAAAAGATTTCAGTCATCTATACAGAAAGGCGATGGATAAAGCCGATAAAGGGGTCGAAAGGTAAAGTAAAGTTGTCTAAGTTCCATATTTACCTTCCCCGAAAATAGAAAAACGGTAATTTTTTCGCTGACATATTTATATCAGAAATTGTTATAAAATTTTGATATGTTGCGGGTGGTGTTTTGCCAAATTTTGGCCATGTATTTTCTGTCGTTTGGAGTGAACGCCGAATATCTTGAATTGGCCGAAACAAGATTGTTTTATCCCCAACGTTTGGGCCTCACTAATGTGAGTTTTAAGCTGAGGATTAACGGCCTTGATGATTATTTGAAGGCATCAACATCTATTGAAAAAATAAAAGACGTGCACTTCGATGTCTTATGGCAAGCGCCAGGAAAAGTTAGTGTCAAAGTGGTGGGAATCAATGAAAAATATAAACAATTAGTTGAGCATCTTATTGTCCAGGCCCATCAGCGACTTTTACTCATCTTTCCGATACCTCTCTCGAGCATGTTAAGGTCATATAAAATCTCAGAAGCAAAAAATGCGAATAGAATAACGATTAAAGGTTTTGATGAAACGTATTCAAGAGATGTAAATGCAATTGAAGTTGTCACTGATCAGAATGGCAAATTAATGGAATCGACGCTTAACTATCCTTCTTCCCAAAAAAAATCTACTTACAAAACATCGATGAAAGGATGGTCGCAAGGAAAGTTTGTCGTAGACGAAATCTTAACACATACGAGAACTGCAAGCGCAGAAACATACGAAAAGGTGTTGTTTGAGTACGTGGTAGTGGGTGGAATAGGTCTACCCGAAAAAATAGAAATTCAATATCAAAAAGGATTAACGACAGAGAAAGGAAAAAATGTATCTCCAAATGGACTTGGAGCAAAAGAGGAAATATTTTTTTGGGATTATAAGCTGAACACTAACATTAGACCCCGAGAGAATTTAATACGATAACTTATAAAATATAACCAAAGAGACAGCTCAATGAAGAAATACAGTTTAGCAATTCTCCTTGTGGTAATATGCTTATTCTTAGCAATCCAAGCTTGTCAGAAACAAAGCCCTCCGGGTCTTACCGTCGAATATGGAAGAGATGATTTAGAGCGTGTCGAAGAGTGCAAAAAAGTCTCTTTTGTAAAGCACTTACTTTATCAAGAAAATACTTTAAGTTTATTCAAATGTTTGAGATGGGATGCTGAATTTCCAGAACTTTTCAAGGGAATTAGCAGAGTCAAGCAAGATAATTGGAATCATATCATGGCCCCTCTTAGTGATGTGCTGCTTGATAATTTAGTTGTTCGAGATAAGTTAATTGCTCTTGTGAAAAGATTGGACGAGCGTGGCGCGCTTGATGATCTTGGCCAAGTTGTAACGGCATTAAATGACACTAATTTTTTTGATGGCCTGAATGAGTTATTTATTTGTGCGCGTGAGAATAGTATCGAATGTACACGCAAAGACAGGGCACTCTCAAAGGCCCAAATTAAAAACCTGCTGAAAATTCTTACCGTTGAAGCACCTACTATAGATGCGCTTCATGATCTTTTGGTGTTTGTGATAGATAATTTTATTGATGGTGCAGACAGTTTTAAAAACGAAGTCAGAAAATTTTATAAGAATCCTCTATTCAAGCAAGGCCGTGTAGACTTAGTCACTGTTCTCAGTAATATTTTGATTGAGTATCAAGATTTTGGCCGAGACCAGGAATTCATCCGTGGCCTTCTTACAAAGCAAGAGCAAGATTCAGCAAAACTAAAAATTATTGAGACTCTAGAGTCTGACAATTTTGATTTGTCTGCATATAAGAATCTTGTGCATTTTCCACTGGCCGGAAACCTTGATCTCGATCGTGATTTTAAAGTCATCAAACGTTTAAAAAGCGAGACAATCGAATGTAGCGGTTATCAGAATGTTGCCGCTATACAATTGGGGCCCAATCTAGAACAGACATTGCAAAATCAAGTTTTGCTTTCCAAAGACCAGTTTTTTCGCGCCTTACTGGATCTTGGCATGGAGATTAAAACGGCATCATCTTTCTGTGAGCAGGTTCGAATTCCAGAACGGGAGATCACTGTTCGCGGTATTCAGCAAGATGATGTTGTTAAATTTAGCCTTTTGCATAAAATAAATCTGATTAAGTTTTTAAAAGACTATGCTCGATACCTTGGCGACAATTCAACTTTTGATTTAATGAAATTACTGATACAGGTCGCCTTAGAGAAGCCGTCCATCGGCCCTATGTACTTGATCGATGTTGCCTCATGTGACACCGTTTCGGCGGCATTGAGACTCTCGAAAATAATAGAGGATTCGCGGGCAGATGTAGATACACATATTTTCAAAATTATAAAAAATATTCGAGCGCCACAAATATCCAGTACGTTGCTTTTGTCCGATAAGTTTTTTGCCCAAAAAGGCATTCTTATAGATCTGGCGCGACTTTGGGCATTTTATAGTTTTGAGGAAAAAAACATTATTTTTCATTATCTTGATAAACATTTCGAGGAAGACGTAAATTATGTCGAATTAATTAAATTTTATCTTGATGCGTTTAGCGTGACGAAGGATCTTTATCCTGCAATTGCTTCAGCATGGTTAGCCGATGAACAGAGGCATGAGGCAAGCTATGTTGCTATCGAAGATCTAGTATCTAATTTATCAGGACACGACGCCCTAAAAGACTTCAAAAAGTTTTTTAGCCGTGACTATATCCTGAAGGTAATTGAAATTTTATCCAAAGGAGTTACCCAAGAAAGTAATGCATTAGCAGAACTCAATGCTACGCCGAAATCATTATTGTACATCTCGCCGTCGCTTTTAATAGAACGAAATTTATCACAAAATCCTACGGACTCTGCAAATGCATACCTAAAATGTTTGGTAGATATTGAAAATGGCAATCTCTCGGTATGGAACTATCTTCAAAATCCTCCTATAAGTTGCAAAAGCACACTATCGCCGCCACCACTTATTGCCACTATTAATCTCTTGGCAGAAATAGACAAGGGGTACACCTCGACCATAAGAGCAATTCCAGACATAGGGTCACATCATCATCTTTTCGATGAAGATGGCCTCTTTGCCGAATCAAACATTAACAGCTCTGTCGTACTCATGGACCTGCTAGACGATACGTTACAAGATCGAAAAAATGGGATTAGTGAATTATTGGATACTCTAAAATATTACTATTATGATTTTAAATTTGCGAAGAATCAGACTTTAGATGTTGTTCTCAAGAAGAGTCTTTCGAATCTTGTTGAGATTTTTGATAAAATGCCTGATGTAGGCATTTTGGCGAGAACTAAAATAACGAAATATCTAGTTGAGGAACACAGAGCACAGCAACTATCGCCTTTGGTTTCAAATCTAGGAAAGATTTTGCAAGATTATGCGCACTATAATGTAAAAGATATTAGAAATGCCTCCCCTAAGGAATTTAATTTTCTATGTCGAGCAGAATTGAACCAATCACTCGGTGAAAATCCATGTCCTTCTGCCAGCACAGTCAAAATAGAATTGAATAAGACGGTTAGCCTGCTACTCCAAAAGCATCACCCTAATACACCAACGGCGTTGTATCTTTTGTTGAAATCACTTATTCCGCAGGAGGGATTGCCGATTCCTTATGAGGGGAAGCGCGTCCATAAATATGTGATGACTCTCAAGGAAACTATCGAGATCATGTACGAAATGAGTGATCGGTCATATGTGAAAACTATTGATGGAAGAATTGATCAATCGAACATGCGTCCGCTGATCTATCTTGAGCGAGATAAAACAAAAGAGCAAAACGAAACACCCAAAATTGTCACGACTGCCGAAAGAATAGAGACAGTGATTCGTGATATACGTTTTGATCATAATTATTTAGGTGCTCATTACAAGAATGCTGTTTCCAAAGCTGAAGACTATAATAAAACAGTCAAAGCGAAATATGCTTTACTGAAGCTATGTGTTGGTCTTGGATTTTGCGGAAAATTCTTTAGTAAAGAAGAAAAACGGATGGCGAAAAATAGTATTGCATCCTACCCAAGTCTTCTTGATGCGAATACCATTTTTGAAAGAGGAAACTGGATGCAGACACTTCTTCAAATTTTTGTAGCATCATCAGACCCTGAAGCCCAGAAGAGTGCTTTGCTTAAATTCGGCAATTTTGAGGTTCCCATGCTTCAAAGTAAACAACAGCTTCAGAAACATAATGGACAGGTAGTGACTTCCCTTTCCATGTTGGCCATTTTCAGTAATGGTGGGAGATATTTTCGAGATAGAATTGGTAAATTCAAAAACCTGGCCGACAATAAAAGAGAGTTTTATAACTATGTAAATGGTAAAGAAATGGGTGCCATAGATAGGGCATTTCTTGACCACCTAAATTTTGATCAAGCCGTCTTTTCCGTGGATAAAATGCTCAAGGCCTTCATAGGCAAGAAAATTCCGGACGGTAGAAATCTTGTCGATGTTGGCGTTGATTGGTTTGTGTCTCTAAGCGATGCGGATCTTGTTCGAGCTGAGAAAGTATTATCGAAATTGCTCTACCTGACCGCCTTTATTGGTACTCCTAATGATATTAAAACGAGATTTAAGTTGCAAAAATTCAACTCTAGCATAAGTACTATTGATAAACTCAATGAACATTTTAAAGCGAATAATCTCACAAATGTATTCTACCTATTGGGTGAACTTGCTGAAAAATGGCCAATGCTCTATAAGGCCAGTGGCGATGCAAAGTTGATAGACTTTCTTGTTGAAAATGATGATTTGTTATCAATGTTTATTGTTGGTCTAGAGAAAGATCTCGATAAACTTCCCGAGAATTACTACTACACTACCCTCAATGAAATTTTTAGACTGTTAAATTATATTAATTCATTTGAGGGTGTGAATATCGCGAGAATACTTCTTGCTAATTTGAATGATCAAGGAAAAGTAGATCAATATTTTTCCAATTTCAGACATGCTTATGCCTTTGTGAGCGAGCTACGTTCCGGTCAGAATGGAAAAGAGAGAATGTTAAAAATTGGCGATGCTGTTACAAAGATATTAAATGACCGAAAATATGATATTTCCCCAATAGTTGCATATTTAGATTTCACTGCCGCTGAAGCAATAAGAGAGGCGGATAACCCAGCAGGTGCAGTGAGAAATTATCACTTCGACGAGCCGTTTAAATTCATCAAGCTCTTGATTAAGGAAGAGTATTTTTATTTTGAAAAATTAATAACTCATATCTTCAAAACATTTTTTGAAGATCTTAAAACTACGCTCAAAGAAATGTTTGCCAGCATATCTGTTTTATCAAGAAGATGAAACTGATCAAACTTGATTGCAAAGTAAAGATTTCTGACTTGCCAATTGCGCTAAGCTATACAGACATACGAAGTGACTTAAAGAGCTGTACTCCAGGACAATGGGCAATCTTTCAAACGAATAAAGAAAATAAAGAGAGTCAGCATTATATAGGCTACGCAAATCCCTTTGCAGAAAATAATAAGATATTGAGACTTATTAAAGAGGTAAAACTCGATGAATTGGTTCTTAATGATGAGGATGTTGTAAAAAACATTTTAGAAGAATGTCTTGCTATTGCATTTAGTAGACGTGAATTTTGTAAGGAGATGCTTGGCCCATGTTGCCGGATGTTTTATGGAGATCAAGATGGGCTTCCTGGACTAATAATAGATAAGTACTGCAATGCGCTCATTCTTCAAATCAATACGGCAGGGATTGATTGCTATGAGAAAACGATTACGGATTATTTAAAGAAATACTACGATTTACCTATTCTTTACTTTGAAAATTCCAATCTTAGAAAGATCGAATCATTACCATCACGCCCTCGCATTATGTCCCAGATAGAAAAAAACCTGAAAATACTCGAAGTATTTGATAATAAAGTGTTGATTAAAATCCCTATCGAAGAGGCGCAAAAGGCCGGATTTTATTTTGATCATTCTTACAACCGTCTAAAACTTCTTCATCTTCTGCATGATCTAAATCTACGTGAATTAAAAATACTTGACCTTTTTTGCTATGCAGGAGCATGGGGGTTTGCATTGATTAGGCACGGTTTTGCCAAGCATGTGCATTTTGTAGATCAAGGCGATTTTATGAAGACATTGGCCGAAACCGCCATTTGCAATTCAATTATCTCCGAGAAATTTAAATTCACACGCGACAATGTATTCACTTTTTTTGAAAGCAACAATGAAAAGTATGATTTAATAATTTGTGATCCTCCGGCGCTTGCTAAGAGCAATAGCAAGATTTCTCAAGCCATTGAGGGATATAAAAAGCTTTTTCGC
>CAYHRT010000012.1:0-31807 GCA_964359085.1 uncultured Bdellovibrio sp. | reverse complement strand
ATAAGCAGATGACGAGTTGGCAGCTTGGGACGGGACTTTTGGGCAATTGGTTGCGAGGAATTTTGTTTTTTCCTCAAACCAATGCTCCAGCAAAGGTTGCTGTTTATGGCCATCGTGGAATTTTAGTCTCGGAGAATTATGGAAGAGATCAGTGGACACAGCATTCTGCTGTCATCGGAATTATCTCGGCCGCCGTGGCACCTGGCGATGCAAAGCGAGTGTATGCTAATGAAGGAACTGTTGGGATGATGTATTCTTACGATGGTGGTAAGACCTTTACTCCCAGTAATAAGGGACTCAAGATCCATCCTATTCGGGCCATCAGTATTGCCAAAAACGATCCTCAAAGAGTGTACTCAGCATCGGATAATGGAGTTTTTCGTTCCGTTGACGGCGGAGAATCTTGGTCTCCAACTTCCCTGACAGGCATGTTCCATATCGTGGCGGTTGATCCGCAGAATGATGATGTTGTCTATGCCGGTGGAGGAGATTGGGACGCTAACACCTGGTATCTTTATCGTTCATCGGATGGAGGAGTGAGTTGGGATCCTCCCTTGAATGTAAGTGACATTACATACCCAATCGGCTCTATTCTCGTCCATCCAAAAAATAGTGATTTGATTTTTGTGGGTGCCGCTGCTGGGCCACAAGGGCGATGTGACGAAGGGCCTACCAAAGCAATTCATGTTACTTGGTCCAAAGAACACGGAACTTATACGAGGACCGATATTGGCAAAAAATGTTGGTCGACCGGTTTGTGGGTTTCAGACAATGGTGGAAAATCTTTTGCTAAGATCTTAAGCGTTCCCAATCGCATGGTTACCGATATTAAGGTATCGCCTATAAACAGCAACATGATTGTGGCCTCAACGCAAGGAGGAGGAGTTTATTTGAGTACCGATATGGGAAAAAGCTTCAATGCCATTAATGGAAGTTCTACTCAAGGAATAAACGATACGTTGGATAATGGAGTGTCAAAAGGAAAAATGGTTTGGACAATCGCCTTGCATCCCACTAGTGATAAGATTATCTACGCGGGAGTTTCCTCACACTACGCCAAGATTCTTAATGGCGTCGAAAATACTTTCTATGTCACTTACGATCAAGGCACTACCTGGATACCTGTGCTCAAGAGCGATAACAATCCCAAAACGGTCCCAACGACTTTGCAATACAAAGATTATTTTATGATCGGTTTTGGAGGCGGAGTGGATGCCATTGCTCTTGATCCCATCAATCCTAAGAGAATTTTTGTGGCACTTCACGACCCTGGTGTAGTTGTGACTGAAGATGGCGGAAAAAATTGGCGATATGCTAACGAGGGGCTTATGCCGACTCTCGCTCATGTGTATCCTTATCGCTTAATCATGAGTCCAGATGGAAAATACTTGCTGTCAGCAACTTGTGGCAGAAGTATCTTCAAAAATCGTCTAACATCCACAGATTTACAAAATGCATCAACAACCTACGCGACGGCAGAAGTGATACCGCTTTATGAGTTTATGGAAATGATGTTAAGCACCCAAGTGACATCTGATAATGTGTTACAAACCTATCAATACAATTTCGGATTGAAGGAATAGCGGCACCCATTTACAAGCGATTACCTAGAGGCCCAGGTTATCCCTGGGCCTCTAATTTGTGTCTTTGTTTCAAGACATACAAATGCAGCATTAAAGGCATGGAGCCTGTAATATTAGCCAGTTACATCTGCGCATGGCATGGCACCTGGCCTGCTTTATAACTGATCAAACTTGAGTAACCGGGCGGTACGTTTGTGAATAAGGGTAATCAGGTTAACTTCAGTACGTTTACGAAAGGAGAAGAAACAATGGAGAAGGTAAAAGGGAGAAATGATTTTTTTAGAATGCTCTCACTGGTGGCCATGATCAACTTGATGGGTTGCGAGGTCACCATCAAAGGTGAGGACGGAGAAAAGCCGATTAAGGAGGGAGTTGAAGAATCCAATGAAATGAAAGAAGAAACGACAGAAAAACTTCCCATTCGTTCTGTTGTAGTAAGGCCAGGTATTGTCGGGTTAGATGAAACAGAAAAGTATTTTTTAGAGTTTATCGCCGCTGATGGGCGACGACTCTTTGTCAATCGACCGAAGAAGTTGCCAGAGGTTTGTGAGGAGAAAGATGTGCTTGATGATCCGGATAGACTTGTAATCAAGTGTCATGAATTTTTTAAAGCAATTCCGATGATGGCACAAGAAGTTGGAAAAGAAATTCATGTCGACATTTTTGAGGCCCCTGAGATGCCAATCGTAAGACTGCGGTTGATGCAGGAAGGTCAGGAAGGGATTCCAATTATAGTCAGTGAAATCTTGGCCGATCTAAATCAACCGGCACCGATTAAAATCAATGCTTCGGGTACTTTTGTTTATCGGCTCTATTTTAAAGCACAGCACTTCGAGAAATATGATCTTGGTTGTCTTATGAATCCCTATCGGGAGTTCCGCGATAAAGTAGCGCTGGTCTATCAGAATTATCAGTCTCAAAATGGATCTGATAGCAATTTGGAAGATGCGCTTATAACGATTAATGACAAGATTTTCCTAGAGGATCAGGGTCTTCAAGATTTTTATCAATCTGGAATTGATGATCTACCGTCTAAATGTGAGTTGACGCCGGTAATTCTGGATTAAGATACGCACATGGGGCCCTTCGGGGCCCCTTTATAATGGGGGAGATATGGGAAGAATTAAAAAAACAATACTGAGAATGGTTCAGCTTTTGGTTTTTCTCTTTTCGATCAGTTCCCATGCTGATCACGTTGTCCTTCTTCACTATGTCAATCGTCCAGAAACGCCCGCAATCCCATGGATCATTGTCCAGGGACGCTTTGAAATGGGAATGTCCATGTATCCATCCAAAGAAAAAGATAACAAGAATCAACAAGATTTTTATATCTACCTTTACGATTTAAAAAAAGATTCATCTTATGATGGTGATTTGAAAATTAGCATAGATGAACAGGAAACATCCTTCACACATCCATCTAAGAATTCAATATACGAAATGAGTAGAGAGTTTACCGACAGCGGCCAACACCAGCTCAAGGTCACTGTAAATCTTGAGGGGGAGATCCAAGCAATAACATTACCATTTGAAGTTGCTTTAAAAGCATCCACAAAAAATCCAATGCATTTATATATCATAGGCATCATTATTCTTTTAATCGGCCTGCTCATTACATTTGTTAAACGGAGGGTAGCGATATGATGAAGGGATCAATGACCCATGTAATGGATGGGGCCCCCTTGTGGTTTTTTATCTTGGGTGCCCTCCTGGTTCTAACTGTGACCTTTTTTGTTACCGACAAATTTGTTGGAAAGATAAATTGGTCCAAGAAAATCAATTTGATTGCTAATAAAAAGATCTACCGCTTCATAAAATGGCGTGGATTTCAGGCCATCCCACAACTAGCAACACTCGCACTATTTTGTTTTACTATTTTTGCCGGCCTGTTTGGAGATGAACAGGTCAACTTTGCAACCTCCCTCGTGTGGACAGTATGGTGGGCATGGCTGGCCATCGCTGTGACGCTTTTTGGGCCAGTCGCCTGCTTTTTATGTCCATGGGACGGATTCACTAATCTTCTCATGCGCTTTCCACTTTTTCGAAAAGTGACAGAAATTTCTCTCAACTATGACCTACCAAAATATTTTAAAAATCTTTTTCCGGCCATCTTTCTTTTTATTATCTTTACCTGGCTCGAACTCATTTACGGAGCTACTAAAAGCCCCAAAGTAACGGCCTATATGGGGATCGCCATGGCGCTTGGAGCATTAATCTTTGTCCTTCTGTTTCCCAAAAAAGCTTTCTGCAAATATATCTGTTTGGTGGGTAGAATCAGTGGCCTTTATTCCAATTTGGCGCCACTTGAAATTAGATCCAAAAAAGCGGAAGTGTGCGCCTCTTGTACCTCAGAAGAATGTTTTAAAGGCAGCAAGAAAAGCTATGCGTGCCCAACCGGACTTTCGCTCAAATCAGTCCAAGATGCAACCTATTGCATTCAATGCACCGAATGTATCAAAGGCTGTCCCTACGAAAATGTTGGCCTCAACCTTCGCCTTCCAGGCAGTGATATTAAGGCCAAAAGAGAAAATGGAAATTTGGTGGTTGGCAGGATAGATGAGGCCTGGATGATGCTTACCATGCTCGCCTTAACCCTTTTTCATGGCCTCGGCATGACAACAGTATGGGAAAACTTTGCACCAGGCAAGATGAGTATTATGCGCTATTTGACGATACATTTGTCCAATGATCGCATGATCAATGCGACGTTTGGAGTCACCATTTTTTGCGGACTATTGGCGCTGCTTTATTGCGTCAGTAGTTCATGGGCGAAAAAACTCGCCGGAATCCCTGATGCTTTTCAAGAGCGGGATGGATCGCGGGCACTCTTCATACAGTTGGCGTTTCCCCTTTTACCTACCACCGTTGCTTACCATATTGCACACAATCTTGGGCATATAGTGATGGAAGGATTTACCTTCCTTGCGATTGTGAGTGATCCTTTGGGAAGTGGCGCAGATTATTTTGGCACTAAAGATTTCATTGGGGTAGGGATGCTTGGCGGAAGTACGCTCTGGATACTCCAGGTTGTCATCATTATTCTAGGCCACGCTCTTTCCATTATTCTTACCCATAGAGTTGTGACTGGGTTATATGCCGATAAGAAGAGAGCAAGACTAGCGGCGCTCCCGATGCTCCTTATGTCAATCATTCTCTCAGGCCTGGCCCTCACCTTGTCTTGTATTGATATGAATATGCGGATGACTTACTTTTAGATAAAATTACTGATTTTTACAGGGCATCTGATGTTTGATCATATCCAAATGCATTTGCCAGTCAGAGTTAAGAATATCCGTGTCATTCTCGGGAGATATTTGGAATTGTGATGTGGCAAGCATCTGCAGTTCATAAAACTGAAAGAATAAGCACTCCACATCATATTGGGCCAGCGAATCCTTGTTCATGATCTTTTTCAGGATTAAATTTCCAAGCGGTGAAATTCCGAAGCCTTTAGTTCTGGCAATGATATTGCGGAGGTTTATGATGGTAAGCAGTGGTGCTTGGGGATTTTCTGGTACGATAAGTCGGGCCCAATGGGGGCCAAGATGATTATTAAATTCAATCTCATGTTTGTCCGAATCAATTTTGATGGGGATGAACAAAAAATCCTCACGTTGAAGGAGAGTTGTTTTTGGAAGGATCTTAGAGGAGACACCGAATCTAATGGGATCAGGCCGCTTTTGAGGATAGCGTGTAATACATACTTTTTCTTTTTGAATCCGGGCAAGATGCTGAGTTAATGATGAACCATCATGAGTTTGTGAATCGAATTCAGTTAAATGTTGTCTGAGGCAGAAAAAATCATAGTCAGCAAGATTCAGGGATTGGTTGATGAGCGTCGTCTTTGCATTAATTAAAATAGGTCCATCTTCTTCGGCCGTGCGCAAGTTTATTATACCGCTTAAGATCAGAGAGTCGTTGTGGGTAATTTCAATAACACCATATTCTGGGCCTCCCCCTAGAATAAGGGACAGGCGCAAGGTTTTAATTTTTTCGTCATTTGAAATGGTAAAATCGAGATCAGGCGTCAAATCAAGATTTGCAGCATGAGAGTTCTCGGCCTTGAGAGGCAGATAAAATCTGTCCTCTCGCATTACTCTGAGCTTGAGAGATGTGCCGGTGGGAAGCTTAAGTCCGCCGACTGCAAGGGAAAGTGTTATTGGAATAAATCTCGTCGGTACCTTTTGTTCCATGGGTTCGAGTTGACAAGCTGGGGCCGAGGAAAAAAAATTGACGAGAGCACTGACCTCTTCTGCTAAGATACTTTGGGATATTGACCAAAGATTATTACCATGTTTATTTTTAAGGGTTGCTATCATGCCCATGTATGGTTCGAGAATGCAACGGAAAGTGTATTCTGATTTGTTCTGTTTTAGTGCAAACTTTGTAAGAAGGGTTGTTGTACTATCGATTGGGACAATCTTCTCATTGTCGAGAAGATGAAGATTAACCATCCCTCTGGCCAAAACTTTATTCTCGGTCGAGGTCTTTTGGATCAAGCTCAACACAAAAGCACAACGAAGCTTGGCGCGAATCAGAATTGGAATATTCTCTTTTTTTAATATATCGGCGGTAAGTTCGATTTCTGTCTGAAATGCCGGATGATCGCCATCAGAACTTAATAGCGCAATTTCAATTGTGTGATTGCGCGGCCCTTCTGTTTTTAGAAAAAGATTTTGCCTATCTTTGGCAAAGCTTAAATTAATGGTAGTTTGAAAGGTCAGGACTTCGGATATATCTATGTTATTATCGTTTCTATTATTATTTGCTGGAGGTAGAGTTGGGACAACTTGTGGTGCAGGAGCTGGAGTTTCCAATTTAATGAGCGGAAGTTCGGCCTTAGCAACGTTTTGTGCTTGAGGTAAGCGCCGGAGATATTTGATTGAGATAAGACCAAGCAATGCAATAATGATAAGAATTGGAAAGAGCGCTATCTTTTTCTTTTGTTGTTTCTTATGGAGCGATTTATTCTCTTTTTGGGGTGCTAGAATGACCACATTTGGGTCTGTTTGATCTACCTTTTCAATCATAGTTAAAAAAGTTCCGGCAGACTCTGGACGTTTGTTGATCATTTTTTCTAGAGATCGGCCAACAAGGGCATATAAAGTCTTGGCCTTTTCCGTTTGCGGCAGATGATCAAAGCGCAGAAAATCATGATCTGGCCTGGTATCGATCAACTCAGCACGATTTTTCGCTTTGGGAGGTTTTCTATGAGTAAGCATTTCATACATGATGAGACCTAGAGAATAGAGATCAGATCTGGCATCAACCTGTAGGCCCAATATTTGTTCTGGTGACATGTAAGTAGGAGTTCCGACTACAAAACCGGTCGCGGTTAAGCTGGAGTCTTCTTTCCTTGGGAAAATATTTTTGGCAATACCAAAGTCGAGCACCTTTACAAAATCTTTTTCACCAAAATTTTCGGTGAGCATGATATTGCTGGATTTTAAATCCCGATGAACAATGCCATGCTCGTGTGCTTCACGGAGTGATTTGAGAATTTGCTTTGTGATGGTGGAAACTTCATCGACAGTAAACTTGCGGCCTAACTTTATATGTTCTCTGATCGTTTTTCCTTGAATATATTCCATGACCATGAAAAGTCCACCCGATTCGGTTTCTCCATAATCGTAAAGTTTAACAGTGTTGGGATGTTGCAACTTCCCAACAGTCATGGCTTCGCGCTGGAAACGAATTATGTCATTTTCACTATTGGGGTTATCCGACAATAAGATCTTAATGGCGACATCGCGATCGACAGAGATCTGCTTTGCCAGATAGACCTTTCCCATCCCGCCTTCACCAATCAGCTTCTCAATTTGATAGCGATTGACAAAGACTTGCCCGATGAGGGGGTCCGCAACTCTAATCTTAAAGTTTTTTCGTTCCGAGGTTTGAAAGCCATCATGCGGACAAATTTCCTGATCGGTTTCTTTTAGGCAGTTGGGACAGATTCGCATTACTCAATACCGTATTTTTTTATTTTCTCATAGAAGGCGGCACGGCTAATCCCGAGAAGCTCGGCCGCCTTTTTCTTGTTACCACCTGCTTGAGCAATAGCATCGCGGATGTGAGCAGCGATTTTTTCTTTTTCAAATTCTTCGATTGATAGAAAAGGCTTATCTTTTTTTAAATCGCTCAACCCTGAATCAACCCTATTTTCAGTTATCTGCAAATCAGAAATTTGGATTGTTGAGGTAGGGGCGTTGACCATTGCTGCCTCGATTACATTTTTTAATTCGCGAATATTTCCAGGCCATGTGTGTTGAGCGAGCTTATCTAGGGCCGCGGGCGAGATGGAATAAAGATTTTTTCCCATATCAATGGAGAGGATATTTAAAAAATGCTTCACTAAAACTGGAATGTCTTGCTTCCTTTCTTTGAGTGAGGGCATTTTGAAGTGAATAACTTTGAGACGATGGAGAAGGTCTTTTCTAAATTCACCGCTCTCAGCTAAGGTCGAAAGATTTTTATGGGATGCCGCTAATACGCGAACATTGACACTCAATTCATGTTCACCGCCAAGGCGGCGGATCTGCTTGGATTCCAGAACCCGTAATAATTTAGTTTGGGCCGATAAAGGTAAATCTCCAATTTCATCAAGAAAAAGAGTACCGCCACTGGCATCCTCAAAGTGCCCGACATGCCTTTTATCTGCACCAGTAAAGGCACCTTTTTCGTGGCCAAAAAGTTCACTTTCAATCAGGTTATCGGGGATCGCGCCACAATTGATCGCCACAAATCGTTTTTGGCTTCGCGTACCGAGAGCATGAATAGCTCGTGCTACAATTTCCTTTCCAGTGCCAGTTTCCCCTTCCAGTAAGATCGTACATTCTAGTGATGCCACTTTATTAATGAATTCAATGACACCTTCTGTTGACTTGCAAGTCCCCAAAATACTGGCCCGAGGATCAAATGGGACGGTTAAGGTTTCAGAGTTTTTTTTCTTTTTAGATCCCTCTTTGGTGTCCTTCCTTTCGACCACTTGCATTTCCACTTTTCCCACAACAATTTTATCTCTGGGGATAACTTCGGTGGGACGACTAATGGGGAGACCATTGACAAAGGTGCCATTGGTGCTGGCCAAATCCTTAATCCACCACTTATCACTTTCAAAATAAATCTCGGCATGGCGAGAAGAAATTCCTGCATCCGATAAAGAGAGTGAGAGTGATTTATCACTCCCCAAGACATATCTTTCCTCACTGTTCTTTAAAAGAAAGCAGGTACCTTCGTTACGGCCTTTTGAAATAAATAATCCGATCATAGCAATGCAACTATTATGACATGAAATTATGATTTGTGAACTTTCTTTGTCGACTATCAAACTCAGCCACTCAAGGATGACTTTCTTGAGGTCGTTTTTTTAGGCAAATATCATTTTTTTTAAATTGGTTTAAATGTTGCTGCATTTCTGGGGTAATCCGCAGGATCGAATCGTTTTCATGGCCCTGATTATATTGAGCGATTACCCTAGCAAATTCGTTATAATGAAAATAGAGGCATTCGCCCTCGAAACTAGTCAGCGGTTGATGTTCGGTTAACAATCCGATGATAGTATTTCCCAAAACTGATATTGTGACTCCTTGGTTTCTACTGCTCACACTGCTTAGATTGACAAGCGTTTCAAGCTGGATATTTTGATTATCGATCGCCCTTAGGTGTGTCCAACCCAAGCCACCTTGATCGAGGAACTCAATTTCATTCGTTTGAGAGTTCATGGTGTTGGGAATGAACAACTGGTCCTCGCGCTGCAGTTGATAATAATAAGTTTTCTTAGCGTCTGATGCATGAGCGACTACAAATTTAACAGTTCGCGCTTTTTCCAGGTGATTAGGTAACATGCTGTTAGTGTCAAGAGCAATGGGTTCACCACTGAAGGCCTTTTTTAAACTGACTAATGCACTCAGGACTACGGCCTCATTGTTCACGATTTCTATTGTTCCAAAAGGTGGGCCCTGGCGATCGAGTGCCTTGAATTTGATGACAAAGTTTTTATCCAACTGTGGCGTCGTGAAAGTGAACTCATATGTCTTGCTATTACGATCATTCATGATTGGTAAGTAGTATCCGTCTTCTCTTCTTATCCGTGCTTTGAGATTTTTGTTTTGGAATATTTTTTGCTTAGTTAAATTGAGGGAGAGTGTGATTGTGGAGAATTGAAGCTGGTTTTCATGCGGTAGGGAATGGCACTTGCTTGCTGCCACAATTTGTTTGATATTCGTCTCAACTTCAGGATCATTTTTGCGCAACTGCTTCAACTCTGCCAATGACATCTGGATGAAGGCCTCCCCGAGTTTCTTCTGAAAAAACTCAAGCAAACGATGGTATGGTTCAATCACACATCTGAAGTCCTTCGGATCAACAAATTTTTCTTTAGCAAGCCTCATTGTGAAGGTCGTGGCGTCATTGACATGAACAATTCCGTCTCCCATCAGCATCCCAAGATGCACCATCCCCGTCGCCACAATCTCACTTTTACTTCCCTCAATGCGGGTGAGAGAAATCAGAGCGCGGGTAGGATAGTGGGAGCTGAGTAGAATGTTGATTTTTTCGGCCTGTAAAAGTGCGGTGCTGAGTGGAAGTTTTTTTTCAAAAGTTGTTTTTTTGTTCTCAATATCTCCATTATCGTAGGCGATTGATACTCCATCTGCTGTCAGATAGAGGTTGTGAGCATCAACTTTCTCGCTCGATGGCAAATTTAGTTTAATAAAGGTCTTAACCACAATCATCTCAAGGTCTTCTTTTATTTGTTGGCAGCGATACCCCGGAGGACAGCTACTTTTTATCTCACGCTTGACCGTGATATTTTCACAAGCAAAGAATAGTAATAAAAAACAGGACACGCATAAACTTCGAAAATATGTTTTTATCATAATTTCCCCAGTTGCCTATCAGGTTGCAAAGCGAATACCAAAATGAAGTCTAGTATTTCTAGTGAGTTAGATCCGCAAGACGCCCTGAATTGTCTTGAATTTCAGACATCGATGTATTTGGTATAAGATGACCTCAAACGTACATTTATAGACGTTGATAAAGGAGCAGTCGATGGCACAGTCGTTTGATTTTTCCATTCCTGTGTTGGGGGAGGCGACCATGCTGTCACCCTTGAAGCTTTCCAAAGTGCCCAACGATTATCTTGCCGATTACACACCTGACGAAGCGCGGATTGTTTACGATCCTTCAGGCGCGACAACGGCAAACTATTTCAGCTTGGCCGGCCCGCGCGAGCATTTGTTTTTTAATGGTGAGAATGTGGTGGCCGGAATCGTTAACTGTGGTGGGCTTTGCCCAGGAATGAACAATGTTACGCGTGGACTCGTGCGGCGCTTGTGGTACTCCTATGGCGTGCGAAAAATTTTCGGGTTTCGTTATGGATTTCTGGGCCTGACCACCCATGGCCCGGTGGCACCGATGCCCCTTGACCCTGACGTGATCCACGATATCCATCTGCAAGGAGGAACTATTCTTGGATCATCACGTGGGCCGCAGCAAGTATCGGAGATGGCCGAGACCTTGATTGGCATGGGCATCAATATGCTTTTTGTCGTTGGTGGAGATGGTTCTATGCGGGGTGCGATGGCCCTCTATGAGGAGATAGGCTGCCGGCGAGCGAAAATTGCCATCATCGGCGTGCCAAAAACGGTCGATAATGACATGCTTTTTGTTGAGAAAACCTTTGGCTTTGATACCGCCGTCAGTATCGCCACTGATGCCATTCGGGCAGCTCATGTCGAAGCGATGGGATATCTCAACGGTATTGGTTTGGTGCACCTCATGGGGCGGCACTCAGGTTTTATTGCTGCATCGGCAGCTCTGGCCTCTCGTGAGGTCAATCTGGTTTTGGTACCGGAGATGCCCTTTGATCTTCAAGGTGAGCATGGCATTTTGCACTACCTTCGTCAGCGGCTGCAAAGGCGTGGGCATGCCTTGATAGTCGTCGCCGAGGGCGCAGGCCAGGAGCATATGCCTCATGTTCAGGCCCGCGATGCATCTGGGAATCTTAAACTCGCCGACATCGGAATTTTCTTGCGTGACATAATCGTGCAGGAGTTTAAGCAGGAGGGCATCAGCATGAAGTATATTGATCCGAGCTACATCGTGCGGGCCGCGGCCGCGAATGTCAGCGATTCGATTTTTTGTGCTCAGCTCGCCGATGAGGCGGTTCATGCTGCAATGGCCGGCAAAACCGGCATGATGGTTGGTCTATGGTTGGGGCGTTTTACCTATGTTCCACTGGCCGTAGTCTGTACAGGACGCAAGACCATTTCGTTGGATAATACTTTCTGGCGTAATGTTATTGAGGCCACCGGCCAGCCCCAGAGATTGAAAAAAATACTAAAGAAAGAGACGACGATAGAAGAGTAGTGTCCTTGCTCTCTATTTCTTTCGCTGTCTCACCATTTTTCTAACTTCAATACATGTTACCGGGATCATGGCTAATCCAATCATGATAAAGCATGTGGTCCATGAAAGATTTTTTACTTTGAAGATTTCTAGAAAATAACTCGAATGATGGAGAAAAATTTGAAAGCTCATTGGGATCAAAACTGCCAACAAGAGATAAAGATTAGAAAACATACCCATTTGAAAAAAAGTTTTCTCTTCACTCCTGCATGCCAAGGCACGAAGTAATTCTTCGAATACTAATAAAGAAAATACATAAGTTTTGGCAGTTATTGCATCAGAGGTATGAAGCGTATATCCATAAACGGCGAGGGCCATAACCGAAGAAATTCCACCGATAAAGGCCAGGTCATGGTAGAAATTTTTATCAAAGAAAGTTTTTGAAGAGGGTGTCTTATTTTTTAGAATGTGTTTAGGCACAGGTTCTGCCGCAAGCGCCAAAGATGGAAATCCATCGGTGACCAAGTTTATCCATAACAAATGAATAGGTGCTAGTGGCGATGGCCATCCAGCAAGAGCAGCACCGAGCATGATTAAAATTTCAGCAAGATTGCCGGAAAGCAGATACTGAATTGTTCGGCGAAGATTTGCAAAAATTGCACGACCTTCTTCAACCGCCGAGACGATGGTGGCGAAATTATCATCAGCGAGAATCATAGATGAGGCCTGTTTGGCCACCTCTGTTCCGTCCTTCCCCATTGATACTCCAATAGAAGCTTGTTTTAAAGCTGGAGCATCATTCACTCCATCGCCGGTCATCGCCACGATATTTCCTTTACTTTGCCAAGCCGCTATTATTTTGAGTTTGTGCTCTGGTGATACTCGGGCATAGACAGCCACCCTTTCCACTTTCTCGGCCAACTCTTGAGGAGAAAGTTTATCGAGCTCAACACCCGTCATGACCTCATCAAACTTTCCTTCTTCAACAATGCCTAGTTCTTTGGCAATGGCCTTGGCGGTAATGGGATGATCCCCTGTGATCATGACAATCTTGATGCCCGATTCCTGGCAGGCCTTTATAGCAGGAATGGTTTCTTCTCTTGGTGGATCGGCCATGGCCACCAGGCCTAAAAATGTTAAATCCCGTTCGACAGATTTAAAATCTCTGTAGTGATCTGAATCAAAGGCAATAATGTTGCGTGAGGCAATTGCCAGTAACCTTTTTCCTTGTGATGATAAAAGTTGAATATGGGCAAGGGTCTCCTGACGAAATTTTTCCTCTAAAGTACATAATTCCAGAATTGATTCAGGCGCTCCTTTACAATGAATGATGACATCACCATTATTGTTCTTCACTGCCACGCTCATGCGCTTTCTATTGCTATCAAAGCTCCATTCATAGATTCTGGGATATCGATCTGTTAATTTTCTAATATCGACTTGATGCTCTTGGGCCAAGTAGAGTAAGGCCACTTCTGTTGGATCACCGATGGAAGAACCATTTTCACCCAGAGACGCATTGGAGCAAAGGACACAACTTTCGATCAGTTTTTGAGCATCGCCACCAGTCGGAAAGATATCACGGACTCTCATCTTTCCTGTCGTCAGGGTGCCGGTCTTATCAGTACAGATTACGGAAGTTGAGCCAAGCGTTTCGACCGCAGGTAAATGTCTAATAATCGCGTTACGCTTTGACATCCTTTTGATGGCCAAAGCCAGGGCAATGGTTACAACCGCCGGAAGGCCTTCTGGAATGGCCGCTACCGACAGGCCTATTGCGGTCATGAGTACATCTAACCATTTTTCACCCTGGATAATTCCAAGGATTGCTACAACAATGACAACGGCAGCACAAAAAAATAGAAGTCGATTACTTACCTGTTCCAGCCGAACCTGGAGCGCCGTTTTCGGAATTTCTGCCACGTCTAAAAGTCTTGCAATTTTTCCGATCTCACTTTCCATACCAATGGCCGTCACAATGGCCTTGGTAGAGCCTGTCGCTATCGCAGTACTAGCAAAGAGCATATTTTCTCTTTCGGCCAGAGTTGTCGACTGCGACAATGCGGAAATATTCTTACTAATTGGCAGAGATTCACCTGTAAGTACGGCCTCATTGGTGGAAAGCTGACTGGCCTGGATAATTCTTGCATCCGCGGGCACATAATCTCCGGCCTCCAGCACCAGAATATCTCCCATGCAAACATCGGACGCCATGATTTTTATGACCTCACCATCTCTTAGGACTTTGGCCTGGGGGGCCGAGAGATCCTTTAGAGCTTCGATTGCTTCTTCCGCCTTTGCTTCCTGAATATGGCCGATAACGGCATTGAGAAAAACGATTACAATGATCGCCAGTGAATCAGTGATTTCACCTAACAATCCTGCAACGATGGCGGCAGCAATAAGAATAAGGACCCCTGGATTTCTGAATTGCCCCGCAAATTTGCGGAGGGCCGAAACTTTTTTTTCAACTTTTAGAACATTGTGACCAAATTCTTTGAGACGATTTGCGGCCTCATCTTTGGTAAGACCTGTCACTGCATTGGAGTTCAAGGCCGCAAGCAATTCTTCATGGGATAAAGACCATGGTGAAATTGGTCTATTCATTGCCTGTACCTTTCACAACAATGTTCTTTTCATACAGTAAATAAATTACAGGGATTACAATTAAGATGAAGAACATAAGCAAGAACAGCCCGCCAAACATAGGGGCAGACAGTCTTTTCATCACATCAGCTCCAAGGCCGACTGCCAGCATGACTGGGACAAGCCCAATGAAGTCTGTAATCAGATCCATGACGATTGATCTTAAACTTTTTAGTGCCCCTTCAGAGGTCGCAAGAAAACAATCAGCATTATTATTCAACTGTCCAGATGTCCTTCGTGTCTTCCATGCTTCGTCGAGAAAAACTACCATCACCATGGTATCTTGAACGGCGACCCCCATGAGAGCAATGACTCCCACCCAAATGGCAACACTCATATTATAGTCAAGTGCCCATATGAATAAAATACTTCCCACTGCCGCTAGAGGTAATGAGATCATACTCATGAGAGTTTTGGAAACTGATCGCATGGACATATAGAGAAAGCCAAAAATCAGAAAGATAGTGAGTGGCAGGACGATTTTCATCTTAGCTTGCATCCTGATAAGATATTCATATTGGCCGGTCCATGTGATGAAGGTGCCAGGCGGAAGTTTTATTTCTTCTGCAACGGCTTTTTTAGCATCATTGACATACCCACCAGGATCGCGGTCTTTTAAATCAATATAAACATAACCGACTAAAGACCCATTCTCATCCAGCACCATCGGAGGCCCCATGTGCGTTAAAATTTTTCCTAACTGTCCAAGCGGGACTTGAACGCCTAACGGCGAAGTAACCAGGATGCGACTTAGTTTTTCAACATTATCGCGCAATTCACGCGGATACCTAACATTGATGGTGTAACGTTCTCTGCCTTCGATTGTTTGGGAAATCTCCATGCCTCCGATGGCAGTTTCAACCACCATCTGAGCATCGCCAACGTTAAGGCCATACCTTTGAAGTGCCTGACGATCTGGTTCAAAATCGAGGTAATATCCCCCTCCAATCCTTTCAGCATAAACACTACGCGTACCTTTTACCTTGTTTAAAGTTCCTTCTAATTGGCGGCCAATTTCCTCAATGCTCTTGAGATTCTTTCCATAGATTTTAATTCCAACCGGAGTTCGTATTCCTGTTGAGAGCATATCAGTTCGGCCTCTGATTGGCCTAGTCCACGCACGATTCATGCCTGGAATGGCAACGGCCTCGTCAAGTTGTGCCATGAGTTCTGCTTCATCAAGACCTTTGCGCCATTTACTGCGCGGTTGTAACTTTATAGTATATTCAAACATAGAGAGGGGCGCTGGATCAGTTGGAGTTTCATATCTCCCGGCCTTGCCAAAAACAGTTTCAACTTCAGGAATTTTTTTGATCGCGCCTCCTTGTCTGGTAAGAATGTCCGTTGCGGTTGTCACCGAGATACCTGGAACTGTAATGGGCATATAGAGTAGATCTCCCTCCCAAAGGGACGGCATAAATTCTGAACCTAAACGCGTAAAGGCAACGCCGGAAAGTACGATTAAGAGAAATGCAATTCCAAGAACAGATTTAATATGTCGAAGCGACCAGTTCAAAATAGGCCTATACCAATTCAGGAGTAGCCGCTGAACTGGATTATCATTTTCTTTTCGGATCTTTCCTCTTACGAAAGTAACGATTAACGGAGGAATTAAAGTAATTGTGACAAAGGCCGTAGCAATCATGACGAAGTTCTTGGCGAATGCCAAGGGATGAAAAAGTTTTCCTTCTTGCTCTCCCATCGTGAAAATAGGCAGAAATGAAACAGCGATTACCAGAATGGCACTGAAAAGGCCTGGGCCAAGTTCTTTGCACGCTTCAATGGTAGTGTCCTTATAATTTATTTCTCCCTTCTGCTCTGAGATTTTTTTATGTGTATTTTCAACTAGAATTATTCCTCCATCCACGATGTCACCGATGGCAAGGATGAACCCTCCTAAGGACATTATATTAAGGCCGATCCCCAGATAATAGAGTGGAATAACAGCGATCAAGATCGAGAGCACCAGAGAAATGATCACGACAAAAGTGCTGCGAAAATGCAGTAAGAATATATACATGACAATGCAGACGAGTATGATTTCTTCAATAAGGTTTTCCCATAATGTCCGGACAGCTTCCTGAATGAGATTTGAACGGTCATAGACTATTTTTAACTCTAAACCAGGAGGAAAGGCGTTTTTCACTTCTTCCAGCTTTTTTTTAATATTACGAATGACAGTAGAGACATCTTCACCTTGCCTCATGACAATGACTCCACCTACTGTGTCGCCTTTGCCATCCAAGTCCGATAATCCCCGACGGATATTAGGCCCCAGACTCACTTTCCCAATATCGGCAATGCGTATGGGGGTGCCATTGGAACCAGGCCCTAAAGAAATATCTTCTAGGTCATGAGGATCCTTTATATATCCCAAGCCTCGGACATAGTGTTCTTTTTCAGAGATTTCAATGGTTCTGCCTCCTACATCCTTATTGCTCTCCTTTATGGCATTAATAACCATTGCGATTGAAACTTTGAGGGAAGACATCTTATTTGGATCAACCTCAACCTGATATTGCTTTTCAAAACCGCCGACGCTGGCAACTTCGGCAACTCCTGGAACTGAGGCCAGCCAATACCTAAGATACCAATCCTGAAAAGTTTTAATGTGGGAAAGATTATGTTGTCCCGTTGGATCGATTAAAGCGTATTGAAAGACCCATCCGACTCCTGAAGCATCTGGACCTATGCTCGGGGTTACACCTGAAGGAAGTTGTCCTGAAATTTTTGAGAGATATTCAAGCGCGCGGGAGCGCGCCCAATAGAGGTCAGTGCCGTCCTCAAAAATGACGTAGACAAATGACATTCCAAACATGGATTGCCCACGCACGGCCTTAATTTTAGGAGCGGAAACCATGGAAGTGACGAGGGGATAGGTAATCTGGTCTTCGATAAGATCAGGGCTTCTTCCCATCCATTCCGTAAAAATGATAACCTGGGTTTCTGATAAATCCGGAATGGCATCTATCTTGATATTTTTTAAGCAATAGGCACCCCAGAGACCAAGAATAATGCATATGGTGTAAACGATTTTAGAATTATCAATACTCCAACGAATGATTTTCCCAATCATTAATGACCGCCATGCTGTCCGGCCGGCCCGGAAGGTGAAGATGGGTCTTTTAGAGTGGCCGCCCTAAGTTTACTTTCAGCATCTATAAAAAAATGAGCGCTTGTAACGATTTCCTCGCCCGCTTTGAGACCGGAAATAATGGCAAATTGGTTTTCAACCCTTGAACCTATTTTCACTTCTCTCGGTTCAAAGCGGGATGGGCCTGACTTAACAAAAACAATTTTCCGAAGTCCAGTGTCGATGACAGCATCTTCAGGAATGATAATCGCTTCACCCAGATCTTTACTAAGGATGACGTTAACATACATCCCAGGCTTAAAATTCTGATTCCTATTTTCGACTTCAATCCGGGCCTTGGCCGTTCTCGTTTCAACTTCAATCTCCGGAGAAATATAGCTAATCTTGGCCTTGAAATTCAGTTTGGGATTATACGGGATTTGCACATTCGCTTCATCGCCGACTTTGATGATTGCGATATCGAACTCATAGAGAGAAACCATGATCCAAACCAGTGACAAATCGGCAATCTGATAGAGTTCCATCCCCGGCGTAATATACATACCCTGAATGGCACTTTTATTTATGACAAAACCTGAAATAGGTGATTCGAAGGTCATTGTTCTCGAGGACTTCTGAGTTTTCTCCAGCTTATCAAGCTCTGTTTGTGGAACTCCCCACAGCCTCAATCTGTCCAAGGCGGTTTTCGCGATTTCCTGGCCAACGCCATTCTGTCTATTGGCAGCAAGATATTCTTCTTGGGTAGAAATCAACTCCGGACTATATAAAGCATAGAGCGCGGCACCTCTTTTAACCTTTTTTCCGACGTAATCTGCATAAATCGTTTCTATCCAGCCATTTACTCTCGAATGAATGTGAGCTTCACTTTTCTGGTTAGTTGCAACCACTCCCACGGTGCGAATTGTATGAGTCACTGTTTTCTTTTGCACCATTGTGCTTTTAAGACCAATTCTTATTTGTTGTTCTGCTGGAACATCTATCGGAACTCTTATTTCATCCTTGGCGTCATCTTTTGGTGGGAGCGCCATGGAAGCATGATCGTGCTGTGACAAAGTTGGAGGACTTATCAATAAAATAATAAAAAAAAAGAAAAAAGGCATTACATTTCTCCCATACCCTTTGTTTCTGAACCAGGTGAACTTGGCAGATTCTGTTTTCTTGTAGGCCCACTCATCCCTGCTCCCATGTTGATGGTAGAAGATTCTTCCATTCCCTCGCTGCCACTAGATGAAGTGCTCATATCTCCGCTAAAAAGTGTGGGACGTGTTGGCGCAAACTTTGTGACAGGTGGATTAGAAAGAAGTTGTTGTATTCGAGTTTTTGCGACAATGACATCCATTTGCGCCGCCAAGAGTTCAAGTTCCTGAATCCGCTGTGAACTTAGGGCCTCGAGTAACTGGCGCATAGGTAGCGTTTTTGCAGAATAGGCCGATCTAGCATTTTGGACTGCAAGTTCTGTGATCGGAATAACATTATTTTTATAAAGTCTGACCACATCCAGTGAGGTTTGAAGCTGTTGTTTGGCGTCGGATACTTCAGTATTCAGTCGGTTCTGCAATGATTGATAATCAATATTTGTGATAAATAGCTCATTTTCTGTGGCAGTAACAAGTTCCGATTGTTTGCGCCAGAAAAAAAGAGGTAGAGTCATTCCAATCATCACACCCCAGCTCGACGGTTCTGACATCTCTGGATCTTTGGTATTAGGTTCCATCGCCATAACTTGAATGACGAAATCAGGCGCATACGATAATTTTATCAATTTCAATTCTTTCCCAGCTACCTCCTTCTGCGCCTTCCAGGCGTTGAGTTCAGGCTGAAGATCTAAATCGGCATGAATCTCTTTAGACTCGTCTATATTATTAAAAAGATTGCTATCTTCAATTTCGATGGATGAATTGGGATGAAGATTTCTAAGTTCATTCAGCAAAGCAAATAAGGTGACTTGTGTTCGTCTTAGACGAAGAAGTGCAACATTGAGAACGGCCAATTCGACGGTGGCAAGCAACCATTCATGATGATTAGACGCACCTGTTTTGTAACGTGCTTTTGCGCTAGCAATAGTGTCCTGAATAATTTTCTGAATACGTTCATTTAAAAGAATGGCATGATGATTGTAGCTTGTTCTCAGAAAGGCCTGAGTGGCCAATATATGAATTTGTCGCATGACAGTTTGAGTATCAAATTCAGAAGATTCTGTTCTTTTTTCAGCAATCGCTGCTTTTGCTTCCAGTTTTCCAGGAAAAGGGATAGTTTGACTGATCTGATAGCGACGAATTTTTCCTCGGTTGCCACCAAAAGGAATTTCATCTATTCCTGCGGCAATGAAGGGATCATCAATTGTCGCATTAGGTTTAATTTTGTGTTTTTGCGCCAGCGTTTTTAACTTTGAAGCTTGCACAGCAAGATTACCTTGCGTAACTTGCGCAAGGTAATCGCTTAAACTCAAGCCTTTACCACAAACATGCGTCGTCCCTAAAAGTAAACCTGAAATAAGAATAATGGTAACTACGCATGGCCTGAAAACATCATACATTGACTACGACAATAAACTACGCAGCATCCATGCCGCCTTTTCATGCGCCAGTCTGCGATCCGCCAACAGAGTAACAGTACTCTCGTCTTTATATTCGTTTGCTATTGGTAAAATATCTCGTGTTCTGCGTACAATGCTTTCCTGGCCCTCAAGCAAGATCTCGATCATGTTTTCCGCTTTGGTAATGCCACGAGCTTCTTTGATTGAGGATAGTTCGGTGAATTCCACAAAAGTGGCCGGGGCCGGAAAACCTAGCGCTCTGATACGTTCAGCGATGACATCGACTCCACCTGCCAACTCAGTATATTGGGCATCCAGCATGGGGTGAAGTATTCCAAACAAAGTGCCCGTGACATTCCAGTGAAAATTTTGAGTTTGTAGGTAGAGCACATAAGTATCTGCAAGTAATCGTGACAACCCTTCAACAATAGCGCGTCTTTCTGTTTCTTCCATTCCTATATTCATTTTTTTCATACTAACCTCCCATTTATATTGCCCAAAGAAACGACATTGTTGTTATTCATTCTTTGCCCAAAAAATGGATATGTATAATTGATACATGTTATATGGGAGAGTGCCTAATAGTGAGAATACCAAGTGAGATCTCTCAACCTAGGAATCGTGCAAAGGCAGTATATACTATTTCAAGGTATTCTAATTTAGAAACGGGAGATAGAAAATGACGATAAAATCTTTGTGTAAAACTGATGTTGTCACCCTCGATAGAAAATCGACCCTTTCAAGTGTTTCGGATGTTATGCAGAAAAAGCATGTTGGTTGTGTCGTGGTGGTGGAACCCCTGAATGAAAAGAGAATTCCGGCCGGAATCATTACCGATCGCGACATCGCTTTGGCGCTACAATCATCGACTAGGCCACAGGACTTGAGAGTTGAGCATATTATGCAAAGCATGCCGGTAACCATTAATGTCAATGCAGGCATCTTTGAAACCGTTCGAAAGATGCGGGATGAAGGCATTAAAAGGCTTCCCGTCATTAACGAGGATGGGTCTTTGTATGGGATAGTCTGCGCTGATGATCTTTTAACGCTTATGAGTGAAGAGATTTACAATTTATCAAAAATTAATGAAAGACAATTAAATAATGAGAAAGGGATTAGACTGCCAAGTGAGAAGGCCATTCAAATGTGATCGTCATACCAAACGCAGAAATTAATTATGGGGTCGTCAGCCTTCGGTCTCGTCGCCTGCGACGTGCTAGTAGCACGCCTCGTCGGCTCGCCTTGTCTTCCTACCCATAATTAATTTCTGCATTTGGTATCACTTCTGAGTCGCGCAAAAATCATCTTTTAAAATACCCTTGCAAGGACTTCCAGCTCATCGTGTTGATAACATCACTCTTTTCCAACCAGCCTCTCCTGGCCTGGGAGAGGCCCAGTTGCAGAGTGTGAAGCTGATTGGTACTGTGGGCGTCTGTTGAGATGGCAAGTTTCACTCCAATTTCCTTCGCCATTTTACAATGCTCACCTTCTAGGTCCATTCTGTCCGGTTGACAATTTATCTCTAAAAAACAACCTCGCTCCTTGGCGGCCAGCATGATCTTCTCCAAATCAATAGGCGAAGCAGCTCTTTTATTGATTAATCTTCCGGTGGGATGGGCCAGAATATTAAAATAAGGATTGTCCATCGCCCGAATAATTCTCTCGGTCATTTTTTCAATGGAAAGGTTTAAATTATAATGGATAGAGCATACTCGCACATCCAGCATTTTTAAGATGCTATCGGGAAGATCCAAAGTACCATCGGCCAAAATATCAACCTCAATGCCCTTTAAGAGAGTGATGCCAGTTTGAAGTTCATTAAACTTATCAATGTTGATGATATGTTTTTCTAATTGTTTGACATCAAGGCCTCGCGCAATGGATACGCGTTTGGAGTGTTCTGTGATCGCCAGATATTCTAATCCTAGTTGCTTAGCTTCCCTTGCCATTTCTTCCAATGAATTTTGGCCGTCACTGGTATTGGTATGAGAATGCAGATCACCACGCATTTGTTTTAGATTAACCAATTTGGGAAGTTGATTTTTCTTTGCGGCGTCTATTTCTCCAGTGTCTTCACGCAACTCCGGCTCAATATAGATTAGTCCTAGCTTCTGATAGATATCTTCTTCAAGCCTCCCGGCCAGTTTTACATTGTCCTTAAAAATTCCATACTCATTGATTTTGTATCCAAGCTCAATGGCGAGTTTTCGTAAATGGATGTTATGTGCTTTTGAGCCAGTGAAATAGAGAAGGGCTGCGCCAAAACTTTCTTGTTCCATTACCCTGATATCAATTTGAAAATTTGATTTAAGAACGACACTTGTTTTTTTTTGTCCGAAGGCCCTCACTTCAAGAATTTCATCAAAGGCCTTGAAATGATCCATAACCTTGTTCGGGGCTGCAGAAGTTATCAAGACATCGAGATCTCCAACAGTCGCTTTCTTCCTGCGGTAACTCCCGGCAATTTCAATCTGTTCGATTTCAGGAAGTTTCTGCAAATGTTTGATGAGTGAATTAGCAATGTCATGAGCATTGATCCATAGGGTACGTTTTGTTTGATTGGAATGTTTGAAAGAATCTATGGCCTTTATGAGTTTATTTTCCCCCTGAACGGTGAATCCTTTAAGCTTGGAAATTTTTCCTCGGCGAGCAGCTTTTTCAAGGTCATCAACTGATTGAATATTTAATTTTTCAAAAAAATATTTCGCTTTTTTGGGGCCGATTCCGGGGATTTCAACCAACTGACCTAACCCGCGGGGAATTTCTTTTTCTAATTTATTTAGAAACTGCAGTTCGCCTGTTTGTACAATCTCTTCGATTTTGCCCGCCAAATCCTTGCCTATTCCAGAAAACTCAGTCAGATCGATATGTTCACTCACCATCTCGGCCACTGGCCTGGCAAAAGACGAAATAGTTCTTGCAGCATTTCTGTAAGCACGGACTCGAAATGGATTGACATTTTCTATCGCTAAAATGTCGGCAATGTGTTCAAAAATATTTGCCACATCGGCATTTTGCACTGTCATAATTTCATTATATAAGTTTTTGTTAACTCGCAATTGATTCTTGTTTACTGGCGGAGTGATAATGATATTCTTAGAGCAAATCAAAATAGAGTTGACAGGCTTCGCTAAAGTTACTCCCAAAAGAAATTAATCCATCTGGATGACCGGCCATGGCGAAGAGTTTGGTGTTTTTGAGTTCGGTCTCATCGAATAATCTTTTTACTTCTCTCGCCATTTCCACCGTTCCGTAGGAGATATGCGCCTGCGTAGTAGGGATTTTATGCAGGAGAGAAGTCCACAGTGCGCGATGATGGACATGCACCACGACCTTGATTTTGGGATCAAAAGCATACAACAGGGCATGGGTCAGTGACTCACTTGACGCCACAATCGGGCCGACGCAAGTGACTGAGTTTCTTTCCAGTGAGAAATCGATTACTTTTGTATAGTGCTGAGTTCCTGTCCAATCTTCATTGCCGGTGCCAGAACCAGAAATAATAAACTCAAGTCCTTCTCCTGCCCGCATGCTGAGATTGCCAAAGCCAATGTCACCCTCATAAGCACCAATCAGTTTGAGGTCATAGAGCTTTTTTCGCCAGCTATTCATTTCGCTTGCGAGCGCAAAATCGGACAGATTGGATTTTATCCAATGAGGCCGAAATTTTATGACACCTTCATCAAATGACATGAGCTACTCTTCTGATTATTCTTCCGAGGTCCAAATAAAATTGGCCCGATTACCAAATTTAGGATGAGGGAGAACTTCTTCCAGACGCTCACTTGGCGATAAATCTTTCAGATTAATCTGGGAGATTGTGACAATATTTTCAGCTCCCCGAGCGCGCAAACGATCGGGAAGTCCTCCGCCATATTGGGCGTGAAAATCGCCGACGATGATCACCAGGATGCTATCAGGATTATTTTGCAGATAATTGGTGGCAACGTAGGCCATGGTTTCATCCCACACGCTTTGGGCCTCGAAGTAACGGGCAATAACATGCGGAGGAAGTTCATGTCCACCACCGGTCATGACCGCCTTGAAACGTTCAAAATACTGTTGATTACCGAGTTGGAAATCTGGTGGAATGAGGGCCTGCTCTTCTTCTGTGAGAGAACTCATGCCACTTTTTGAAATTTTCGCGGTGAGAGTTCTTGGAGCGTTGAGACCCAATGTTTCTCCCCGATGATTCTTTGGAAAGAGTACTAAGGGTCGATAAGCCGTGAAATCACCAGACCACTGAACACTTTTTAAAAATTGCTCCTCGGGTAATCCGTCAAATAAATATTGATCAATGTAGGATTGTCCGATAAAAGAGAGGAATTCCATCCCAACGCTAATCTTGGACACATTATTTTTGGCCAAGGACTCTAAAAAGGACACCTGGTGCTGATGATGGGACTTCAGATTGTGAATCTCGCTCACAATAACAATCGTTCCGGCATGCAAGGTTTCAATAAGCCTATCGGGAGTAACCGTTTCCAGTCGATCCCCGCGGTAAAGTGTTTCAGGTAAAACATTTTGGATCTCGCCTGCCATTGCGTTGCTCATGAAAATCAAGACCAATAATATCCTTATGAGAGAGCGCATAATACCCCCAACCAGTCCATTGTACGATGTGGGCCCTATTCAACCTCTTTTAGATTTCAATGTACAGGACTCTTTGATAACGTTAAAATCCTTGAAATTTTTTTACAACACAAGGTGAGGATACTATGGAAAAAATCTTGGCCGGTAAACGGGCATTAATATTAGGAGTTGCCAACGAGCGCTCTATCGCTTGGGGAATAACTAAGGCCTTTAAGGCCCATGGTGCCAGCTTGGCGTTAACATATCTCAATGACCAATTAAAAAAACGGGTTGAACCGCTTGCCAAGGAGATTGGTGCGGATTTTATTCATGAAACCGATGTCACTATTGATGAGCACTATGCTCGTCTTGCTGATCGAGTAAAAAGTGAGTGGGGCAACTTTGATATTTTGGTGCACTCGCTTGCCTTTGCCAACAGGGATGACCTTCAGGGGCGTTTTGTTGCCACCACACGCGAGGGTTTCAAGCTCGCCTGTGATGTTTCGGCCTTTTCCTTGATTGGTCTCGCCAACTGTCTAAGGGAAATGATCAGGCCCGGTGGTTCGATTATGGCCATGACCTATCATGGTTCAACCAAAGTTTTGGAAGGGTATAATGTGATGGGGGTTGCTAAGGCCGCACTGGAGGCCTCGACACGCTATCTTGCCAATGATTTGGGCCAAGATAAAATTCGTGTGAATTGTATCTCTGCCGGGCCAATCAGAACTCTCGCTTCTTCCGCGGTTAAAACGGCAAAGACCACGGCTGAATACATAGAACAACGGGCACCTCTTCGGCGCAATGTGAGTATTGATGACGTGGCGGGAACTGCCGTGTATCTAGCTTCACCACTTTCCGAGGCAGTGACTGGTCAAGTTCTTTATGTCGATAGTGGTATCTCAATTATGGCCATGTAGGAGAACCGTTGAACGACCTCCTCAAAACACTTCCGAAAGTCGAATTGCATCGGCATCTGGATGGGTCTTTGCGTTTCGAAACAGTTTTTGACCATGGTCAGCGTCTCGGGATTTTCGATCATCTCAAAACCAGCGGTATGAATGCCCACGATTTTAAACAAGAAGTTTGGAAAAAAGTTAAAATATTAACTCCCATGGTTAGTTTGCAGGCCGTCCTTGATAGCTTTTGGTTGACCCAGAAAGTGATGGATGATGAAGCAATTATTGAGCAGGTAGCCTTCGAGAATGTAGAGGATTGTTGGCGCGATGGTGTAGTTTTGGCCGAACTACGCTTTGCTCCGGTCTTTATGGCCCAAGGAAAAAGGCTTTCCCACGCTTCGATTATTCAATCAGTCTGCCGGGGTGTGGAAAAGGCCTTAAAGAAATTTCCTATCCATATTGGCCTTATTTATATCATTCCGCGTGGCCTTGATTTTGAACAAAATCAGCTCAGCACGCGTACCCTTGTGCAGCTACTAAAAAAAGATTCTTTGGTACAAAAGCTTATGGTAGGGGCCGATCTTGCCGATGTAGAAAAAATTGGTGAGATGTCTCGTTTTGTACCTATGATTAATGACCTGCGTGAGAGTGGCCTTAAAATTACCATCCATAGTGGTGAAGATACCAATGCTTCTTGTCTTGAACGTACCTTTGAATTATATCGTCCCCTTCGGATTGGCCATGGAATTAAAGTGATTGAAGATCCAAAAGTTATGGCCGTTGCCCGTGATCTTGGAATACATTTTGAAGTATGCGCAACCTCAAATTATCTCACTCGTTGTGTCGCCTCATTACAAGAACATCCCATCAGACAAATGATGGAGCAGGGTCTTTCTATTTCCATCAATTCTGACGATCCGCATCTTATGAATATCGACTTGATTTATGAATATACCACGCTAGCAGAAGTGCATAAGTTTACGCTTCAAGAGTTTTTTGAAATTAATAAGAATGCTTTGAAGGCCTCATTTATCACGGATGAGAACAAAAAACTTCTAGAGCAAAAATATTTTACTTCCTCTGGCGTCCTAGAAAGTAAGGGTCGAAGGCCTGGCAGATAGATTTCATAAAATAAGTGCCAAATTCTGAAACTTGCAAATGATCTTTATCGGCTATGAGCATTTGATGTTCATGAAGTTGTGCTAAGAGTGCTAGGTGATGATCTTTCTCAGACATAGTATAAAGAGTTTCGGCTTCATCCACCACAGCATTTGAGACAAATTTTTGGCAGATAATTTTTTCAAAAAAACTTCCAAGAAAATGGTCCATGTGAGATCTGGGGTTGGCGCGTTCAGGATATCCATCAGGGCCGCCTATTTGTCTTTTGTATTGCTCTAAAATACGTTGATTTTGCCAGTATAGGTTGGGAAAAGTAGAAATTGCTCCAACTCCAAGGCCGAGGAGATAAGGGGTGAGACGAGGAGAAAAACCGGAAATATTTCTTGCCCCACGGCCTTCTAAAATAATTTTGGCATCTTGATGGTTCGCACGCAAATAATGTCCAAATCCTACCGCTTGAAAATCCTGTGCCTTTAAGGCGGAATCCCCATTTAGAAATAACTGGGTTAAGGTCTCAGGTGAGGATGGAGTAAATTGGCCGAACGCCACTTGGTGTTGTTTCTGCCAAAAGGCTTGAGCTAAGGGATAATAGGAAAAGGCATGGAAAGGTAACCTCGATAATTCTGTCATGGTGTAGGCTAGACGATCTCGCGTTTGCAAGGGCAGTCCATAAATTAAGTCACCCGAGAGGAAAAAATTTTCTATCTGGGAAATCTCTTCAATGGCCTTTTCAAGTAAAGGTAAATTTTGAGGGCGGTTAACATTCATCATGGTCTGGTCGTCAAGATCTTGAATGCCGAGAAGAAATCTTTTTATGTTATATCGCGCCAGTGTGTTCAAGAATTCTCGCTGGAGATGGCGAGGATCGAGTTCAATCGTGCCAAAAAAAGTGCTTGAAGGAATGGCCCTGCTAAAAATTCCCTGCAGTAAGAAATGCAAATTTTCAGATGATAAAAAGTTTGGTGTACCTCCACCAAAATAAAGAGAATTTAGAGTTAAAGGGCCTAAATGTTCAAGGTAGAAATCCAATTCTCGGAGGATAGTCTCAATATATGGCCTTTCGACTTGGTGATCTTTGGTAATGGCAATATTACAGCCACAAAAGGTACAGAGTTGCTCACAAAACGGTAAGTGAACATAGAGATCTATAGGTAGTAGTGGTGTGACTGCGCGTTTAACCGACAACATTTCTTCTGAAAGTAAAGTCCTCCAAGGAGTTTTTGCATCGGGGCGATCAAAAGAAATCGACCAATCCTGACGAGAAGGAAAATAAGCATATCTTCCGCCTGGACCATGAAAATCAAGCAAAAGTTTTTTTAAGGTTATTTCATCAATTTTTCTTTCGGCCATGGCAATCACCGATAAAGAAAATTTTCGTGAATAAAGGTCACAGCTTTTTTGATATTCTGTTCGGGCGTTTTCTGCAACACTCCGTGCCCAAGACCCATAATCCACTTATCGGCCCCCCATTTGTTGTCGAGGGCCTGTTTAAAAATGTCCTCGAGTTTTTGCTGTAATAACGGCCAGGGTAGGAAGAGGTAGGCCGGATCAAGATTTCCCTGTAGGTAATAGTCCTTTCCCAACAACGATAAGGCATCTCTTAAATTTACCCGCCAATCGATTCCTAGAACATCAATGTATGAGCATTCGATCATTTGAAGATAGTTGAGATGGGTTTGCTTTGAATAATAGATAATAGGGGTTGTCGCAAATTTTTTCTTCAGTGACTGCGCCACTCTTCGGATAGAAGGGATAACAAATTTCTGAAAGTCGTCTAAAGTTAATTCGCCTGCGGCCGTATCAAATAAACAAAGTGCATCGGCCCCCGCGGCCGCCTGCACCGATAATTGCTCAATAATTTCAGGTTCAATCAAATTCAGAAAACGCTCATAGAGACCCGAATAGAGTCCTTGTTTTGCGTTGACCAAACCGCCGGAGTGCGCACCTTCACAGGCGTAAGCATAAAGAGTGAAAGGGGCACCGGTAAAACCAAGCAAATCCTTATTCGAGTTCAAGACCTTACGTATGCTGCTTGTGGCCTGACCTTGGAAATCATAGGTAAAAGAGTTCTGCTTATGCAATTTCTCTAGATCTTTAGGTGTATGGAGATGATGGGCCAAGGTGGGAGGGCCAGACTCATAACTCAAACCCATACTGAGACGTTCAAGAGGGAAGAGGAGGTCTGAAAATAAGATGGCAGCATCGAAGTCAAAGTCCTTAATAGGGCCCATGGTAATTTCACAGGCCAAATTTGGATTTTTACACATCTCCATAAAATTGGAGTCTTTTTTAATATTCTGATAGTGGGAGTGATAGCGTCCTGCCTGGCGCATAAACCAAACTGGCACACCTTTTTTCCCTTGAAGTGTCGGACGGTTTGTAAATAATCCCATATAAATTCCCCCACTAGTTGTTGATAATTAATTTATAACCAATACCTCGAATGCTTACAATTTCTATGCTTTTCTTGAGATCCGATTCACACCAGCGGCGCAGCTTAACCATGTAGTTGTCGACAGTACGTGAGGAAGGAAAGGCATCGGCGCCCCAGACTTCATCGATGATGGTATCGCGCTCAATTACAATATTTTGATTCTTATAAAGTAGGCTTAAAATAGCACATTCTTTTTGGGTTAAAGGAATAATTTGGCCTTCAGCGTCTTGAACTTCGTATCGATCAAACCAGATCTTGAGTGGGCCATGTTGAATGGTCCCTTTGAAGGATTGGAATTTCTGATTTTGTTCAAGAATGCGCGTGAGTCGTAAGATTAATTCTTTTAAGGCGAAGGGTTTGGTAATGTAATCTTGTGCGCCCAACTCCAATCCCTCAAGTCTTATTTCGGGGGCATTTTGGGCGGAAAGAAAGAGCAGGACAAAATCTTTTCTTTGACGGCGAAATTCCTTGGCCAACTCAAGGCCACTTTGATCCGGAAGTCCAATATCCATGAGTACAATTTCGGGAGGAGTTTGGGAAAAGAGTTTTTTCGCTTCAGTCGCTGTGCGTGCCCAGTTGCATGGATGCCCGGAACTTTGCAGGAATTCCTTTAAAGTTGCTCCCAAATTATCTTCATCTTCAACAAGTAAAATTCTTCCCACAGAGATCCCTCTATTGATTGGGGGCGGTAGTTTTTATGAGTGCAATTTGAATTGTAAAAGGATGTTTTGTGAGGATCTTAAATTCGCCTTGCATATGTTTCGCCAATATTTTAGTTAGATAAAGACCTATGCCAGAACCCCGTTTTGAATTATGGCGGTAAAAGAGTGTTGCGATTTGGCTTGAGTCACCTTGAAAGTTGCCATTATCCCGATAGGTAAGCAGAATCCATTGACCAGAGGTTGTGAAGCTAACAACCACTTCCTTCTCGGGGGAATGCTGACGAGTATTTTCAAATAAATTGCGCAGGATAAGTTCAATGCCAAATTCATCGCCGAGGGCCCACACATCGCCATCGTGTTGGACTTGGATGTTGAGTCCATACCCCCATTCATTTTCGGTTTTTTTCAAGAGTGATAACAAATTAATTGGACGGCGATCAAGACTTCCGGTGCGCTCAAGACGTGATAATTGTAAAATCTTATCCAACTGGTTCTCTAAATTCTTGCTATCTTGCACCAATCGTTCGAGAGGCTTAATCACCAACCCCCACTTTTGGGATTCTTCTTTACTGACTCCCGCCAATTTCATTCCAACAACTTCTGATTGGAGACGAATGGAAGCCAGCGGCGTTTTTAGTTCATGGGTAATGGAAGAAAAAAAATCTTGAAGTTCTTTGGCCTTTTTCAAACCTCTCCAATAAAAGACCAAGAGTGCGCCAGAAATTGAAAACAGCGTGAGAAAGAAAAAACTTCCCTCCCATGTGATCATGCGAACAAAGTTTTCCGGAACAGGTCCCCCCGAATTTACGCGTAAGAAGAGATGAATCCACCACCCCCCGAGCAAGACAAGAATGAACGCCCAGAAGAGCGTCAGGATTAAAAATAATTTCGAGTTATCTTTCATGCCCTCATGACCACAAACGTTTTTTCAGTTCGTGTTGAACACTTTGATCATGCGCCAGGCTGACGAAACCGACTTCGTAGGCATTGGGCGCAAGGTAGATTCCCTTATTTAAGAGAACCTCAAAGAGTCCCTTGAATGACTCGCTGAGATTCTTTGGAATGTCATCTAATTTGCGAATGGTTTCAGCTTTGGGCGTGATCCAAAAGAGCGAACCAAAGTGAATTAATTTGCAATGGGAAAAACGTCCATTTTCAAAACGAGCAAACCAGTCATCAAAGATGGTTTTGATCGCATGGGTATTTTGGTCTAACGTGTTGTAGGAGGTCGATGATAGTTCTTTTAAAGTGGCCAAACCACCGGCCATCGCCAGAGGATTGGCACTCAAAGTCCCCGCCTGATAGACAGGGCCTATTGGTGCCAGCTTTTCCATAATTCGTCTTGGCCCGGCCACCGCGCCTACAGGGAGTCCGCCACCAATAACTTTTCCGTAAGTCACAAGGTCAGGTGTAATACCGGTCAAAGCGGCCATACCACCAAAGGCCACACGGAATCCACTGATGACTTCGTCAAAAATAAGGAGAGCATCATGGGCCTTGGTTACTTTTCGCAATAATTGGAGGAATTCTTGTCTTTGAATTAAAAGTCCATTGTTGGCAGGCAGTGGTTCGACAATAACTGCGGCAATTTCACGTCCATAACGTGCAAAGGCCTCTTCCACCTCTTGATCCGAATCAAGTTCGAGTACAATAGTATCTTGGGCAATGCCCGCAGGGACCCCTGCAGATGAGGCACTGGGTTCGCTGGTTAACCCTGAACCGGCTTTGATGAGCATACTGTCAGTGTGCCCATGATAGCAGCCATTGAATTTAATAATTTTATTACGCCCAGTAAAACCGCGTGCTAGTCGAAGGGCGGTCATCACAGCTTCGGTGCCCGAATTCATGAAACGAATCTGTTCTATAAAGGGGAGGCGCGAGATTAAGAAGTCAGCCAATTCGAGACTATAGGGTTCAG
>CAYHRT010000011.1:0-33887 GCA_964359085.1 uncultured Bdellovibrio sp. | reverse complement strand
CCCAAGTCCGCGATAAGTGGGCACAATTTCTTCCACCTTTTCATCGCGAAAAAGGACATAGTGATTAAAATGTTCGGCAATTTCACCCGCCTTGGCGGGACGAAAAAAGAACGGATCACCCAACTTATACCCTGACGAATCAGCAACCTTGATTGGGGTTTGCACTTCTCCCATGCCCTCGCTGCCAATCAGTTTTCCATCTTTGGGACGATAGAGGGATGGGTAGCGATCTGGGGCCACTTCGCCACTGGCAATGAAGCCGCCACTTTTTAAAGTCACTTTGTTGTGATCGGGAATTCTACAAATGGGCAGAGCAAAGAAAAGCGCCGGCCGTAAGACTTTTTGCGCGGTCGTCTCGTCATAATAGTCAAAGAGCTGTGACTGTAAAGGGCCACTGCCCGCCGTAATTTCACTCAGTGATGGATCGTGGGCAGCAAACTCAAAGCAACCAGTTCCACCACCATTAAAGAAACGTATCCGGGCCTTGTAGATTTCTAAAAACTTTGCGATTTCCGCTCGCCATTTGAGTACATATTTTTTAGAAAAAAATCGGATGAGAGATTTGACGGGGTTTTGCCAACGATTAAAACGGTTCTTATCTGGCAAACCGGCGATTTGCGCCTCGTAGCCCATAACTCCGGTGAGTAAGACAAAGTCGCTCTTTTGCGCTTCCGAAAAAACTTCTTTAAATTGCACCAACGATCGAATCGGTGAACGACAGACGCCGAGATGCAGAAGGCCCAGGGGACGCCAACTCATGTCCACATCAATACAAACTTGAAAGTGTAGTATGCGCTTGTCATTGGCACACTTTTTACTCAGGAAGGCAGATAGTGCCTCCACGTGAGCAGGAGAATCAATCATCAAATGAAAATTACATCCCTGTTCTAAAAGTTTGAATGCCTCTTCAAATTCGGCTTCGGTACTAAGCGGATAGGCCATTAAAAAATCGTCAAACCCTTGAGTGCGTAAATATCCGGCCTCAAAGATTGAAAAACACATCCAACCTTTTTGTATTTCGCCGGCAATTTTTTGGAGTCTCGTCAGGAGGGCCGGAACGCGCAGAGATTTGGTGGCCGGGCGCCACGTTTTACCGGCATCACGACAGATCTTGGCCAAGGCATGTACATTGGCATCGAAAAGGTCTAGATCAACAAACATAGCAGGCAGGGCCACGTTGTGTGCCAATCTCTTTAAAACATTGTAGCTATGCATGGACAATCCCTGATCATCGCTTAGTAAAATCTTTGCCCACTTTATTGGAATACATTTCCAGCTTAAGTCCATTTACCACAAAACCCAACAAGGCCTTAGGCCCGGTATTATAGAGGCCATCCACCAACTTGGAGAACAGTTGATATTTGGTTTTGGTGTACGGATACCAGTTGGCCTCAATTTTAGCGCTGTTGGAATCGATAATTACTGACTTCAGGTTAGAAAAAGCATGCAGACCCCAGACACATTTGTATCGGCCTATTCCACTCTTTTTCACGCCTCCAAAAGGGAGATAGTGATTACCCTCGGTGACCATAACGTTATTAATGGAAACATTCCCAGTTTTAAGCGCTCGCGCAACTCTAACTGCACGTTCAGTATCGCCGCTCCACACGCTGGCCGATAATCCATACTCGGAATCGTTGGCAAGATGAATCACCTCGGCCTCATCATCAAAAGACGCCAGCGGTAGAACTGGTCCGAAAGTTTCTTCGTGCCAAATCGCCATATCCTCTGTCACATGATCAAGAATAATGGGAGGGATTTTATTCGTGATGCCATCCCAATCAGCTCCACCATCAATGCGTGCGCCTAATTTTTTGGCCTCATCTACGTGCCTTTTCACCGTGGCAACTTGCATCTCGGTGGTCATCAGGCCCATATCGGAGTCACCTTCCAAGTCCTGGCCTTGGGTGAGTTGACGGGCCTTGAAAATAAGTAGTTCCCGAAATTTCTCAAAGATCGATGAATGGACATAGAGGCGTTCAACCGCCGTGCAGGATTGTCCGACGTTGGTCATGGCCCCCCATAGAGCACCGCTCACAGCGCGCTCAAGATTGGCATCTTCAAAAACGATCATGGGGTCTTTGCCACCCAACTCCAATTCGACAGGAATGAGTTGCTGACTGGCCATACTCATAATCTTTTGCCCGGTGGCGACTGAACCAGTAAAGAAAATTTTATCGGGATGGGCGGCAATGAGATTCTGGCCGACTTTGCCATCGCCATAGACCACTTGCACCCAGTGACCATTGAAACCCGCCTCATCTAAAATCTGCTCAACCAGGCCGGGAAGCGGTGTATATTCGGAGGGCTTAAAAATGGTGGCGTTGCCGGCGACAAAGCTTGTCGTGATAGGAACAATGGCCTGATAGAAAGGATAGTTCCAAGGGGAGATAACCAAAATGGTACCCATGGGTTCCACAAAGACGCGGGATTTTTTTCCCATGAGGGCCAAAGGAGTTTTGACTTTGATATCTGAAAGACCTTTGCTGGCCTCTTTCAAGAGAAAATCCAGGTGATCTAAAATACCAAAAATTTCAGACACCAAGGCATCGGTTCTGGCCTTTTTGGTGTCACGTTGGATGATGTCGATAATTTCTTCACGGCGATTTAAAATTACTTTCTTTAAGGCGGCAATATAGGTCAGGCGCTGATTTAAAGTCATGCGTCTAACATCAGCTTCTCCTTGTTTGGCACGCAGATAGATATGGGCGACGTCCTCAGCATTTGGATTAAGCAAATTGGGAACCTGATTAAGTGAAGGCATCACAGTCTCGGGGAATTTTGGGAGGTTTTGCTCCTTCTTCACAATCTTAGCGTCATACCCAATATTGTGATGGATTTTTTCGCCCTTTCCTTCAGTGTCTTCGATATTCGAATAGTAGAGGGTGAAGATCATACCTTTTAACCCAATGCTGATCATTCGCAGGGGTGTACCAATCAGAGTGGGAAAAGACTGGTCTTTTTCAGAGAGCCATAAAATAAATAAGGTCACAAAATTTGGCATGATGCCTAAAAAGCTTAAAAGAATCTTGAGGCCGTCCAAATCCTCTTTCTCCATAAAGTCCAACATGCGATCAACGTGCTTGATGAAATCAGTATTTTTAAAGGCCGGAAATTTGTCACCCTCGCCAGGTAATAAAACCTCACCAATTCTTTGCACGCCACGGATTCCGAACGGGCATAGATGTTTTGAAATAAACTCTCGTTTCCCTTGGGCCAACGGATAAGGAACCCTGGCCGGGGTGAGAGAAGGGGTCGGATGATTCTCGCAATACTGCATGGTCAGATTGCTCGGGACCGTTACATGAGTTGCGGGATCGTGCTTATTGATTGTTGTTTCCATTGTTCACTCTCACTTTAATTTTGCAGCTGCCATCTTCGATATCGCCATAATCGTTAGGCTGGGATTAATTCCCGGCGCATTGGGAAAGATGCTGGAGTCGGCGGCGTAAATATTTTTAAATCCATGGAGATTAAAATCGGGCGACGTCACGGAACGAACTGGATCTGTGCCCAAGTTCAGTCCACCCATCAAATGCAGGCCAATAGAAAAACGCCCGTCCACAATTTCGCGTGCCCCTGTGGCTTTGAAGATTTGATGAATGGCCTTGAAACCTTTAGTCTGAGTATTGCGATCAAAAGAATTTAAACGCTTAACTACCCGGGCCCGGCCATTGCCCGCCACAGAAATTTCCCCGGGATTGGTATCACGAACGGCCACTTCAATACAGGCCATGTGAGCATAACGCTTCATCACCGACAAATGTCGACGCGCCAGACCTGGCACCAACATAGCAATGGCCACTGGTGGAGCAAAGACATTTTCTAGCTTGAAGTAATTGGCACGGAAAGTGGCATCGTTACTCTTGAGCGATTGCAGCGGACCTTTATGGGCATTAATAGGCCGTTCATAAAGTCCAATCAACATAGATTGAGGATGAGTATAAAAATTTCGTCCCAAGGCCGGCAATTTCTTTTTGAATCCTGAATTGAGCAAAAGACGGGAATTCCCAATCGCCCCGGCCCCCAAGACAATTTTTTTTGCCCGATAGGCCTTATGTTCTCCATAGCGATTGACACCCATTACAGTCACTACCTCCGGTGCCCAACGAACAGTCTTGGCCTCAAACTGGGACTCAAGCACCAGACCTAACTCGAAGGCCTTCTTCAGCACGGTGACTGGCGTACTTTGCTTCGAATCGATGCGGCAACCACTGAGACACTCAATACAATCATTGCCATCATCAAAGCGACAATCTTTCTGGGCGCGAACCAGCGGTGCCCAGTTAAAACCATTCTTCTCGAATCCCTCTTTAAAAAGAAGAGCATTGCCATTGCGGTATTGGGCCGGAATTTCCTGAATCACCATCTCCGCTTCAGCGGCGTCATACCACGGAGCCAATTTATCCTGGGTAAAAAAATCTGCGCCCGAAACATCCTTCCAGGAATCCAAGGCAATTTTATCAAAACGATCAACCAGCGCCTGATTGACGATACTTCCACCACCGACCACCTTGGGGCGCAAGATTCCAAGATCGGCATCGGTATTGAGTTCGATTCCACCTCCCCAGTAGAGTTGCGAGTTGGAATCTATTTCTTTACAAGGGTAGGTGTCGCGATTGAAATGTGGGCCTGCTTCGAGCATCAAAACACTAGCACCCTTCTTACACAGCTCATGGGCGATGAAGGGGCCGGAAATGCCCGCCCCTACCACGATAAAGTCGAAGTCTTTTTTGCTATCCTTAGCAAGACTCATAGTTCCTCCTTGAAATCCCCGGTGTCCTAAAGCAGCAGAAAACGCGTGAGCACGCCGAAATGATCGGACAAGGCCCATGGTGGGGATGCCTGAATATCTTTAAAAAGCATTTCTGATGAATAGGGAATGACCCATGGATTCATATCGCTAAAAATATAATCGAGACGGGCCGCAGGTTCATCGAGCGAGCGATAAGGATTTCCGTCGGCGGAGGTGAAACCAAGATCATTGAAATTGAGCAATCGGAAAGTATCGAGCAATTCGCTCTTTGAATCCAAAGATGGATAGCAATATGACGGACGATCAAACTCGTAGGCATCTTGGGCCGCATTCCAGAAATGTTCCGGGCAATTCATGTCTCCGGCCAGGATGAAGTGAGGACGGAGTCCACGTTCCGTAAATCGACGACGGGCCGCTGCTAACATTTGCCCCATTTCCTCAATCTGCCGTACGTGGGCGCGGATTTGCTTGGGCTTAAAATCATTAGTCTCAGAATCGAAATGCGATGATCCCAAGTGAGTATGGGCGAAGGCGAAGAGTTTGCCCGCCACGCTGATCGAAACCACTTGCAGCCCTTTCCCTGCGAAATACTCTTCGGGGGCGGTGAATGATTTATAAGAACGAAACTCGGCAGGGGCATAGAAGGGATACTTAGACAGCACCATCAGTCCCCCCCCAATGATACTTTTGAGTCCAATGGTACTGGGGAGAGAAGTGGCATGCCAACTACTGCTGACGATATGAGGATATTGCATCTGGAGGGCATCCTTCACATAGCGACGGTCTTTGACCCGCCATAATTCTTGCAGCAGGACGACGTCGGCATTGGTCTGGCGTAAGGCCTGAACAATGCGTGGAAGACGATCTGGCCAATGTTTCCCAACATGAATGGGACCGATCCACATGCCAAAAGTGTTGTAACTTAGTACCGACAACTGCTTGGGCCAAGCTTTGGCTTCATGGACTTCATGAATTGGGCCAACATCAGCTATGTAACTTTGAGATTGAGGCTGATCATCAGAGAGAAGTGGAAAGACAGCAAAAAAAATACCGGCCAAAACCAGGGACCATCTCATATAAATACCATCCTAAATCTTTGTGTAAAGTGTAAAAATTCTGACCCAGGTGGCCTCAAAGATCAATCAATATATATAATCCTACTTGACAGGAAACCACTGGTTGTCCTCATCCCCATTGACGGATGTCAGGTAAGTCCCTTCTCCACCGTTTGACTCTTCGACCCATTTCATAATTTTCTGGTAGCTGGGAGTTTTCCCATTCAAGAAAGGATAGAGAAAGGCCTGCATGTTGCCGAAAGCAGTTGTATCAAAAGTGGTTAAACCAGAAGTTACAATATCCAGCTTTTTTGATCCACCTTTGGCCTTAAAATAGGGCGTTTTAAAATAGGGATAACTACTGCATCCGTTAAGATAAATGATCTGATAATCCATCTTATCAAAATCAAACTCCGGCATGATGTCTAAGGCCAAATTACCACCAAGCCCTGAGTGACCATCATAAACCACTAAGGAACCCGTTTCTAAGGCGCGAGCGTACATGATGCGAAAAGTTTCGTCCTCACTGCCTGCACTTGTGTCTGCGAGAAGAACGTGAACATTCCACTCCACTTGAGTGTTTAAATTAGTTTTAACCATGCCTTGATAGCGTTGATACAAATTGCCACCACGGGAAGTTTCTCCCCTACCTGCTAGAATATCGCCACTAATATTGGCAAGTTCCTTCACCTTGCTCAAATTGAGGGAAGGCAGCCAGGCCGACAAATCTTTGAAAATTTTGTATGCGCTATCACGACGACTCACGCGATTGGGCAGTATTTCATCATCCAAATAACCGATAAAAATAAAAGCATGCTTTTCGCCTTGGTAGAGCTTGTCATACTCAGGGTAGGTGCGATCACTGAGGGGTAAGAGTTCAGCTTCGGCTTGGGCGACGAGTACGGCCTGATGGCCACCACGCAAAGGACAACCGGGTAGCTCGGTATCCCAGAAGTAGAAGAAATCACCCTCAGAATTGTAATGCTCATCAGTGCAACGATTCTCCTCGTTCACCATCCCCAGCGCATAAATAGTTTCTGGATTGCGCGGTAACTTGATTTCGATTTTAATGCGCTCGCTTCGGACAAAAAGTTTTTTGTCAAAGACCGCCTTGCCACGAAACTGGTATGAAACCACAACTTTTCCAGATGATTTTTTTACCGCCGTATACTTGATGCGATAAAGGTCATCCATGGAAGCTTTGGATTGATATCGCTCGCTAAAACTCTCGGCCTGAAAATATCCAATGATGTGTTGTAGCTGTCCGTCAATTTTTTCTCGTACCCAACGAGTGACACGAGAATTACTTTTCAATTCTTCCAAACTAGAAGGGCTTTTCCCCTTGATTTCAATTTCTCCCTCAAAAGTAAGACGTACTTCACGCGCTACATCCCCGTAGAATTTGTTCTCGGCCCCAAAGGCGATGGCCGGCGCAAGCATGAGTAGAAATTGCACGACACAAAAAAACAGACTTCGTCTCATACACATCTCCTAAAATCTCAAAAGTTACAAACTATGGACTCCAAAATATTGATTGATTTCAGACTGCTGAATGGCATCGGCCACAAAATGAAGAGCAAAACAGGCGAGTAACACTTGGAGGTAAGGCGAAAAGGATTCAGGATGGCCCAACAGAATCGCCAGATCTCGTCCAATTCGATATTCGTGATAGATATGATAAAGGCCAAAGGTGATGATAGAAAAAATGGCCCATTTGAAAAAGGAATATTTTTGTTGCTTGAGCATGTCATTTAAGGCCTGGATCTGTACATACTGGACGTAAATATTGAACAGGCCAAAAGTCAGCACGGTAAAAATGAGATCACCTACGATCGACCTGACATGAGGACTATTTTTATTCATCACAAACCTCCGCATGAAAGAGTTATCATTGCCCTGAAAAAAGACACATCGTCAAATAGTCTCTATCATTTTTACAAAGTGGCCTTTGGGTTGGGCCTTTTCCTGCTAGATTAGAGCACTTTCAATTGGGGTTTTTGGGAGCATTTCTTATGACACGTTATTCTTGCAAGAACGTCGTTTTATGGACGTTTGCCGTTTTAACCCTAGTTCAAGGCCCTGTTTGCTATGCTGTCGTAACTGCCGATGAGATTCGTCACGATCGTCGCCATAATCAAAATTGTTTTCAGGCCCATCTCTTGGAGGCCATTCATACCAATACCGAAAGAAAACAGCTCTACGCTGATTTAACCGATGGGAAATCAAAAAAAATTACTAGGGAACTCCTCTTGGCCGAACGTTTGGGGCTTGTCATGGCCTATTATTTTGATGTGCGTTCCCGCCCCTTTCAAGTCAAAGGCATGACCATCATGTGCGACGAATTGATTTCTTCTCGACCGGTTCCAGAATTCCAATCTTATGCTGCTCCAAGAGGATTTGTGCCGGAAACGTTTATCCCAGTAAACGGACGGGCGCTTAAAAAGATCTTAAAAAAAGCACTCAAAGAAAAAGGTCTGGAGGAAGTCGGACGCATTACTCAAGAAAAATTAGATGAATTGGCCAATCGACCGTCTTTCAACTGTCTCATGCGAAATGATTTAACGACGATCGTAAATACCTCGCGACTGACAAAGCTTCACATGCAAGAAGCTAAGGCGTTAGGTCTTAAATCGAGCCAAAGTTTATCGCTGGCCTTATTGAATCGTGTTATTGCTATTTTACCTTTTGTCGATGATATCGACAGAAGGGTTTTTCCCATGCAGAAGGCCGGCATCCCGATGATCTGCCAAGATTTTCCCGAAGCCAGTCCCCCTTAACGAGCAATGCTCGGGCCGGCTTCTTCGTGAGTCTGGAGGTTGTCACCAAATCTATCATAGGGGCGAGGGTCGCGTGGATTATCGTCAACTCCCGAATGCATGCATGGATCATCACCAATAGGTGAACTCATCCCACATTCCCCTGAAGTGACTCGTTCCATAAGTGTCTGGCATGCCGATTCGTGATCGGCAAATTGGGAAGACAGACCGAGGTGTTCATATTTCACAACGGGTCTGCCGTTTCGATAGTCGACCGAGCAGATCAGCGAGTCAGGCATCTGGGAAAAATGACAGGTGGGAGTTGGCGGTGTGCCGTCGCTATTATTCCACTCTTGCGCGAGAGATTTGACCTGCTCGTAGCTAAGGGCACTCAATCCACGAAATCCAGAATGTCCGAGTTGGATAGAATACTCTGGGACCCTTCTGGCAAAACTGAACTTGCGAGTGATCTGACATTCTTGGACCTCACCACGCTCCCAATTGCACCCTAGCTGGGTCTGACGATCTCGTAGTAAATTGAGATTGTCCTGCAAACTCGAAGTGGGTGCGCCTCTGATCACGAGGACATCGCTTGATCGCTCTTGATTGTTCTTATCGAGAGAACTTAAGCGCACAATCACCTTATTAGGGGCCGCGATCTGCATTTGACAACGTGGCCCGCTCTGAACCGGACATTCCGTTGTACCCAAGTTATTGGCCTGCTCCTCGGCACTCACCCTATTAGTTATATTATTTTGAATGACTTCAATGGAACGATTTGCTGTTTCACCTTGTCGCTCCCTAATGACAGCATACTGCGAGAAGCGAGGGAGCTGCACCTCTGAAGCTGTACCCGCCGGTTGAGGATGAATTTTCCCTACTGGTACAACCCTGATGACACACGAATTATTCTCAGCATAGGCGAAAGAAACACCGAGCATCGCAAAAGTCATCATCATTTTAATCAGCATAAACCACCCCTTACTTTGCAAGTATCCCCTTATCGGCAAAACCCCTACAGGTGTTCAGTTTAATACATTCTGACCGTTGGTTAAGATGGCAATTTTTTAGGGCACTCAAAAAGCCCTACTAAATTAGTTATCTCTTTGATTTTTGGATCATCTTTTGGGTGGAAAAGTTTGCTGATTTTTTTATTTCATGGCCCATCATACAATCGGATCTGGGGATTTCATGTTGGAATCGAGGGGTTGCATGTCAATATTCATAACAAGGTTGCTGAAATCTTATCTCTTGCTCTGTTCTTTCCTGACCTTCACAATTATCAGTCTAGAGGCCATAGCACACGAGAGCGCTCCGCCAACCAGCGTGGTGGACGGCATACCTGGACCTAGCGGAATAGAACCCAACCGGGCCGGGTATGGATGGCTGAATGCTTCTAGCGAGGTGGAAGCCGATTCGCTCTTTCGTCAAGAATGTCCGAGACCAAGTGGCACTGGTGATATCCCTATTTGTGTACCAAGAAATACCACCTTGGAAAGCGCCTATACCTTGGCCGGCCAGAACTTTGAAGCCGCCTTCACCAGTTTGGCACTCGACAATGCCTATGAACAAATGATTTTGCAACGAGCCGCCATCAGTCCTAATTCTAACACCTGGGCGCTGCCAAATTGTATTGCCAGCAGTCCCAGAGCGCAGCAGATGAAAGCCGATATTGACGCCATCAAGGCGCTTGACGATACACAGTTGGAAACCCAAATCAGTTCATTAGGAACCCAAATATCTAACCTTACAAGTACTCTTGCGGCCACAAAGGCTGCTCCGACTGCGGAGCAGAGAAGCACACTCGAAGATCTCAAGCGGAGACGTCTGGCGGCCATTAAATTGCGGGCCACCCGTCAGTCCTATGATGGTAATCGCATGGCCGAAGCCTTTTTACTGGATAAGCAACTTAGTGAAGCGCAGAAACGAACCTGTCCTCCAGATACGAACCCAGGCACACCTCGCAAATGTATGAGCGTTAAAAGAAACCGTGATCGAATGCGCTTGGCCTTTCCATCCGTCTTCGCCGGGGGTTTAGCAGAACTGGAAAGCTTAGGAAGTGGCGCTGATAGAACCCGTTGGGAGGAGAAAACATTCGCCAGCCATCTGGAAGGGTCTTTTGTGTGCGGAACAACACCCTATAATCGTTTTGAAACAGCTATCTACAAATTAATGGGATACAATGGTGCCCCAAACCCAATTCCTGGAGTAGGGACCGGACCTGGATCAGGTTCTGGTTCGGGCTGCGCCACTTCTGATCAAGATACCGAAGCCATCAACCGAGGCAAAACTACTGTGGATAATGCCTTCCAGACACCCGCCAATCCACGGGCCGATTTTGGCTACCCATTAATCGTCAAACCAGGGAGAGGGGCGTACACCTCAGCTTACACCACGGGAGGAGCTGCAACTCCTGCTGCAAACCCCCGCATGGCCGCGGCCTTTGCCGTTCTATCTAAAGCTACAACGGCCATGAAAAGTGTGCAGGAGATAAATGCAGCAGTTTCCATGTCGACATTTTGCCAGGATCGAAGAAATTTGGCGGACATAAGCCGACTTCAACCTCAGGCCGTGCGACAGGCAGTATTAGATCAAAATAACGATCGTTCACGCGAGGCCCTGACACGCATGATGTGCAAAAAAGGAATTATGAGTCAATTTCAGACCAACGATCAGACGCTGGATTGCACGGCCCCGGGCGTGACCGGAGATCCTGCGGGCTCCGGCGGGATGACGATTAACCGTGTTAACTATGGTTTCCCCTATGTGAACGATTCAAATTACACACTCAAGACCTTAGACGGTGGCAGAACGGAAATTTCCACCAAAATTAATTATCGTTTCCAATATGACCCTTCCATCGATCCAGGCTCTGCTTCTTATCTCGGGAACGACAGTGTTCCGGTCGCAAATAGAAAGGGAAGTGGTCAACAACAAACTGAATTTAACACCAACACCGCCGCGTGGGCGCAGGCCTCTACCAATTTCTTTAATGATGCCGCGAACAGAATCAAAGATCCCAAAGTGACATTTAAGATCGAAAAAAAATGTCCGACGACCTGTGCAGACACCGATGAAACCCCTCCCCTTGTCGTCGTTTCCGAATGCTATAGGGCCGGTGGCCGGCCTGATACTTTCACTGCAGATTTCCCAGGTCAAGCTTGGGACCCTCATAAATGCTATTATAAATCTCAGGTGCCACCAGACTCTCCACCAGGAACAGCACCTGTGCCTACCCGCATGTATGGCGATTGGCGGGACGCAGGCGGTTTTACCACCACCATGGCCCCCCAGACAGTTCAGCACGAAACCGGGCATAATTTAGGTCTGGCGGATGAATATATCGAGGATTATTATCCGGCCCATCCCGTTGGGGAAAACGGGGCAACGGGTTGCAATAATTCAACCATGGGTAGTAATCATTCAACCATGGGTAGTGATGGCGCCTTTTGTAATGTGCTTTATCGACGGCACTTATTAGAAATGATAAGGCCAGCGCGTGCTTGCCCAAGACCCTAAGCAATAATTTTTTGAGAGTGAGGCCATATGCAAAGTTTAAGGATGAAGGTAATAAAAGTGATCATCGCTATGATAGTTTTGGCGATCGGGCAATCGCAAGCGACCGTGGTCAAGGTTCCCGACAAGATTGATTTTGCCAATACCATGACCAGTTTCAAATATTCTGATTCAGCACAATCGGCCGACGGTAAAAAAAGAGATTGGTTTGCTTGGCTCATGCCCAACGGGAATTTTCAGATCAGTGGAATCTACCTTGGAGAAGATTTTGGTGATTGTTCAGCACGCGGCGGAGAAGCGGAAGTCGTCATGGATAATAACAATGTGCGACGCCAGGAATTATTAAAGTTGGCGCTCCTTAGTTTTAACGAAAATCAAAATGCACCGGCCGGCCCTGTTGGCGGTGATTATGAAATGGGCCCACAGCTCTCAATTGAATTCGGTCCCACCATTGCAAATGCCATAATTTCAAAATTCGACACTCATACCAATAGTTTCAGACGAGAATTAAAGTTAGAAGTTAATAATATTTTCAACAATCCAAAACTGCGAAAAAAGGGCCTAGAACTTGCGGTGGCCCTCGACAAAGATAAAGTGATTTACACTCTCACCAATATTGGAAAACAATCGGCCACTCTCATGTTACCAGATAATGCCGGTAAACATTTTACCTTTCGGCCCGATGATGCCAGCATGAGTGTAATCGGACTCACCTACGCAACACCTTTATCGAACAAAGTTATCAAGCTTATGCCCAATAACACCTTCAAAGTGACCTTGCTCACACCCAAAGATGTTGATGCCCATAAAGGCCTTTTTCTCTACGATAATCTAGAATTGGTTTATAACGTCAATCGCACCATCGTGGCATCGCCCTCCGTACAGATTTGTAGACGCGCGAAATAATTGTAACATTCCTTAAAAAACTCTTCGTGCTCTTAGTCATGGTCTTATCTTTGCAGATACGCTATCAGGGAGTAGTAAAACCAGGAGCGATCCCATGCAACTATCAAAAACTAAACTAGTTGGTCTTATAGTCTTAATGGTGCTCACTGGCTGCCAGAAATTCGATCTAGGTGTGGCGATCGGGCCGCGCAACCAGGGCATGGGACCAAGTGATCAAGATTGGATTGAGCACTATACTGACACCACCCATGGTGCCAGAAAGTCTTTTCACTTAAGTTGGCGCGACTCCATAGACACCGCCGGCGACATTCCCACCAATGCCCATCAGGCCATGCAAGCAGCGGCACAATTTGGAGTCAAACCTGTCATCGGTTTTGGTTGGTCGAGCGGAGATGGAATTCCTGACTTAGCAAGTACCTCGGAACCAAGCAATAATTCTTTTACCAATCTGGAGACGCGCCAAAATTTTCGTGCGATGGTGGCTGCATTTGCTGTTCAATATCACCCCGCCTATCTTTTTTTGGGCAATGAAACTAACTCTTACTTCGTCACTCATACTCAAGCTGAGTGGCTTGCCTGGGTTTCACTTTTTGAAGAATGCTATGATGCAATCAAGGCAGCTTCTCCCACCACTCTCGTCTATACCGTTTTTCAACTGGAAAAAATGAAGGGTCTGGGCAAGCATGCAGGGTGGACCTATCCGGCGCATTGGCAACTCATCCAAGACCATCTGAGAAATGGAAAAATCGATGCTCTTGGTTTTACCTCCTATCCTTATTTTGAATACCAAACTGTCGCCCAAATTCCCGCCGATTATTTCAACATGCTCACAAGTAAATTGCAGGGCAAGTTCATGATCCTCTCAGAAACGGCCTGGCCCGCTGAGGCGCGTGGCCCCTATCCCGGGTCGCCACAAGAACAAGCTTCTTACGTCAATACTCTCTTTACCCGCATTCAAAACATGAATATCACTTATGTCGCCTGGCTTTTTGAATACGATTTAGGCGGCAGTGACGTCAACGATACTTTTCATAAAATTGGTTTTAAAAGTAATGATGGCACCATGATAAGGCCCAGCGATGCCGCCTGGAAGGCCAAAGTTGTACAGTTGCAAAAATAAGGAGTGGCAATGGCAAAAAAATTTAAAATTGTTCTTATTCTTTTTTTGCCATTCATTCTGGCCGCTTGCAAAGAACAAGATGATGCACCAGCAGAACCAGTCACCGAGCAAGGCAACCAACAAATTACTTCTTGTCAGGCACCCTTTCCACCTGTGGGTGGCATGAGAATAGCTGCCAATTTTCCTGAAACCTGTCAGGGAGTCGACTTATCCGGGCGCTGGAACGTGATTCAACTTGAATGTAACGGCGTAAAAGTCGATATCTGCAAGGATGCCGAAACCTATCAGATTAGAAGCGAACTCTCTCCTGCCCTTGATAAGGCCACCACCAAAGTTTTCTTCACCTCGGGCTGCCAATTTACCATCAATTCCTCAATGCTTTTCAATGGCACTGAAATTACAGCGCAACAACTCTCGCGCACCTGTGAACCCAGCAACGCTGTTTGCAACGATATCTGCTCAAGAAATCCATTACCCGCCGATACTTGGACTTGCTCCTACAATGGGAGCGATGAAATCTTTCTGGTTTCAGCTGCCGGCGATGTTTGCAAGGGATTTGCTGCCAAAAAGGTTTTAAAACGTATGCCTTAGAATATGCATAATATCGTTGATCAGGGCACCCGTGGTCAAAATGACAATGAATGTTTGTCCAAACAAAAAGGCAATCCTTAATCCCTTTGCACTGGGACGTTTTTTGGTCAACATTTCATAGAAGCACAAAAACACATGACCCCCATCTAAAATGGGTATCGGCAGCAGATTGATGATTCCTAGATTGATGGAAATCACTGCCAGGATCAAGAGATAGGTGGCAAGGCCAAAATCCAGGGCCCCCGTTACAAACTTTCCAATCATGAGAGGGCCGGAAATTTGCTCAAGGCCAAGTTGGCCGCTAAAAAGTTTTTTGTAATCACACAACAAACCTAGGAACAGGCCCCAAACACCGGAAGTCTCGTATTCATTCACTTCGGGGGCTTGTCGCTTTCCTTGCAGATTGTGATAAACACCGGCGCTATAAATTCCTACTTTTTTGCTTGAAGAATTTAAATCCATCGCCAGGACTTTCCCCTCCCGCAAAAGATGCAGCCTAAAGACCCCATCTGCTGCCAGAATCTTTTTTACGATTTCTTCAAAGGATTTAAGCCGTTCATCATTGACACCCACAATCACATCCCCCGGCCTTATATCCATGCGATCGGCAAGAGAACCTGCCTCCACTTTGCTGATCTTCAAATCCAGGGGATAAAAACCCTGATCCATAAGGTGATTGAGATGATGGATAGAAATCCGCAAAATTTTGTTCCCCAAACTTTCATGCAGATAAAAAATGCGGTCGGAAGATTCCTCTTCCAAATCATCAAGATCCTCAAGATAGAGTTTTAAAGAACGCTTTTTGGGATCAGTGGAAAGGACAAACTCGGTGCTGTAGGAATCCACGACCAAGGGGAGTCGCTTAAGTTTAACCGTATCGGACCAAGACCCATTTTGCAAAAGGGCCACCAGGATCAAGGCAGGCACAATACTAAAGATCGGACCTGCCATTGCAATAAGCATTCTCCTCCAGGGTGCCTGGTGGTGAAAGCTTTTATGAAAAACAGAAGGAGAGAGAGAAGCCGCTTCGCCGGGGTCCTCGCCGATCATTTTGACCATGCCTCCGAAGGGCAGGAGTCTCCACTCATAGGCCGTATCACCTAGGGAAAATCGCAAAAGGCAAGGCCCAAATCCCAGTGCAAAACGCCTGACTTGCACTTTAAACAGGCGCGCCATAAGAAAGTGTCCGAGTTCATGAATAAAAATCAACAAAAGTAAAAAGGCCCAGAAGGCCAAGAATTTCATCATTACGTTCTCCACGCTCCTGCTAAAGTCGCGACATGACCTGAGTGAGCGGTTCCAAAGCCACTCCCTTGATGATGGAACCAATTAAAAAGATACAAAATAAAAACATCAAAACCTTGGTCAACATGAACGTGATGGATTGGATTTTTTCAAGATTATTTTGGCATTCAAGACGATATTGAGTACACAAACGTTGCAGGGCCTGGGGGATATTTCCCGAGCGTTCAGCGTACCTGAGAGTCTGAACAAATTTTACTGGGAGCTTTCGATGGCTTAAAAAGGAGTTGCATAAATTGTCTCCGGCTTTGATTCTGGCAAGCACCCGAGGAAGATTTTTTTGAAAATTGAAACTACCGCTTGATTGATACGTTAACCTCAGGGCCTCTGTGATTTCCATGCCTGCCATAAAAACCTGTTCCATGACAAAGGTCACCCGGTACATCAGAAAGCTCTTCATACAACGGCCAAGATAGGGCAATCTCATCATAAACATTTCAATAAAGGGTGTGTTTTTAAATTTGTACAAGATCGTAATTAAAGAGAACGCCAGAATTTGAAAAAGTCCGGTATATTTCAAAAAAGTTATGGCCCCCGGCATTCCGTACAGTCCTAATCCCAAAAAATCAATATCTGCGCGGCCGATTTTGGCCAGTAAAAGCATACTACCCGCCAAGAAAATGGCCAAAGTTGAAATTTTGATAAAAAGGCCTGTGATCATGGATTTAATCTTGTGCTGGTATCCATTTTGAAATCTGATGAACTCGGCCAGAACCCGCATCGCTGCGGGAAGCCTTCCTGCCACCTCCGACGCACTAAAAACTGTCGGATAAAAACTGCCTTTGCCTTCACCGAAAGGCAGTACCAGCGCCTCACTCAATGATGAACCCTTTTCAATTTTTTTCTTAATCTTCTGATTGTATCTTTTCAAACGTGAATTTTTGCCGTCGGATTCCTCCAGATAAGTGTTGAGATCCATACCTGCATCTAAATAGTCGGAAAGTCCCTCACACCAATCTGCGAAACTTTCTTTTGAAATCATAATCTCTCCTTCATGTACTCAATCACTTCAGATTCTCTGGTAGAGATCACATTTCGAAACTTCCAAGCAGGCCAGAAAAAACTGGCCTTGTAAGCCTTCCCATCATTGGGGTTTTGGGGGACGCCAATCTGTGGATCATGGGAAGCTGGAGAAAAATAGGCAACCGCCTCTGACGCCGACCACACCATACGCTCCCACAATTCTTTTTTAGAAGATTCTGCCAAGAGAGCGTCGGATGCCTGCATCGTGAAATGGCACTTGTTTGTAAAACTGTCACTCCATCCTTCGGGACAAGATTTAGGCAGCTCGCTTTGATAGGCACTGGGGGATCCCACCACTATTCCCACTGATAAGGATTTTGTGAAATCGACCATTTCCTCCGCGTTATCAAATTTGGGATAGATAAAACCAATAGCGAACTCTGCATCCACCTTATCGGCCGCTTTGCAATGCCCCAGATAATCCTCTTTGTGGTTAGGGATATGACCCCTAAAATAACCCGAATCGTCAGTTGTAATGGTCTGTGGATTGTTGCCATTTCCCCCGGCATGGCAAAAAGTCACTTTGATAGATTTTTTTTTCTTTGTGTATGCGCTGTCGATATTGACGTTGAGGTCTATCGGTTCAAGATTGGCAAAATACTCCATCTGATCCGCAAGTCTACCGCCTTGATTAAGGCCACATTCAACAAAGCTCGGAGTCTCAAGAGAGAGATTCGGGTCTGACCAATAGGAATATGTTTGGCACCATTTTTCATCCTCTTTTTTAATATTGTGCCCTGTGCACTTTTCGGTGTACATTCCGCTTAACCCGCCCAGCTTGGAATTCACTTGGTCCTTGAGATGGTTAAAAAGCCCGTTTGTGACATTTTGTAACTCAGACAAATTATCCAATCCACCGAAATCAAGGCCCAGACTCTGAAGCGGCCTTTTAAGCCAGGTAACAAAATCATTTCGGCCGATCATAGGTTGCGAAGCCCGGATAGTCTGGCACATGGACCCTTTGGAGGTGGATTTTGCCAAATGGGGAATGGATATGATGGTTGACCCCATGACTTTGTCGTTTTGATAAGGAAGACCTATACCACCCGAGAGATTGAGTCCGACTAACTCCAAGGCCCGTTGATAGGTGCCTTGAATCCAGGCATCCGCCAATTGACTGTTGAGTGTTGTCAAATGGGCGGCAGTTTTGGTGTAAACGGCAGCCAGTCTGGCCACGTCTTCAAAGTGCTTTTGGTTGTCTTGCAAAAAGATCTCTTTGTTGTTTTTATCCAGGTCATTTTGATCATACAAGAGCGTGTTGACTAAAGTCCTATGGCGCCCCACAAACTGGGAGGAGGCGGCCATGTGGAGGCTCGCCCCGATGGCAAGGTTGTTGAGGGCGATGCTGTTCAAGGCAAAACTCATATCACCGGCCATGCCGGTCGCCACGACATCCGCCGTCTGTTGCAATTTCATTTTTTGATCCGCCAGACGTCCCATTTCCAGGGAAAATTGCAAGGCCCCATAAAGAAGTCCCATTAAAAATAAAAAGGCGACAGTGATATTTCCTCTGTCGTTGTTTAATATTTTCTTCATGGCAACACCTCTTTTAAATCCAGTCGGCTTTGGAGCCCTTGAGATAGGCCCGCATTCGACACGGCAAGATCATCCTTAAGGTGCAAAAAATTTATGGCCGCTTCTAATTGCTGCTGATTGGTTTCTCCGATCAGCTTGTTAGTGTGGGCCTCATCCAGAAAGGTGTTTTGCATAATGGGGAGATTGCCGCCGATGGCCTGAAGAGAGGTCTGAATCGTGTCCATGTCTGCCGCCCCCAGAAGATCATAGAGGGCCATTTTATTTTGTGCCAGGTTATAGGCGTAGGGTACAAAATCGGACGGATTGTCCATCCATAAGAACTCAATCTCACCACAAACGGAACTTGCTCCCAGATTGGACATACAGTAGGTTTGAAAATGGGCCTCTTCAAGATCAAGAGGGCCAGCGATTCCATAATTATTTTCCACATTCAAGGCCAACAACTGTCCGAGTAGCGACCAATCTCCCAACCAGTCGGCGTGATAGCTACTACTCTTTTGAAAGAAAAGCTGGGCCGCTTCACCCGAGGATACAACGGGCGCTTGCTCAGACTGGCCAAAAACGGACAACAGATGGCGAGTGGAGGCCGCAAACATGCCCTCTTCTCCCTCTGAAGTACATAAAGTGGTCATTTGAACAATATTTTGTTGGACGTTTGGAAGGGCCGATACAACTGTAGGCCCTATTTGGGTTAGGTAATTTGTCGATTGTTGCAACTGCGACTGTTGCAACGATTGGTATGCAGAGAAAACGGATGAATCATCTTCACCCACCAGTCGATTGTTTGACAAACGGACCACAAGTTTCGGATCGTCCGGTTTTTGTTCCTCCAAAAATATTTGAATCTCGCCCTTGCCTCCCATTTTTTGAAAAGCTGTTTTTCCAAAATCTTTCAACTGATTTTCATCTGAAAGATGCGCTTCAAACATGGCCTGGTTGGCGAGATAGACATCTTGTTTATTTGAGAGCTTGAAGTTGAGATCATGCGAGAAGTACATAAGAGCGGCAACCAGGGGCGCAAAGATTAAAAACTCCACGGTTGTAGAACCTCGCTCCTTCGCCGGCATTCCGCGCGCACTGTGCTTCGGCACACTGCACGTCCTGTACATCATAAAGGCCTCCCGTCTTGAAGGAAACCCGCCTGGTCATTGCCCAGCCCAAGGGCCCACTGGGAAAATTCGCCAGAAAGATCCAAAGAAAGATCCAAAATACCCCCCAATCTTCCCTGCCAATCCTTCTCCATGCTTGGATTCATGGGGTCTGGGTTGTGGAGTCTGTGCGATCGCACTTTGCTTACACTGACCGTGACCGGTAATTGCACCAATGGATCGGGAAGTATTTTTTTAACTCGGGCCATAAGCTTTTCCATATCGTCCTGTGTGGCATCTTCCATTTGAAGATCTTGCATCACCAGGTCCAACAGGAGCTGTACTTCATTTTTGTATTCCAAAACAGCACCATCCATCTCGGCGGTCATAGCGGAAATCTCGTGATATTCTGGAATCACTGTCAAATGTTGCAGAGACTCGACGGAGTTGATTTGCAGATTGGCGACACGTTCTTTCATGGTTTGAAAATAGGCGACAAGCTTGTCTTTGACTGATGACTCTTCATTTCCCTCAGGTAAAAAGTATTGTTGAGACTTTAAAAACACCTCCCCCGCTAGGGGAAGTTTTGGAGTGCGATTATAAATCAGCTTTACGTCCAACCGTCGATCGGCAGCAGAATAGGAACAATCAAGCCAGGTCGATATGGCGGCATACACATGGCCTTGGAGATTTTTTTTGATCCCCGATGGTAGAGTGCTTTCCTTAATGAGTGATCCAATTTTTGATTGAAAAGCGAAGTTTCCCAGAGAATGTTCAAGAACCTCTATCCCCGGTGCAATGGAAGATATTTGTTTAAGCATTTCATAGCGGGCCAGCTTTTTGAGTTTTTCATCCAAGCAGGGGTTCTCTACTTCCGGGCCGGCAAAAGCATAGACGCGCGAGGCCTGGGAAGCCGCAAGCTTTAAAATATGCTTATCAGACCACATAAGATTAGTTTCCATTGAAAACATGGCCGCCACCAAAAATAAGGGAAATAAAAATAAAAACTCGGTGGTGGCAATTCCATTTTCATTAAGGATTTTATTTTTTTTCTGGTTCATAGCTGCTCCCTATTTCATTGTGACGAATAGTCCCGCTCCTTATTTGACTGCGATTGATGTCTTATTCGGTCACTTCCGGTCAAAAACCTATTGTCTATGTCGGGCATACTGAGCTTGAGGTCTTTATGAGAAAATATTTTTTCCCTACGATTCTTTTTCTCCATTTTAACTGCTTGGCAAATGATTTTTACGAAGGATACATTCAAACCGATACGCGCCGTTTTCCCATTTCTGTTTCCAAGGGGCTCATGAGTTCCTCCGAAGTGATGAGTCACTTCACAAAGAAAAAAAAGATTCTATACTTTGAAAGTCCGGGAATAGGCACTTCAATAATCGATCAATCCAATCCAGGGGACCCCATTATCTATAGCGCCATTTCGGTGGATGGCAGACGGCTTTTGGTAGGAACCAGATCTTCCGACCTACAAAAACTCTTTGAAGAAAAACCTTCAACACTTACTTATCATTTCAACCACCAAACATTGAGTGTTGTGCTTGAAGGCAAACAGTCCCTTTACTAGGGCGTGTCCTCATTTGGGCCTTTGGCTGCAAAATTCATTTTCCTTCGCCTTTTTGACGTGCTCGATGACGAATTTGCTGCGACTTAGCTGCAGCTAAGCCTCGCAAATTCGCATCTGCGCTTGTCAAAAATGCTTGGAAACTGAATTTTTCGCCTAAAGGCCCAAATGAGGACACGCCCTAAGCAAAACAATTAAATTCCGTATAACGAATATTTAAAGTGGGAATCGCACTTTGAATACTCATGACACCATGTTCTTTTCGAAATTTGGATGGAGTCACACCGTAAACTTGTTTGAAGAGCCTGGAGAAATGCGCCGAGCTGGAAAAACCGCAGGCAAAAGCAATATCAGTCAGACAGAATTCTTTTTTGGATATCACATAGGCCCCGGCGGCCCAGGTCCTTTGCAGCCATAACCATTTCATGGGGCTTAGATTGAACTGCGCTTTGAAAAGGCGGCATAGATAAAAAGTGGTGACAGAGGCGGCATTCGCCAGATCATCCAGAGTTAGAAAATTATTCAAGTTTTGCAGAACATAGTGAGTGACTTTTCTGAGCGTTGGGTGATGAGAATCCAAGGTCGGAATGTTGATTAACCAATCCATAAACAAATCCTTGTTTGAGGTGGGTTTTAGTGTCAGACAATGTGATGGAATCAGAATCGTAAAGAAGACGCCGTAGGGTTGGAGCGTCTAAAATTATTATAGCTCACTGCATCATTTCTGTCAACTAAAAAGACAAATTGACCAAGGATCTCGTTAATAAAATATACAACTAGAATTTAGTGCTCCAAAGAAATCCTGCCTTGTATCCTCTTTCCATAAGTTGCAAAGGATGATTGCCATTGGTTTCAGTTTTGATATTCAAATTGTGTTGATAGCTGACACCCAATCCGAAGGTGTATTTGTTTTGCACGCGCCACAAAAGCGCCGGACCGATCTCGCCCATGGCATTCAACTCACTTCGAGTCGAGTCGCCTTCATCTACCATGAAACTCTTGGCCTTCGTGTCTCGTTGAATAAAGGAAATGCCGATAGGAAGTTCCCAGATCAGGGTGCGGGCCGCAAAGGCCCTGGGAGCAAATTTTATTTCCATACCCACTTCCTGGGCCAGAAGCTGCTGATCGCGATACTGGCCAAAACTTACTCCAAATCCGAAGGAATAATTTTCATTTTCGTGAAGCAAACTGAGAGTAGTTCCCGGCAAGGTTTTGTTAAGATCGGACGCCAAAAAACGCTTGCCCCAGATTTCCATTCCCATGGCCTTTTGCATGGGAGATTCCATTTCATCTGTATAAGTCAACACCTGCTCCAGCTTGGCTTGGGTTTTAATTTCCTTGGTGTGTTTGATTCCCTTATCCAGGGCCACAATCAAATGTTCAGACCAATTGGTGGAATCGGTCACGCCTGCACGAAAGTATTTTCGAGATGATGCCACAATTTTTCCTCTGGTGCGATCATAGTAATAAAGGCCGCAACCCAAGACAACCTGGGCCCCTTCTGGGAGACAGTCCACAATCAAGGCCCCTTCGATTGCCAGGGTATCCAAAACGATTTGTACACTTTTTATGACCGGATTCTCACTGGCGGGTGCCGCTTCCTCGGGCAGTCGGGTCTGGGCCTGGGGATGTGCTTTGATAAGCTCTCTTCGATCGAAGGTGGGAATGGCCCCTAGATCGGGAAGTTTTTCCTCTTCATCCTGTCCTTTGAGATTGTTTTTAACCGTCCAGATGGGGGCCACAATCCACAGATCGGATTTGTCCACGCTTTCTTTGATTTGGCGATAAAGTTCAATGCTAGGAATATTAACAGTATCCGGTGCCTGCGCCAGGATCACCGCCACTGTCTTATATTCGACAGAGATGTTTTCGGCCTGGGCCTTGGTGTGAAGATCCAGACCAAAGGCCAGGATAACAATGATCGAAAAAATATTTTGAAACATAAGTACCTCAGGGTAAATATTCCGATCACAGGATATCAAATTCGACTGCCTAAGATTTGATTGTAATTGCTGGATAGATTGCCTGCCTACAGACTAAAAGCATATTGCATTACCATGGGCCCCATCAGAATGATCATCACCGCTGGCATCACAAAGAGCATCATGGGAATCATCATCTGAACCGAGATGCGTCCGGCGCCTTCTTCGGCCTTCTGGAACTTGCGGCTTAAAAACAAGCTGGAGAGATTTTCCAGGGAAGTCATGATGTCGGTTCCGGTTTCTATGCCTTGAACTAGGGTTTGGATAAAAAGGCGCAATGAGGGTACATTCATGCGTTTTTGCAAATCCATCAAGGCCTCCTTACGACTCATGCCTAACTTAATGTTCTTGATGGTAATCCCAAATTCCGTGGCCAAATCAGACTTGGGAGCGGTTTCAAGAACTTTAGACAGAGCATTGTTGAAGTCCAGTCCTGCCCCCATGCAAAGAGATAGAAAATCGATAAAATAAGGAAGCTCCCTCTCACATCCTTGGGAACGTTTTTTGGCAATTTCAGAAAGCTTCAAGTAGGGAATGAAAAAAAGAACTCCCCCAATAATTACCTCATAAAGCGGATTTTTGTGCATTAAAACTACCAGTAGAAAGTGGCCCAACACTAATCCTAATATACCCAACAAAAGCCCAAGGGCCAGGAGATGGTCGGCCTGCCAGTTTCTTTTGTTGCCCGCCTGTAAAAGTTTATTTTCAATATCCTGTCGCCATTTATCTGCCTTGATCATTTTCGCCACCGGTCTGAGAAAGCCAATCCAAATATCCAAAAGCGTTTCCCGATCTTGCATTTGGTACAGATAGGTATGTTCACGGTAGGCATAAACAAAAAGCTTCATGATAAAGTAAAAAAAGAGAAAGCTCGAAAGAAGATTGGTGATACTGATCATGTGTTCCATAAGATTCCTAGTATTTCAACTCCATAATTTTTCGGGTAACAACAATTCCGATAATTTCTAAAATCACCGCCAATGCCAAAAGACAATTTCCCATAAAATTCTGAGTTAATAGCGCCGTCCGTTTGGGATCATAGAAACTCATGAAGACAAACAGGATAGGCGGCGCCGAGGCCACCAAGATGGCCTGCATTCTTCCCTGAGCAGTGAGCGCCTTGAGCTTCCCGGCGATGCGTTCCCTTTGATTGATCGTGTCTCCTATTTTTAGAAGCATGCCCGGCAGATTACCGCCTTGTCGGTTGGAAATGATCATGGCACCCAAGGCCAAGTTGGCAATGGGTGTGTTTACTCTATTGCGCATCTCCATAAGTGCCACTTCCATAGAAATCCCAAGTCCCAAATCTCGCAGGACAATCTGGATTTCACTGGCAAAGGCTTGCGGAGAACTTTTAACCGATGCCAGCAATGATTCCCTTAGAGTCAAACCCGCCCTCAGGGAAGTCGAGATCATTTGAATTCCCTCATTCAAGGCCTTGTCAAAGGCCTGAATCTTTTTCTTTTTATCCAGTTTTTTTAAAAATGAATGACAAAAGATCAAGGTACCGGAAGAAATCACCGTATTCAGGATCATGTTCGTTCCGATCACATTCAAAAGAACAAAAATGAAAAGGGATACCAGGATCGCCTTGATCATCTGTTGGTAATCCACTCCATCCCCATGCGTTTGGTCCAAATAATATCGAGATTCGCAATATTTAAATAATGCCAGGATTACACAGGCGAGTGCCATGAAGATGAAAAGATCGAAAATAAAAAAAGGTATTTCCATAAGCAACTCAGTAGACAACTCAAGGGTTAAAAAGTTTTATATCTCCATGTAAGTTTTCATGCTCCCAAATTGATTGAAAATTTTCGACATGAAAAATCACCTGGTCATTTTTATCTCTACTAAAAAGCGAATCCAGCTTGTACTCACCTGTTTGACGGTCTAGATCGCGGACATAGGACACATCCACCACAAGACGCCTGCCATTTTTTCTGCGAATTTGTTGAATCACGAAAGTAATCGCCGAAGCCACCTGCTCCCTAATGGCCGAAAGCGGAAGATCCATCCCCGCCATCATCACCATGGTTTCCAGACGCCTTAACATATCCAAAGGGGTATTGGCATGGGCCGTGGTCATGGACCCATCGTGACCGGTATTCATGGCCTGGAGCATATCCAGGGCCTCGCCTCCTCGACACTCTCCGACGATGATTCTGTCCGGGCGCATTCGCAGGGTATTTTTGATCAAATCCCGGATGCTCACCAATCCTTTGCCTTCCATATTGGCCGGGCGGGTTTCCAACGAAATGACGTGTTCTTGTTGCAGTTGAAGTTCGGCCGCATCTTCAACCGTGATTATGCGTTCACCGGGAGGAATATAATTGGAAAGAGCGTTAAGAAGGGTGGTCTTACCGGAACCAGTCCCACCCGAAATAATGATATTTTTATGGGATTCCACAAGGGTCTTTAAAAAAAGCGCCATTTGCTTGCTTAACGAATCAAATTCCACAAGTTTTTCCATCGTGATCGGTATTTTTGAAAATCTTCGGATGGTGAGGGTTGGGCCTTTGAGCGCCAGGGGAGGGATCACGGCATTAACTCGGGAACCATCAAGCAAGCGGGCATCAACAATGGGAGATGAGGAATCAATCCGCCTTCCCACCTGGGAAACAATGCGCTCGATAACGTTAGAAAGGGCCAGGTCGGTGGAAAAGGTGACAGGTGAGAGAGTTAGCTTACCTTGTTTTTCAACATAAATCTGGTCTTTACTATTGACCATAATTTCACTGATCGTGCCATCAGCCAGTAAATCCTCCAACGGTCCAAGTCCAAGAACCTCTGCCAAAACGCGCCTTTGAATTTCAGGGACGGTCAGAGGAAACTCGAGAGGAAACTGCAGCGAAAAGAGCATCTTTCCCAGCTTCAATGAGGCCTTGATTTTAAGTTCCTCATTTTCCACTTGGGAAATATCTGAGTTCCCAATATCCAAATCCGATTGCAATCTTTTTGATAATTCCTGGACAAGCAAGGTGGCGTCTTTTTTAATAAACCACTGAGGCCTATCCTCAACTCCCTTTGCATTCGGAGTGGCCCCCACCCCTTGTGGACTCAACATGATTTTGGTTTTGCCCAGAAATATTTTACTTTCTTCATCGATGATGACCATTTCACCTGGACGCAGTTTATTGCCACCTACATACAAGGTCGGGTGAACTGCAATGCATTTCAACTGAATAGACATGTGTTGCACGAGTAAAACGGCACATATGGATGCTTCACTCTGAGGAATCGACAATGCACAGTGGGGTCCACTTCCCACAAAATGTTTACCCCGCTCCAAAGTGATATTCTTTTCACCGGAAGGAGTGTGCCAGCTTGCTTTGAGTTCAAGAATATTTTGGGTATCTTCTTCAAGTTCAAGTTCGCATTCAATCCGAGTTTGCATCTTTACACCGGCAATTTAAGGAATTGAATCATGTCCGCTAAGGGAGTCCCAAACAGCAAGTCGCGGGTTTGGTCCATGACGCCCAGGAAATGAAAAGCCAGGACCAGGATCACGGCCAGCATGAGATATTCTACCGTTGCCTGACCATATTGGTTTTGAAGCAATTTTTCTTTTGGCACACTCATTTTCCTTCCTCCTGAACATCGCCGGCATTCCGCGTGCACTGTGCTTCGGCACACTGCACGTCCTGTACATCTTTCTGGGTGGCACTCTCCTTGAGATGTAAGTCGTCTTTGATAGTCACTTTGAAGATCCCACCACCGGAAGCGCTTCTGATAATCTTGCTATCCAAAAATTTCCCAAGATCCACACCGTCCGATCCAAGTTTTTCTTTATCTACAGAAATGGAAATGTCTTCAGGATTTCGAAGGGACACCGAAAAGCTTCCTTTTTTCTGAGCGAAACTCAAAAGTTCAAATTCATCGGGAGTGACAAAAAAACCGATCTCCGAACCGGTCGGTCCTTTGGCGTTACTCCAGCTTGTACTCTTACCGACTGTTACCAGCGTGACATTTTGCAATAGGGTAAAAGTGGTTTCCCCACGGGCCGGCAAGCTCATGCTGGAAATAATATCCACATGATCATTGGGACGCACCCAACCTTGGCCCAGCATTTTATCGTTGATGGTCATGGTATAAAAACGTTTGCCCACCGGGATTTTCATTGCCATGGCATCTTTGTCCGAATCGCTGACATTGGTAAGCAACATGGGATCACCTTTCTTGACGTCTAAACGCAATCTGCGGTTTAAAATTCGTTCATACTGGTTTCCCGGGATCATGTTTGGAGTAATATTGACGGCCAGAAAATTTTTGATAGTCAGATGATCTTTACCGATAAGGGTATCGCGATTCATGTCCTCGGCCAACACCACAATGCTTTCGGTTTTGTTGAGATTTTTATAGTATAAAATTTTTTGATTCTCGTAACCATTCCGAAGTAAACCCGACAGGAGGGAGAGCATGAATGCCAGTCCTATCAGGAGCGCTTCGATTCTCCACAAGGGTGATTTTTTAAGTTTTGAAAATTTTGCAGTCAATAACGTTTTGAATTCCATCTTGGTCTCCTGCGAACATTGGCCGCCTTTCATTATGCCCAAAGACTGCTTTAAAATTTGACTATAATTGCACGTCAACCCCAGTCAAAAAATTACACCACCCCGTGGGAAAATTACTAAGCCCTTTGAGAGGTTCTATGATAAGAATTTGTCTTTATCTGGGTTTGACATTATTGATATTGGTGGCCGGTCACTTTGTACTGATCCCCAGAAGTCTACGCTACTACTGCCGTGAATACTTTGCCTACTCTCCCCTTCCGCATTATCTGCGCTCCCGCTCGGTTCGGTACTTTGTGCTTTCCTTAATAGGACTCTCGCTGGGAGCGTGGCAATTCCCTCTGTTTTGTATTCCCATAATGGGTTTGTTTGCCACTTTATTTAGCGCCACGATTATTTTTGATCTGGAACTTCAAATCATTCCCGACTGGATTCACTGGTTCGGTGTTCCTGCGGCGCTGGGACTCGCCTTTGCCAACGGAACTTTTTTGGCAATGGCGATAGCGATTGGACTTCCTTTGGGTCTCCTTATAATAAATTTTATTTTTTCTAAGTTGACCAGTGGCGAGGGGCTGGGTCTGGGAGATATCAAACTTCTTTTCTGGCTTTCAATCCTTGCCGGCCCTTCCATCTATTCAGTTTTTGCCCTTGCCATCGTGATTGGACTTTTGCAAAACATTTTCCGACTTCTAAGGATGCAGAGGGAGACGTTTCCTTTTGGGCCTTCCATTATTTACGCATTTTGCCTCTTTTTTCTGGGCATCCACTTTGGGTCAATTCCAGTAAATTTCCTTTCTAATTTTTAGATTATTCTCATTACAGGTCAGCATGACGCTGAATTAAACTTCAAGGAGATACTCATGAAAAACATCAAAAAAATGGCCGGGCAAGGAACCGCTGAGTACCTGGTACTTTTGGTTCTGATAGCCGTGGGTACTATTGGCATTTCCAGTTACTTTGGTAAGACCATTGAACACAAAATGACCCAGGTAACCTCAGCCATTTCCGGCAATGATGCTGGAGTCGCTTCAGCTCGTGATGCCGCTACCGCCAGCGCTCAGGGAGCAGTTGATACTTTTCAAAATACAAGACACGGCATGGATTTAGACAAGCCGCTTAACTACGCAGGTGCTGCTGTTGAAGAATAATTTTAATATCCGGTGGGATGTAAAGGGCCTTGCATAAACGCAAGGCCTTTTTTTTTGCCAGAGGATTTCCCATGTTAATTTTTATAAAAATTTTCACCCTGTTTTTAAGCATCGGTATTTGCCAGAAGGCTTACGCCGTAGAGCAAATCGGCCTAGAGATCGGTCAATCCCATGAAGTCCAATTCGATTCCATTATCAAGGAAATCGAGATGGACAAGGAAAATGTGGTTTTAGTCCGAAAGGGAGACAACAAAACCAGCGCCATTTTTGCCGGCAAGAAAAACGGCTCGGTGAGTGTAACCGTTCTTCTGGACGATAACAGCAACAAGAAATTTCACTTCACCATCGGTGCCTCTGATTCAAAACTTAAGATGCTCCAGAGCATTGAAAAAGAGCTTGGATTCATTTCGGGAATTAATACCAGCATTTCAAAAAATCAGGTTTATATCTCCGGCAAGATCATGAAAGAATCGTCTATTGATCAGCTTAGGGAAATCAAGCAAAAATATCCGAATTTGATCGTGGATGGAACCGAACGATTGATTTCCAGACCCGAAGTCATTGTGGATACCATTAATCGAATTCTAAAAAAGAATGATATTCCCAATATCCAGGCCAAAAATTATGCAACTTATATTCAGCTGATCGGAAGTCCCAAAAACGAATCTGAAAAAAATCTGGCCTTGAAACTTGCTAGAAGCATTGATCAAGGCATCGAAGACGCCATGGACGCCAAATTATCAGCGGCACCGGCCGTGCTGATCGAAATGATGTTTGTGGAAGTGAGCAAAACTGATAATCTTCGACTGGGTCTGAAAAACAACCCGATTGGCAGCAAGGACACGGCCAATTCTCTTGGCACTGGAACCATTGCCTTAAAAAATGGTCATACTGGGCCAATTTTCTGGCAGTTGACGGATCTGTCGATCTTTTTGGATCTGGTGAAAACCAGTGGAAGAAACCGAGTGCTTTCACGCCCCAAACTTATTTCTCGTTCCGGCGAAAAGGCCACATTCCATTCGGGGGGGACCTTCTACATGGAAAGCATTCAATTTGTAGAGGGTAAAAAAGAAATCGTCATTACCCCTGTCCAACATGGCATTGAGCTGGAGATTGACCCAAAAGTCGATGGCCTCGGGCAAATAGATGCCAAAATCATGGCATCGGTCAAAGATATTACCGAACCCAAGGTAGAAGGTGGACTTCCCTCTCTGGCCGTCAATAAGGTGCAAACTGCTGTCACACTCAAAGACGGCCAAAGTATCCTCCTAAGCGGCCTGATCAAAAAACGAAATAAGAAGGAAATCAGCAAGGTTCCTTTTTTGGGAGATATTCCGCTCATGGGTGAAATCTTCAAAAGCCGCAAATTTGAGGATGAAGAAGTTGAGCTTTTGGTATTGGTGACCATGAAACTTGCAGAACCATCAAACGATGGACTGGCGGCTTCGGAAAAGATGTGGAACAAGGCCCAAAGTGATGTGGAGTTCAGCGTCTTTGATTGATTGATTGATAATGATAAGGAAAAATATTTTGATGTCTATGAAGGAACATGACCACACATTTATTAAAGTTTCCCTGAAGGGGGACCCACGGATACACTATTTAAAGCTGCCGATAAATATGGGCGGACATGAATCCTGTGACATTCTCCTTCACTCTCGCCAATCTGTCGCACCTGAATTTACCTTGCACATGCACGAAGGGAAACTGCTGGCCCGCTCTCAAAAAAGCGGTCATCCGGTTGATCTTCATTTATTTGAATGTATGGGGATTTTAATAGACGGGCCTTTTTTTGAAATTCCTTCCAAAAAAAAAGATGTTCCTAAAAGCAAGTCAAAAAAAATGCGTTTGCTCTTGCTTAGCACCTGCCTTTCTCTTGCCTTGCTGGGAATCATTCTAGGATTGAAGCACAACCTGCGATCCGCCACACCGGATCTCTCCCAAGTTCCTATCGCCTTAAGGGAAGGTCGCCTGCACCGAAGACCTTTCGGATACACCCCGATGTTTTCTGGCAATCGGTCTGCGGTTCATTTTCAGTGGTCGGCAAAAACACCGAACGTGCCTTATCTGTTTTCGTTTTTGGCAGGGTCCCTGGATCTCAATCATGAAATTGTCGTCACGATCAATTCACGTATCATTTATCATTATTCTCTGGATATCAATTGTGTGGAAAATTTCTGTCCGATTGAAATCATGATCCCGATGGATTCCCTGCATAAAGAGATCAATCTCCTAAGCGTGCTGCATAGGCAAAAAGAGAGCTTCTACATCATCAAGGATGTGGTGTTAACCCCTATTCCTCCCGTCTCTGACGATGAGCTGGCAGAAATTCACCGAAAAAACAAACTTGCCCACCGCTACTTTGAAGATCGTCATATCTCCAGCATTAATCTGGTGAGTGCCCATTCTCAAATTGCCCGCGCGTTGGAGTTAGTGGGCAAAAGGCAGGTGCCCAAGGATCTCAAAATCGAAATCACGGGTTTGGCTAAAGACATTGAGGGCCAATTGCAACAGATGGTGCAAAAGCTGGAAGATGAAATGACCAATCAGATAAAACTGCAGCTTCATTATGAGGCCATAAAAAACGCTGAACAGCTGGTTAAACTTTACAGGGAATCCGACTATATCAAACGTGGCAGGGTGATTGCCTTGATGGAACAACTTAAAAGCAAAAAGATATAGGATGTGACTATGGAATCACTTACCTTGGAAACCAACGCTCGGAAGATTTTTACAACATCTGAGGAAGAAGTCATTCATCCAACACCGTTCGATCTGATTTGTCTGGACAACATCAGCGAGAGCTTTGAGCTGGTTCCGGGACAAAACCAGGAAATTCTGCCGGGGATGACTCTGAAAGTCGATGAGCTTGGAAACGGAATCTTAGAGCTGACTCAAAAATGCGAATTGTCCGTCAAGATCTCCGGAAAAAAAGTGGAGGAGGTGGCCCAATTTCAGGGCAATGATCTGATCACGGTAGGTGACAAGGATTTTATGCTTCTCCCGAAAGAAGGCGCGATGATCAATCCCAACGCTTGCGAATTCGAAATGGAGGAGACTCAAAAAGAACAAAAGCTTGAGTTGGATGAGTCATTGGATGAAACATTAGAGCGCAACGACGACCCTTCTGCCGATGAAAGCAAAAAACAAAAGAGAAAAAGACTTTTCTCTCTCTTTTTATACAGTATCACCTGCATAATTATTGCCTCTTTTGGCCTTCTTTTGTTTATGAATAGTAAGATCAGCGATTTTAACCGAATGGCCGACATGGCCAACATTTTCCAAAGCAAGATCGCGCGCTTACTCAAACAAAAAACAAAAGTTGTGATCAAACATATCCCCATTCCTATGGAACAATTATTCAAGGAAGATCCATCACCGACACCCCCACAACCTGAGTTGGCAACAATTAAAAAGAAAAGAAAAAGCAAAGTGTCCACAAGTGAAGCCAAATCTATTCCGGGCCAGGAAGTCAAAACTGAAAGTTTCACGAAGAAACCGGTCATGGCCATCGGCCAAAAAGATCGCGAGCATGTTTTAAAGGAAATTGAAATGTTGAAACTTGAATACAGACTCGATCCCTATAACGTGCGCAAGTCCTTGCAGGAAATGCGGGATTCACTCAGCGACAAATCTCTTAGAAGAAAAATTGATCAGGTTCTGCAGCGACTATAACTCCATCTCTTTTTTTGAAAATACTTTTCAAACAATACTTCTTTAATTAGCATCGTAAGGAAACATTTTTCATCTTTGAAAAATCAATGACAAAAATCATGCCAGGAGGCAATAATGAAACTTCCCTTAATCATTCTTCTCATCATGGTACTCATTACAATCTTTTCTTGCGGCAGTGATGATCCCGCTGCGACCAGCAGCAGTAGTAGTAGCTCCATGCTAGGTTTTTCAGGCCTGGCCGTTGATTCCTTGCCCCAGGTTACTAATAACTCACTATCTCTGATGGCCCCATCGGGGGAAATTACCACCGGAAATATCACTTCTTACAATTCACTCTCAAACTTCTTTGAGCAGGAATGTTTTATGCCAGGAAGTGATAATTTTTGTCCAACCGGCACCGATACCAGTGGCGGCGACACAAATCCCAGAAAATTCACTATTATGACCCTGCTTGGGCTCATCTATCATGCCGACATGTATTCCGGCACACTTCGCTCAACCTGCGCAGGGACCAGCGGAACATTTAACGCCAGTTCATATGCCGCCAACACAGGTGGTGGAGATCCAGACAAGTTCATCTTGGACTACAATAGTCTATTGGGTTGTGTGCAACAGGACACTTCCGGAGATGGTACTGTTTATCATGCCTATTCCGTTGCTGCTGACGGTTCCTACCAGGCGACTCTAACAAATCGTTATCGCGTTCCCTACAATGGAAGTACAGATCCTGGGCAAACAGATATTTTTCAGGTTTACGTAACCTTGAGTAGTGGAACTCCTACCTTCCTGGCCTTTAACTTTGCCGGGGCGAATAGCATGTACTCCCGGGCCATCCTCATGGTTAATCTGTCCAACCATAAATTTGCCGTTAAATATTATTCGCACGGTGCAACTCCACAGGCAGTAACTGCTATCGGAATTGGTGGAATTGACCGTACAACCGGTACGCCAAACGCAGGATATTTTTACACCAAATTTCTTGAGGACAATGGGACTACCACATCCTGGGGCTGTGTTAACAACGCCGATGGCGCAATCCAGACGAACGATACCAACTGCGACACCGGCTCCGTTCCTGATTCTGGCGCGACTTGGGCGAGTTCCAATGATGTGAAAACCTATTTGGCAATGAGTGCCACCGAAGCCACCAATTTAGCGGCGTTTCTGAGCTTGTTTGCCGATGACAGTCTGCTGACAAGTACAAATTCTCCAACAAATGCAACAGTTGGTGGTGATCCTGAACTCAATTTCCCCAAGACAATTACGGCCCAGTAAAAAATTCAAATTACAAATGGCAAAAGTGATCATTTTTTAAGCGGTAGCAAGTAATTGATAGTTATTAA
>CAYHRT010000010.1:0-34542 GCA_964359085.1 uncultured Bdellovibrio sp. | reverse complement strand
GTCACGCACTTCAAATCCGGCGCGCTCTCGTGTCAAACCACCAGGGCCAAGGGCCGATAGTCGACGCTTATGAGTCACTTCCGAAAGTGGATTTGTTTGATCCATGAATTGTGACAATTGTGATGATCCAAAGAATTCTTTTATCGCAGCCACGATTGGTTTTTGATTGACCAAATCGTAGGGCATCATGGTTTCAAGTTCTTGAATCGCCATCCTTTCTTTGACGGCCCTTTCCATTCTGACAAGACCTACCCGAAATTGATTTTCAAGCAATTCACCAACTGCCCGAACTCGCCTATTTCCCAAATGGTCAATATCATCGACTTTTCCTTTGCCATTATTCAAATCAACCAAATATTTGATGGTGGAAATAATATCGTCCTTTGTCAGCACTGTGTTGCTCACCGGCACGTCCATACCAAATTTATAATTAATTTTCATACGCCCGACACGCGACAAGTCGTATCTTTCTGCATCAAAGAACAAGCCTTGAAAGAGTTTATCAGCAGCTTCGGCAGCAGGAGGTTCACCTGGTCGCAATCTCTCAAAAATCTTCACTCTGCCTTCTTCAGGAGTTTCCGTTTTGTCCAAAAGCAGAGTATTTCTAATTTGATCCCCAAAATTGATCATATCAATATAGAGGACTTTTATTTCCTTAATTCCTGCAGCAATGACATCGTGAATTTTGGTTTCGGTCAGCGCCTCATTTGCAAGAAGTAGTACTTCTCCTGTTTTTTCATCAAAAATATCCTTTGATGACACTTTGCCGACTATCTCCTCTAATAATGCTGGAAGCGATTTCATTCCAAGCTCTTCTATCTTTGTCAGAGTAGCTTTAGAGAATTTTTTGCCTTTCTTAAGAATTAATTCACCCGTTTTTGGGTCGAGAATGTCACTTCCGGCCCGAGTACCGTTGAGCAAGTTGAAATCTAGGACTCTCAGGAACGTCCCATCTTTTTTTAACTGGATAGTTTCAAAATGATAGAACATGGCCAACAATTCTTGGGTAGTATATCCCATGGCCTTAAGAACAACTGTTGCATGTAACTTTCTTTTTCTATCAATCCGCGCAAACAGAATATTCTTGTGATCAAATTCGAAATCCAACCATGAACCACGATGTGGGATGATTCTAGCAGAATAAAGTAATTTCCCACTGGAATGTTTCTTACCACTATCGTGCTCAAAAATGATCCCAGGCGAACGATGAAGCTGTGATACGATAACTCTCTCGGTGCCATTATATACAAATGATCCTGTTTCAGCCATCAAAGGGATGTTTCCCAGATAGACTTCTTGTTCCTTTATTGAAGAAACTGTTTTGGTATCTGTCACTTCTTTATCAGGCGATATATCGTAAAATACAAGACGGACAATGACCTTCAGGGGAGCTTCATAGGAAAGGCCACGCTGGCGACATTCCTTAACATTGTATTTTGGCTCTTCAAGACTGTAGCTCACAAATTCAAGCGACACAGTCTTGTTGAAATCCATAATAGGAAAAATCGACTGGAAAACAGCTTGTAGCCCCCTATCTTCTCTCTTGGCCGGTGGCACATCCTTCTGCAAAAATTCACTGTAGGAATTGATCTGCAAACGCATCAACGGAGGCGTGTCAATCGCGACAAGGGTGCTTGAAAAACTTTTGCGATACCATTCATTTGGAGAAAAAACCTGGGCCATATACGGGTCTCCTGGCACGAAGTAATAAAGTTAAGACCAACAAACAACAAAAGGTGTGAGGACACTAAGTGTCTTCACACCACTAATAAAATTAATATCAACACTGATTACTTAAGCTCAACCTTGGCCCCAGCAGATTCTAACTTTTTCTTCATTTCTTCTGCTTGAGCTTTTGGAAGTCCTTCTTTCACAGTCTTGGGTGCACCTTCAACAAGATCCTTAGCTTCTTTCAAGCCAAGGCCTGTAATGGCGCGAACTTCCTTAATAACGTTAATTTTAGTCGCACCGCCATCTTTCAGCACAACGGTAAATTCTGTTTGTTCCGCGACTGCAGCTGCAGCACCGGCGACAGCAACAGGTGCAGCAGAAACACCAAAGGTCGTCTCCAACTGCTTTACCAGGTTAGCAAGATCAAGGACGGTCATTTTAGAGATGTGTTCAATTACTTGTTCGTTCGATAAAGACATACAAAACTCCTTCTATAAAAAACAAAAAATTATTAAGCTGTTACTGAGCCTTTTTCTTTTTCTTCTCTTATCGTGTTCAAAACACGGGCCAAAGAAGAGACAGGGGCAATAAAAGTCGCAAGTAGTGTTCCAAGCATCTGCTTTCGAGATGGAAGACTGCTCAAGAGTGTTAATTCTGCGGCAGTTAAGACTTGCTCATTTAATACTCCGGCTTTCAACTGTGCAAAATTCTCAAACTCTGCTCCTGCTTCTTTCAAACACTTTGCCACTGCTGCTGCATCTCCGTAAGCAAAAGCCAAGGCGTGTGGACCCTTCAAATTCTTAAGGATCGGTTCGCATTTCGTCCCTTTGGCTGCACGCTCAAAGAGTGAGTTTCTTGTGATGACCAATTTCCCTTCGGCATCACGGACGCCTTTTCTAATCCGAACAGCATCGTTAGATTGCAATCCAACGAGATTGGTTAGAAAAACCGCCTGGGCCTTATCAATGTTTTGTTTTAATCCATCGATAATGGCTTCTTTTTCGGCGCGAGTGAACATATTTACCTCCTCTACATACTGCTCTAGAGGGAGATTTCAGGCAGGAGTTATAGCAATTTCTTGCAACCGACCGTCTTCAACCTCAACAATATTTTATTTCCTTAAATTAATGTTGCTGCTTCTACTACATCAACCCTAATACCTGGCCCCATGGACGTACTAACCGTAAGTGATCTTAAATACGTACCTTTAGCACTTGATGGTTTTGCCCTCATTATCGCTGTCACAACCGCTAGAAAATTTTGCTTTATTTGATCCGCAGTAAAAGATTTTTTACCAATCACAACTTGTACAATCCCCGATTTTTCTGTTCTATATTCTACCTTACCGGACTTTTGCTCTGCTACCGCTTTACCAATTTCTGTAGTTACAGTGCCAAGTTTTGGGTTTGGCATGAGTCCACGAGGCCCTAAGATTCTACCAATCTTGCCGAGCTTTCCCATCATATCAGGCGAAGCAATGACCTTGTCGAAGTCCATCCAACCACCTGCAATTTTGGCAATGAGGTCATCGCTGCCAAAAACATCTGCGCCTGCTGTTTCAGCTTCTTTCAATTTTTCACCGGCGGTAATGACTGCAATTCGAACTGTTTTACCGGTCCCAGCTGGTAGTGATAGGGCCCCTCTCACCATTTGATCAGCATGCCTTGGATCAATTCCCAGACGAAACGAAAGATCAATCGTTTCGTCAAACTTTGCAAAGCATGCATCTTTGACTAATTTAATCGATTCTTCAATCGAATAGAATTTGGTACGATCAACTTTAGCCAGCGCTGCCACATATTTTTTTGATCTCTTCTTCATAGCAAACTCCCCATCGGTTCATGCGATTTCTCGTTTAAGAAATCTCCCGTATGAAATTTTAATAATCTAATTGTAATCCCATGGAACGTGCAGATCCCTCAATAGTGCGCATGCCCGCCTCTAATGTCGCTGCCGTCATGTCAGGTTGTTTCTTCTCGTAAATCTCTTTCACTATTTTCTTGGATACTTTCCCAGCACTGTCATGTCCAGGTTTTTTTGAACCACTCTCAAGCTTGAGCTTATCCTTCAGTAGATAAGAAGCTGGCGGAGTCTTAGTGATAAAAGTGAAAGACCGATCAGAAAAAACAGTGATGATGGTTGGTAATGTAACACCCATGTCTTTCTGCGTTTTGGCATTAAAAGCCTTGCAGAATTCCATGATATTTACACCACGCTGGCCTAATGCGGGACCGATTGGAGGCGAAGGGTTCGCCTTCCCGCCAGGTATTTGTAGCTTAATAAATCCTACCACTTTCTTGGCCATAACAGACTCCTTCTTTCGATAAATTAATATCTCCCAACTTTTTGAAACTTAGAGGGAAACTCCCTTAGATCTTCTCTATTTGAGTAAAATCTAGTTCCACTGGCGTTGGTCGGCCAAATATTGAAACACTAACTTTAACCTTTCCTTTTTCATTCACGGCCTCAATGGTACCTACAAAGGAGGTAAATGGGCCTTCAATTACCTTAACAGAATCGCCTTCGGAAAAATTGACACTTGTCTTAGGACGCTTAAATCCGTCCTCCGCTTGCGATGCCATGTAACTGGCTTCGTCATCAGAAATAGGAGCTGGCTTGTCTGAAGTGCCTCCCACAAAACCCGTGATCTTATCCGTATCTTTTACAAGGTGCCAGGTTGTATCATTCAAGATCATCTTTATCAAGACGTACCCTGGGAAATACTTCCTCTTGGTCGTTCTCTTCTTTCCATTTACGTTTGAAACAACCGTTTCTTCAGGCACCAGAATTTTTGAAAAGTATTCTGTCATCCTATGGTTGAGGATATTTTCCTTCAATGCTTTCTGGACCTTATTCTCCTGCCCTGTCAGTGTTTTAACGATATACCACTTGAAATCAGATGAGGCACCATCTGCAAGCCCTACATTGATATCAACTATCTCTTTTTGCTCTGCAACATCGGTCATAACATTCCTCTGTGCTCTTTTAATAAACGAGATCTAAAAGTTTTTGAAAAATAAAATCAACGCATACAAAAATACCGCTAATCACGACGAGACCAATGACCACACCAAAGGTCGCTTTAACAACTTCATCACGGCCAGGCCAGATCACCTTAATAAGCTCCTGGTAAACTTCGTCAAGGTGACCAAAAGCAGTCTTATTTTTAAAAATACCTGCAAAGGTAGCAACACCAACCAAAACACCTATCCCTTGCGATACTAGGGTAAAGTGCCCAACCTTGGCCTCAAGATCGAACCACTCTCCCAATTGATCAAATAGGCGAATGAACAAAAAACCAACAAGGACGGATGCAAGCACAATAAAGGCATTAATCCACTTCTTCCCGTCCTCACTCTTAATTTCAGACATAGTTAATCCCAAGTAATTTGTGAAAAAAAGGCGTAAAGCCTGTTTATGCAAAAAAATTAACGGCTTGTCTAGCAGTTAATACAAAAAATTGGCGGGCGCAGTAGGATTCGAACCTACAGCCTACGGATTTGGAATCCGCCGCTCTACCATTGGAGCTATACGCCCACATAGAGAAAAGCCGGTGTTACCCGGCTTTTCTCTAATATAAAATAGTGTCTTTGTCCTAATCCAAAATCTCACTGACAGTACCAGCGCCAATAGTGCGTCCGCCTTCACGGATAGCAAAACGCAGACCCTTTTCCATGGCCACTGGCGTGATCAATTCGACTGCAAAGTCGGTATTGTCGCCTGGCATAATCATTTCGACACCCTCTTTCAAGGTAACAGCACCAGTCACATCTGTGGTACGGAAATAAAACTGAGGACGATAACCCTTAAAGATAGGGGTATGTCTTCCGCCCTCTTCTTTTGTCAGAATATAAACCGTGCAATGAAATTTCTTATGTGGTTGAACTGTTCCAGGTTTGATCAGACACTGACCACGTTCAACTTCCTCGCGTTTTGTTCCCCTCAAGAGAAGACCAACGTTATCTCCTGCTCTTCCTTCATCAAGAGGCTTGCGGAACATTTCAACACCCGTAACAACTGTGCGTTGCTTCTCGCGAATACCAATAATTTCGATTTCCTCACCAACCTTAATAATCCCGCGTTCAACGCGGCCGGTGACCACAGTTCCACGACCCGAGATTGAAAAGACATCTTCCACTGGCATCAAGAAATCTCTATCGAGAGCACGCACTGGAGTTGGAATGTATGAATCAACAGCGTCCATTAGGGCCATAATTTTATCACGACCAATCGCCGGATCACGATTTTCTAATGCAGCCAAAGCTGAACCAGCAATTATCGGAATTTCAGCTCCAGGGAATTCATAGAATGTGAGAAGTTCTCGAACTTCCATTTCTACTAAATCCAGAAGCTCCTTATCATCAACCATGTCAACTTTATTTAGATAAACAACAATACGAGGAACACCGACCTGACGAGCAAGAAGAATATGTTCGCGCGTTTGAGGCATCGGGCCATCAGCAGCAGAAACGACCAGAATGGCCCCATCCATTTGTGCTGCACCTGTGATCATGTTCTTAATGTAGTCAGCATGCCCGGGGCAGTCGACGTGTGCATAGTGCCGCTTATCTGTCTCATACTCAATATGAGCTGTATTGATGGTAATCCCACGCGCCTTCTCTTCGGGAGAAGAATCAATTTCATCATATTTTTTGCCAACTCCGCCAGATTTAGCAGCGAGAGTACATGAAATGGCGGCCGTCAAAGTTGTCTTCCCATGATCAACGTGTCCAATGGTTCCAATGTTTATGTGAGGTTTCGACCTATCAAATTTTTCCTTAGCCATACGATGCTCTCCTTTAAATAACGGTTATAGTTCGATTCTCTAATTATTAGTACACCTTAGGGTTCCAACGAGTCACATTATGTTTTATTACCCCGTCAAACGCAAGCGTTTCATCAGTCTTTCGTACTCAGACGTAGTGAGGAATGGAGCTCACGACGGGAATTGAACCCGTGACCTCTCCCTTACCAAGGGAGTGCTCTACCTCTGAGCCACGTGAGCAAACATTTCTCTAAGCCCGCTTCGTCTCACTGTATAAAAAAAGAAGTGGAGCGGGCGAAGAGGCTTGAACTCTCGACATCCAGCTTGGAAGGCTGGCACTCTACCAACTGAGCTACACCCGCAACACTTTCTTTACAGTACCAATATTTGGTGGCGAGAGATGGATTCGAACCATCGAAGGTTAAAAACCGACAGATTTACAGTCTGTTGCCTTTGACCACTCGGCAATCTCGCCCTCAATTCGCCTAAAGCTGGAGCTGGCTATAGGACTTGAACCTACGGCCTGCGGTTTACAAAACCGCTGCTCTACCAACTGAGCTAAGCCAGCAGCTACTCTAAATGCGAACGAACTTTATAAACTGTAACTATGTTAAAATCAAGAAATTTGTCACATCTTGAAAAAGCAAAAGCGTTCCATGGCCAAAGCGGCTGCCACGGAAGCATTAAGGGTTTTCAACATACCAGGGCCCTCAAGGCAAATAGTATGTTGGAGAATACGCAAAACGGCGTTTGAAATTCCTTTGTCCTCTGCGCCAATCACTAAGCAAATTGAAGAATTTTGTGATGGCGGATCATCTGTCTGAGTAGCATGGTCAGATAAGCCCACACAATAGACATTGGATTCCTGAAGTTTTTGTATAAATGCCGGTAGCGATGAAGGCCGGATAAGCTTTGTATACTCTAGGCCACCGGATGAAATGCGATAAAAATGGGGGGAGATGGAAAAAATCCCCTTACTTGAGGTTACGATAGCGTCCATTCCAAAAAAAGCGGCCGTGCGGATAATTGCTGCTCCGTTGTGAACATCAGTAAGACTATCGAGGCATAGAATTTTAAGTTTCCGTTCTTGTTTTAGTTCTGCATAAATCCATGCCACGTCGTAAGCAATTCGCTCGGGAGAGATCAAAAAAATATCTGAAGGGCACCTTAAATATTGGTGCCCGTTATCTTGCAATGCATCGGCCCATTCCTTTTCAAAGGCATTTTTATCCAAAAGCACTAACTCATATTTGTGCTTATATGACTGGATATCTCTAAATTCGGCATGAAAGGCTTCGTGCCCTTCGCGGGTGGCAATCAGTTTTAATCCAGACCTTTCAGGATTCTTGATAGCAGCGTAAATGGAGTGTTTGCCAGCAATAATATCAACCCGCATTACTTTATGACTCGCTCTAACTCTGCTATCAGGTTTTCAGGCAAACAGTCTGAAATAAGTCCTGTTTTACGATTGGTTAACTTGAATTTTCCCGTTTCGCCAAATTCCCTTTCACCTAAAGTTAACTGCCATGGGCACCCAAGTAAATCGGCGTCCTTAAATTTAAAACCTGGGCCAACATCACGATCATCAATAAGGATTTCGATTCCATGATCCTGTATCTGCTCATAAATCTTCAGGGCCTTATTCCGGAATTCATCAGAACGGCCAATCAAAACAGCATGAACCTTAAAAGGCGCAATGGCTTCCGGCCAGATAATCCCTTTTTCATCATTATTCTGTTCGATTACAGCAGCGGCAAGACGAGTAACTCCAATACCGTAGCATCCCATCAAGGGAACAACGGCCTTGCCATTTCGGTCAAGGATAGTTACTCCCATGGCCTTTGTATACTTATCACCTAACTGAAAAATATGCCCTACCTCTATTCCACGCGTAATTTGTACTGGGAGATTATTGTTCAAGGCAAGGTCCCCTTCTCTCGTTTTTCTTACATCGGCAATCTCAAAATTATGGGCATCACGTTTCGGTGAGAAATTTTTCAAATGAAAATCTTTTTGGTTGGCACCAACGACATAAAAAGCATCAAGATTGACCGCAGAATCAAAGATCGTATGAATTTCTGATGAATGTCCAAAAGGTCCAATAAACCCCTTCACGCATTTTAATGACTCCAACTCGGATTCTGTGGCGGGCAAAACATGCTCAGCATTGAGCAGATTCTTTATTTTGGTTTCAGCCAGTTCATCATCACCCAAGAGAACGACTAAAACTGGCCGTATATCGTTTCCCTTCACCCCCATATAGGCCAGGGTTTTTAACGTCTCAGAAGGATTTACACCTAGGAGCTGACAAACTTCTTCAATTTTTCCAACATTGGGAGTAGACACTTTTTCAACAAGACCTCCCTTCAAGTTAAAATCATTAATAGCTCTTTTTGTTTTGGCCTTTTCAATATTGGCTGCATAGCTCTCATTATACACCAGTAAGTCTTCGCCCGATTTAGCAAGAAGTTGAAACTCGTGAGTTTTTTGATCGGAGGAAGCCATGGCCCCCGCGTCAGCTTCAACGACCTTATATTCAGCACCAATACGATTTAAAATAGATAAATACACATTATAAAGTTGGAAATAAGTCTTTTCCAAACAGCTTTTATTTTCATGAAAACTGTAGGCATCCTTCATGATGAATTCGCGCCCACGCATGAGACCAAATCTTGGCCGAATTTCATCACGAAATTTCGTGTTGATTTGATAGTAAGTTATGGGTAAATCTTTGTACGATTTGATCATACGACGAAAGATATCTGTAATCGCCTCTTCGTTGGTTGGACTGATGCAAAGATCTCGCCCCCCCTTGTCTTTCATCTTTACCATCTCGCCACCCATCGCCTGCCAACGACCACTTTCTTGCCATAGTTCACCAGGCGTGATGACAGACATCAGGACTTCAAGACAACCAACCTTGTCATGTTCTTCACGTACAATCTGCTCGATTTTTTTTACCACCTTAAGACCAAAGGGCAAGAGGTTATAGATTCCGGCACCTGCTTTATGAATCAAGCCAGCTCTCAACATTAATTGGTGAGAGGGAATTTCTGCATCAGCGGGATTGTCTTTATATGTTTGCCAGCGGACCTGGGAAAGTCTCATAAATATTACCTTAGTGGTAGGTGGGAATCATGGCCTTGGGTAGTTCAAATGTCTCAAGAACCTCTTTTTTCAGCGAGGAAGCTGAAACAATTTGATAAGCACTTGGTGTTTCAAATAATTTCCTGCAGAGAAGATTATGCAAATTATGTCCAGACTTAAAAGTGGTAACTTTCCCGGCCAATTCATGACCCACCAATGAAATATCCCCAATAGTATCAAGTATCTTGTGACTAATAAATTCATCCTTAAAACGGAGGCCTTCAGAATTCATCACTTTATAATCATCAAGCACAACCGCGTTGTCCAATGATCCGCCCTTGATGAGACCTCTTCTTTTCAAACTATCAACATCTCTCATCATGCCAAAAGTACGGGCCCGGCTAATTTCATTGATAAAATTTTCGCAAGAAAACTCGAAGTTATAAGTCTGTTTTTTAATGACAGGATGAGCAAAGACAATTGTTGATTGCAGTTCAAGCTTTGAGCATGGCTCAATTTGGGCCCATTTATCACCTACCTGAACACGAATAGTTTCCAGAACAACTAAAAATTTTTTGGATTTGTTGAGCGTCGCTACCCCAGTTTCCTTTAGGACAAAAACAAAAGAGGCACCAGAACCATCCATAATAGGAACCTCAGGGCCATCAACCTCACAATAAACATTATTTATCCCGAGACCATAGAGTACAGCAAGTAAATGTTCCACGGTATGAACACAATTTTCACCTTGCCCAAGCGTTGTGTTGTTCTCAGTTGTCCCAACTGAGAAAGCTGAAGCTTTGATCACACTCGCATTGGGAATATCTGTTCGCTTAAACTGAATTCCAAAATCAGCTTCCGCTGGATAGAGAGTCAATGAAACTTTTTTCCCGGAATGAATTCCGATGCCTGTTACTTGAACTCGCTTGGCCATAGTACGCTGATAAAGCATTAAAAATCCGACCTAAAAGAGAGGTTTACAAAACGGTATTCTATCCAAAGCGAAAATTGATGGCAACACATCATTATTAGAACTCATAAGAGTATAAAAGAATTACAACTTATAAAAAGATAGTAGAATCACATAATGGCGAATTCGTTCTTACTTGTCATTGCACTGTTGCTGAATTTTACGTTGTTTTCGTCAAGTTTCGGATTTGAAATTCCTAAGGGCATGCTAATAGAAAAAGAAAAACTGATCTTTTTTACTCCAAGTATTATTAATCCTAAGTACTTCGCCTTCGAATTTGGCTTTCGCAGCCACAAGAAAATAAGCCGTTTCCATTATCCATACAATGCCTTTGCGGAGGCCTTTGTGGCAGAAGAAACCTACACAACTGCCCCAGACCTTAGGGCCGGTGCTCTTGGATTCAAGGGAGGAGTTATCCTACCAACCCAACCTTGGGTCGATTTTTTTCTCCAATTCTCTCTAGGGTACGCTAAAACTGCACTCCATGAAGACCCTTTTTTCGGAAAACGCGAAAAAAGTCACACTATTAAGGATATGTTCTTAATGGAAGCAGGGGCCATGTATCGATATAAAACTCTTTTCTTACGATTCCTGTATCAAGAAACCACTGTGAAATATTTTACAAAGAAAACCTTTATTGGCCTTGGAGTTAACTTTTAAAGTAATAATCTTTCTCATTATTTTTTTCTTCTCAATAACTTGTTTTGCAAAAGAAAAAAAACAAAAAGAGCAGAGTTATACCTTGGCCCTCGTTGATGAAGCGCAGCGCTTTATTTCTACGCAATGGACCGATCTTAACTACAACACCGACATGTTTTTTTCTAATCGTGGATACCGAAGATCAGAAAATAAAAGTATGATCATGGCATACTATGCAATTTACAAAAAAGAAAATTTTGACCCAAAGTACAACTTCGACCTAAAAATAAAAGTCCATCTACCAAGTACAACCAAAAGAATGAAAATCGTCATTGAAAAAGAGCGCGATGAAATTTTGGAATCATCCAGTAGTACAGCAGTAATTGCTGGCGATAATGAAGCTGCTCCTACAAAATCGAATTATGTTGCAGGATTAAATTATTTGCTTTCAACTTCTCCTTATTATGAAATGTTTCTTGATTTTGGAATGAAAATTATTTTGCCTCTTGATCCATTTACAAAATTTAGAATTCAAAAAAATATAACGACTTCTTTCGTTAACATTTCTGCCGCCCAAAAATTGATCCTGTACCGACAAGATGGTTTTCAAGAGGTGACTCAATTATCATTTTCCAGGAAATTCAATCAGACATTTCAAACTGAACAAACCAATTCATTGAGCTGGGAAGATAAGACAGATACATTCATTCTGCGCAATGGTCTTGCCTTATATCAAAATATCGCTGACGAAAAAACCATGTCCTATGGCATCGGCGCGAACGCTCGACTGTCACCTGTTTTATATTATTATAGTTATGATTGCGCCATTACCTATCGTCAGCTTATTCATTCGTCATGGCTCTATGCTTCGCTTACTGTGGGAGCAGATTTTCCAAAAGAACACGACTTCGATATGGAAAAATTTATTATGGGCCGAGTAGAAGTCTTTTTTAGATAGAAATACTCTATAGGAGATTCTTAACTAATTATCTCAATAATCATTTTTGCTAAGATGTTCTATCGCTTTCTCCGAAATTTCTCGACCGCGCGGAGTGCGGATGAGCAGGCCTTCTTTGAGCAAGAAAGGTTCATAGACATCTTCAATGGTAGTGCGATCTTCATTCAAAGTAGCACATAAGGCTTCAATTCCTATCGGCCCGCCTTGATAGAAATCGCGAATGACGCGTAAAATTTTCCGGTCCATTCTATCGAGCCCGTAACCATCCACTTCCATAAGTTTTAATGCATGACTGATATCATCGAGAGTGGCGGTATTTTTGGCGTTGACCAAAATATAATCGCGCAGACGTCGGAGAATGCGGTTGGCAATCCTAGGCGTACCACGTGAACAATAAGCCATCTTATCAATAGCCTTGGGCATGATAGTAATTCCTAGCTTGCTCTGATTGGCATCAATAATTCGACCCAACTCTTGGGCCGAATAGAAATCGAAATGAAAATGGGCCAAGAAGCGATCGCGCAGAGGATTGGTTAAGAGGCCACTTCTCGTTGTGGCACCGATTAGAGTAAATGGATTAATTTCAATTTGCATGGTTTTAGCACTAGCACCTTGGCCAATTAAAATATCGAGACGATAATCCTCCATGGCGGCATAAAGAATTTCTTCCACGGTAACAGGCATGCGATGAATTTCATCGATAAAAAGTACATCCCCATTGTTTAGGTTGGTTAGCAGGGCCGCCAAATCTCCTTTCTTATCTAACGATGGCCCGCTCACAATGTGCAATTCGACTCCCAATTCTTGTGCCATGATCATGGCCAAAGAAGTTTTACCCAAACCGGGAGGACCACTAAGTAAAATATGATCCAAAGGATTTTTCCTCAGCTTCGCCGACTGAACCATAATCTTGATATTTTCTATAACCTTTTCCTGGCCTACAAATTCCTTAAAGCAAGTCGGGCGTAAGCGCGCATCTATTTTTTGTTCCTCAGGTACAAGGACTTCTGCTTGGGCATTAAAGACTCTGTCAATTTCAACATTCATTGGGTCAACTCCTTAGAGTTCTCGCAAGACTAATTGGACCAAATGCTCTGATTTTTTGATTTCATTTTCATTCATTAGCTTTTGGACTATAGGTAAAATTTGATCGTCACGAAATCCTAATTCTTTACAGGCCATCAGAGCTTCATGCACAAAATCAGATGACCGAGGTAAGACCTGCTGCGCCTTGGAAAATTTCGGCGTTTTAGAAATCGGTGTTTTTGATAATTTAGGAGCGAGATCAAGCAAAATTTGTGATGCCGTCTTGGGCCCAATACCGCTCACCGAACATAAAAGTTTTTTGTCTTCGAACATGATGGCATGATGCAAAGTTTCTTCCCCCAACTGACGAATTAATTGATAGGCGGTTCTCGGACCAACGCCATTGACTTTCAATAACAATTCAAAAAATTTCTTTTCACTCAGCGATGGAAAAGCATAAAGGGCTTCACTATCTTCTCGAATAATCTGGGAAAGAAACAATTGCACTCTCTGCCCTTCGGTTAAAATTTGGTAAAAAAAGACCTGCATACCAAGTCCATTACTTAATTTAATAATTGTCTCTTCACCATCACTGAAAATAACTTCACCCTCGATATATCCTAGCATGGTAAGCTCCTTATCTTGTTATGCGCAGGCACTGCATTAAGAAAATGACATAGTGCTATCGCCAACGCATCACTTTCATCACTTGTTTGAAAGTCACGTTTTCCAAAAAAAAGCTGTAGTGCCTTACCCACAGATTCTTTAGGAGAATGTCCAAAACCTGTGACGGATGACTTAATTAAATTCGGCGCATATTCACAAACAGGAATTTCCTTATGATGCAAAATACCACTCAATATGGCCCCTCGTGCCTGGGCCAATTTAGCAAGAGAAGATACATTTTTAACATAGATTAGTGATTCCAGCGCAAGGATATCGGGATTGTAAGCTTGAGAAAGTGCCAACCCGTGATTAAAAATTGCTTTGAGACGCGTAAAAAAATCATCGCCTTCGACAAATTTTATGGCACCAGAATGTAGATATTTTACCTTTCTGCCATCAACTTGAATGACCCCATGGCCGGTTATTCGAGAGCCTGGATCAATGCCTAAAATAATCATAAAGAATTCTAGCTTTTTAAGAAAGAGTGAGTCCAGCAATCGCCTGATTATTTCAGTTTTTTTTTACCCAGGCAACACAGAGCAATGTAATAAAAGCACTGTTAAATTCGGCCGCGCTCAACTATCATTCGACAAGTAACAATCATTGAGATTTTTCATGGCCCTCCTCTTAAAAAGTGACAGTGTCATAGAGACATTGAGTTTATCGCTTCGTGCTCGATGTTTAAAATTTAAAGAAAGAGGTATTATACCTAAGCTGCAGGTTTTCTTAGTTGGAGAAAACCCTGCTAGCGTTCTCTATGTTCGCAATAAGAAGAAATTATGTGAAAAAATTGGTGCCGTTTGTGAAATCGTTCGATTTTCTGAATCTGTAGATCCTGAGAAGTTTGAATGGCACATTTTAGCGAGTGCCCAAAATGTCGAAGTTCATGGCATGTTTGTGCAACTTCCAGTGCCTAAACAACTGAGTGATATTTCTTTTGATCATCTTATTCCACCAAACAAGGATGTTGATGGATTTCATGCGCAAAATATTTTCGGCGTTTTTTCAGGTTTTCCCGACAATTCCTACCTGCGACCTTGTACCCCCAAAGGCATTTTGACTTTATTAAGTTATTATAAAATTCCCTTATCTGGAAAACGTGTTCTTATTATTGGGAGAAGTAAGATCGTGGGTCGCCCTCTGGCGCTTCTTATGCTTCACCAAGATGCCACTGTCACAATGGCCCATTCCAAAACGGCAAATCTTCAGGAACTTTCAAAAAATAGCGATATTGTGGTTGCCGCCTTTGGCAAAAGCGAAATGTTAGATGAAACCTACTTTCGTCCTACTGGTGACCAAACCATTATCGACGTTGGAATCAATAGAAGGTCTGATGGGAAATTAGTTGGCGATGTAAAATTTGATGCCGTTCAAGCTCTAGTGGGGGCAATCACGCCAGTTCCGGGTGGCGTTGGTCCAATGACGGTAATTTCATTAATAGATAACTTATTAATCGCCACTGAATTGCAGAATGCTTAAGCTAGGAGGAATCGTATGAGTCTAAAAAGAACATCCTTATATGAAAGGCATGTCGCACTCAAAGCCAAATTAGCTGAATTTGGCGGATTTGAAATGCCCATTCAATATTCCAGCGTCAAAGACGAAGTGCTGGCAGTACGAAAGACTGTTGGAGTGTTTGATGTAAGTCATATGGGTGAATTCTGGGTTACTGGCGCTGAGGCAGTAAAATTCGTTGACTATCTTGTTACTAATGATGTGGCTTCGGCCCCAACAGGTAAGGCAATATATTCTCCGCTCTGCCGCCCAAATGGTACCATTGTAGATGATTTGATTGTATACAAGCTCGCAGAAGATCGTATCTTAATTTGTGTTAATGCTTCCAATATTTCTAAAGACTGGAGCTGGATTTCTAGTCACGTAGGAAGCTTCAATTGCTCCCTCGTGAACAAATCTGACGAGACTTCATTACTGGCGGTACAAGGACCATTTGCTGAAGAGGTTTTGCGCAAAATTGGGATAGATTCAAACCTATTGAGAGAAATGTCTTATTACGAGGTCTGTTCATCTATATATCGCAATGAAAACATTGTTCTGGCGCGAACCGGATATACTGGTGAAGACGGCTTTGAAGTCTTTGCCCCCCATACTACTATCGCCTTTTTGTGGGATAAACTTGTACAAGAGAAAGCGATTCCCTGCGGACTAGCGGCTCGTGATGTGCTTCGAACAGAAGTTTGTTACCCTCTTTATGGCCACGAAATCAATGATAACAATACACCATTGGACGCTGGACTCAAGTGGACTGTCCGCTCCCAAAAGGAAAAATTCGTTGGTAAGGAAGCTCTCCTTTTGCACAATCCAAGCACGAAGTTGATTAAATTTACTTGTAAGTCAGGAATTCCTAGACCAGGTCACAGTATCGTCAACTCACAACACGATGTTTTGGGTTCTGTGACAAGTGGAACGCATTCTGTTACTTTGGGTTTAGGCATTGGCTTGGCCTTAGTTGACGCTAAAAAATATATTGCCGATCAACCCTGCCATATCATAATTAGGGACAAGGAACACGACATCACTATACAAGATAAACCGTTTGTAAAAGGGGGGCACAAATAATGGCTAGCAACATTCCTAACAATCTAAAATTTACTAAAGAGCACGAGTGGATAAAAGTTGAAGGCTCAACTGGAATCGTTGGAATCACAGATTTTGCCCAGTCTGCGCTTGGCGATATTGTTTTTGTAGAACTTCCAGAAGTTGGCAAAAAATTAACCCTTGGTAAGACTTTTGGGGTTGTTGAGTCCATAAAATCTGTAAGCGATCTCTATGCCCCCATGACGGGTGAGGTAATTGAGCGTAATGAAAATGTCGTTGAAACACCAGACCTCATCAATAAATCTCCCTACGATCAATGGCTTATCAAAATTAAGATTCTAAATCCTGCAGAATTAGCAATTCTTATGGGGCCCGAAGAATATTCTGGAATTTGTCACTAATTTTTTTTATTTTTTTTTATTTTTTGGGTGTCAACAACAATTTTATGCATAAGTTCTCTTTTTGCATGTTTTGTGCAAAACAACTTTCTGATTTTAATTAGAAAAAATTATATCTAAAAATGTTGTAGAAAAATTTTACTTTTCTCTTTACGAACAAGTTCAAAATCTTGATACTCACGTTGCTCAAAATGTAATGTTACGAATGTGTTTGGTAGGTCTCAGTCATGCTAGAGAGTAAAGATAATAGTAAAGACAATAGCAAAGATAATAGAGAATCAGTTCAGCTACTAAACACAGCAATAATCAAAGCAAAAGAAAAAAAAATAGATACGGGATACGAAGAAAGGCTAAAAGAAGCATGTAGCAGACCGGCCATTAAGGCACTTGGCATTGCAGTCTCCCACCTCTCTGAAGCTCAGAAAATCTCTCGTGATCAAGCTGCTATTCAAATAATTGAAACAGTTAAAGAGCTTGAGTCAATTTGGGCCGATTATGTGATGATGGAAGGAATTAACAATCTTAAAAATATTTTGAAAGCGCCACAAACACACTAATTTAGTTCTAGCTCTTAACTACAAACCCCCATTCAATTTTTACCGTACCACCAATAACCATGTCTTTTGGTTGATTAGGAAAGGGACCGGCTTGATTGAACGACTCGACGGCGGCGTCATCCAATTCTTTCACGCCACTTGTACTCTTGACTGCTACATCAAGAATATTTCCCTTAGGGTCTAGCAAGATTATCAAAGAAGTAATTTTATCCTGATCTGCGGCCAACCTACGTCCTGTTTTGTATAAATTATTTGCCTTTTCATGTAAGGTCTTCCCCCAATATTGTTCCAGCTGCTGACGAATACGGAAATAGAAGCCATAGAATTTGAACTCAGCTGTATTTAGTAGAGTCATATCACCTAATGGTACATCCTCAATATAGTCATTATTGGACGAAAGACCTTTACCCTTCGTACCTGCTCCCTGAATTGCGGCAACGGCCATATTTTCAACACGTTTCTCGGGAAGACTATCATGTGAAAGGTCCGAGAGTGAGACTTTACCACGCAAAGACTTTTTCTTTTTATCATGGGATACAGGCTTATTCGGCCTTGCCACTTGAGCAATTTTTTTAGCGCCTCCACCGCCTTGATTAAACGAATCAATCACCTTGGCAACCGTCTGGCGATCAACAATCTGATTTTCGCGGCTTAGAAATTTTGCATCTTTTGGGGGTTGTTTATTACGACTCTCTTCTGTTGTAACAACTTGTAGTTTTTCACGTTTTTGATCTTGCAAGATTATTTTTATTCCTTTCTCTGGAATTTCTTTTTTACGTTCCGCACTTGCCTTTTTCAGGGCATGCTCAAAATCTAAGATATTTAAATTTTTAAAAATAAAGATTATATGCAGTACTGCAGAAATTAATAAGAATAGGTTCAATTTATTTTTAAAAATCAGTCTCACAGGCTTGGCCCTAAGTGTTCCTTAGAGCTGGTTCGGCGTAAAAAGTATCAATGATTAACAAACAAAACATTTAACTACAAAGGGGCAAAGTATACCTGATGTCTTGGGGTAAAAAAATAGTAGAATGGCCGACAATTGCTCCTGCTCATTTCGGCACTCGGTACATCCTGTACATAGGCCGACAACACTTATTGAGTTTCTAGGAGTTCCTCTTCCTCAAACAATTGCCCACGCTTTTCACCCTGCTGGGAATCAGAATAGGTTGTTGAGCCTGGCTCCATTCCTTCAACAAAAGACTCTAGGACAGCTTCAGGATTATTCGAATTAACTTGGCGACCACTATCCCTATGAACATACATATTCACAATTCCCGGTGGTTGTGCAAATTCTGAATCCCTGAACTTTTTTAGGCCTTGCCCCATAAATTCAATCCATACTGGAAGGGCAGAGCGCGTACCGGTTTCTCCGTGCCCCATCGTTTTATTATTATCAAAGCCAACCCAAACTCCTGTAGTCAACTTTGTACTGTAACCTAAGAACCAAGCATCAATGTAATTGCTTGTAGTACCCGTTTTTCCTGCAATGTTATTACTCACATACTTTGCAGGTTTCCCCGTTCCATTTTGTATCACTCCCTTCAAAAGCCCTGTCATCACATAAGCTAAGCGCGGATCATACACTTGGCGCCCCCTGAGTCCTTGCATAAAATCGAAAGAAGCTGGAGCATCTGAATTTGTCGGAGTTGAATCAACGCCGCTTATTGGTCGAATAATCCCTTTTTCTAAAAGGCGCTTTTCTTTCTTTTTTTCATCAATTTGAAAGACAGTTCCGTTCTTATCGCTAATCGACAAAATTGATATCGGCTCTACTAAACGACCACCGTTGGGGAAAATGGCATAAGCCGAGACCAGATCCAGCAAATTTACCCCAAATGAACCAAGCGCAATACTTAAGTTTTCTTCAGTAACAATCTCAAGACCAAAACGCGAAAAGATGTTCATGATTTTCCGAACCCCAACATCTTCTGCTAATTTAATGGTTGTAATGTTCCTACTTTGTTCCAAGCTGTATCGAAATGTAATTGGTCCTAAGTATTTGCCGTCATAGTTTCTCGGTTTCCAGTTAAGTTCATTTTCCTCGCCGCCGCTCAGAGCTTCAGGTGAATCTAAAATAATCGAGTTAGGCTTATAGCCGTTTTCAAGAGCTGCAGCATATATTAATGGTTTGATGGAAGATCCCGGTTGTCGCAAACTTTGAACGGCCCTATTAAATTGTGACTCAAGAAAATTATTGCCGCCAACAAACGCGTAGATTTCGCCATTGTCTGGAGAAAGCGAGATTAGTGCTCCTTGAGCTTCTGGCACTTGCTCCAGTACACATGACAGATATTTCTGTTTCTTGATCATCGGCATCCACTTAGTTGTTTCAAACTTCTTTAACACTGCTGGAGTTAGCGCTTTTTGAACGTTCAATTCTTTGTCCAAAACTGATATCCAGATCACATCGCCAGACCTAAGAATTACCGATGGTCTGGAAACCATGGTATAAAATTCCTGGTCCTCTGAAACTTCCCGCTTCCTCGCCCATTTAAAATCATCTTGAGAAATAATACCGGTAATCCCTCCTAAGGAGACAAAGACTAATTTTAACTCATCGTCAATACGGGTCACTAACGCTTTGTATAATGTGTCCGAATCAAGAATTTTAAGCAAATCATCATTCTCAACACGCCCCATGGGAAATCTTGAATCAGGAAAAGTAGTGGTAAATTTAGCGGATGAATCTTTTAATTCGTCATATATATTTGAGAGAAAAGGAATTTCATTGACCCGATTGAAGTGGTCATCAATGAAGAAATAATTAGACTTATCCTCTAGTAAGAACGTTCTCTGATCGAGATCAAACTTCTCGCGCTCTGGTAATGTTTCTAAATGCTGTATGGGCCCCTGATAACCCTGGCGTTTATCAATCTCGCGCACTCCTCTTAAGGCAGCCTTTTCTGCAACCATTTGCAGATCGTAGTCTATGGATGTGACGATTTTCATACCACCATTGAGAAGTTTCTCTTCCCCCAAGTATTCGATAACTCTTTGCCTCACCCAATCAGTAAAATACCCCGCCTTAAATTCTCCCTTTTTCTTAACTCGGAATTTTATTTTTTCTTGGATTGCGTTTTCGTATTCGTCTTTTGTAATTTTTTTCGTGTCATGTAGTCGGCCAAGTACATATCTCTGTCTCTTGATCGCAAAATCAGGATTGAGGTAGGGTGAATACTTACCAGGAGCTACCAAAAGACCTGCTACCATTGCTGCTTCAGCCGTTGTCACTTCCTCCAGGTCTTTGTCATAATAGCCTTTTACTGCGGTTTTAATTCCATAGTATCCGCCTCCCAAATACACTTGATTTAAATATAGAAATAAAATTTCATCTTTACTAAATTTCTCTTCAATCTTAAGTGCCAATAAAAAGTCTTTGACTTTCCTCGATACAGATCTCTCCTTTGTGAGAAGTAACGATTTGGCAACCTGCTGGGTAATCGTGCTGCCGCCTTGTACTACTTTTCCAGCTTTGATGTTCATAAGCATGGCCCGCAGAACTCCCCAGTAATCCACACCATGATGTTGATAAAAGGCATCATCTTCGGCAGCTAAAAAGGCATCGATAATCAACTTAGGAATTTTTTCCAATGGGATTACATCGCGCTTTTCTGTACCAATTTCAGCTAATATCTCGCCATCGCGGGATAAAATAACCGAATGGGTCGGAGGATTGTAATCTGTTAATGAATCAATTTTGGGGAGCACAAAAGAAAAATAGGTCAACGTACCTACAATCGAAAGCAGGAGTAATATGGTAAGTGCCCCTAAAAAATATATTAGACGCAAAATCGATGGCTGCAACCTGACCTCTTGTCCTTATAATAATTGTTTCAAATTATTGATATCATCTGACATTGAATTAAAGCATCTTTGTATTAACTCTTCAGGCATATTCAATTCGTCCAATGGAACGTCCTTTAACCGAGGTCTGACCATATAATCGGTGTCTTTCCATAACTCCCGTACTGCAGTGGCAACCCGTCCATATCTACCAACAAGCTGCTCCCCTCTTTTTTTAAATTCGATCACGTCATCTAAAAAGTCTACCCCAATAATAAAGTTGACCCCAATTTGCCTCATGTAATCAGCAAGATTTTTATTGCTCGTTTTTAGAACATTAATATTGACCACATTTGTATCAGGATACCAAAAGGCGAAATGATTTGATTTTATTTTTTCCAAAATCTGGCCTTTAAAAACTGGTTTTAATTCTTTGGAAGAAAGATCGGGTATTATCAATGCTTTTTTCAGATCTTGTATATTCTCTAAACCATTGCGCCTCATTGCGCTGAAACCAATTTCGTCCGCAAGAAAATTCAGATCCACAATTCGCTCTTTGGAGCTATTAAATTGACGAAAAAGTTCAAATTCAATAGCTCCCATATTTTCGTTTCTTGCGCCAAAATAAGCATAAATCATCCCTATTTCTATTCCTGAGAAGACACTCACTTCAATCTGAGCGTCGAGAAGAGCACGCAAGATTCCTAAAGCGCACACTCCTCTCGACATACCTGGCCCAAATACCAAGCCAATTACCTTTTTTTTAGGCAACTGGGATGTACTGAGAGGAACGTCAGTTATTTCTTCCAAAGAAGGGCCATATTGTGGAGAAGCATTTTCCGAAATCACAATGTTGTTTGAATGATCATTGTCGGGTAAAAGAACACCATCAATATAGATAGGATTTTGGCCTGGCGGAGATGCACATCCCAGCACAAGAAAAAGCAAAATAGTTCTAATTAAACTCATTTTCGTCTAAACTCTCATTTAGTTGAGTTATTTTCTTTTCAACTTCTACAAGCTTCTTCCTGCATTGTTGGTACAACTTTACACCCTCTTCGTAGAGGCAGATTCCTTCATCAAGCTTCAATTTGCCAGATTCCAGCTTGAGTACAATGGCCTCAAGCTGATTTAAATTCTCCTCGAAGCCTAACTGCTCTTTTTACTTTTTCATATAAATCCATAAAATTACACGTTTTTTTTATAATAACTCAATTATTCAAATTAGGCGAACAGCTTTGAGACTCATGTAGGCACTATTTTGCCCTCTAACAATAAGTGACTGAAAAATATTAGCATTAATGAGGCGATCTTATCGCCCTAAAGGGTTTCAAAGAATGAAAGAGCTTTGGGTACCACTCTCTGGTGCAATTTCTCAGCAAAAGCTGCTTGATACAGTGTCAAACAATGTTGCTAATATTAATACTGCGGGTTTTAAAAAAGATGATTTAGTTTTTAAGGAGTACCTTACCGCAGTGGATAAGGGCCATGACGAAATTGATCTTCCAAATAAGGAATGGGCCCCCGAGGATTTCTACAAATCATACGGCGCAGAAAATTCATTTGTAAAAGTTGACGGTACATATACCAATTTTTCTCAAGGTGAACTTCGTCCAACAGGTAACCCACTTGATTTTGCCATCAAAGGTAAGGGCATGTTTGAAGTCCTAGCTCCTAATGGTGTCCGCTTTACTCGCGATGGTGCATTGTCTGTTAACCATGATGGCATTCTCGTCAATAAGGACGGTTTCCCAATCTTGTCTAAGCTTGAATCTCAAAATGCTCAGTCAGTAGGTAATCCCAACGACAGATTTATTCATTTGGCCGCTGGAAAGATCGTCGTGAATGACGGCGGAGATATTTTTACCAATGATGTAAAGACCTCGACTCTCTCGATTATCGAATTTGAGGATCAGAATGCTTTAGTAAAGGAAGGTCAGGGAATTTTCATTAATAAATATGCTGACAATATAAAAAAGAATGAACTGCATTCGACTATTCATCAAGGTTTTATCGAAAGCTCCAACGTAAATGCTCTAGAAGAAATGACCAATATGATAAAGGCCCATCGCAACTTTGAATCAATACAAAAAGTCATTAAAGCTTACGATAATATGTCTGCGCGATCATATAGTGAGTTGACCAAATTCTGAGGTGATCATGAAAATTTTATTTCTTTCTTTTGCTCTCTTTCTTCTGCCTAGTGAAGCTTTTTGTTTAATGAAGGCACTGAATATATCTGCGACAGGAATGGCGGCACAGGAAGTGAATGTCAGTACCATTTCAAACAACATTGCCAACATCAATACCACCGGATACAAGAAAGATCGTGCTGAATTTGACGATCTCCTCTATGAAACAGTGACAATGGCAGGCGGTCGATCTAGCAACAATACTCGTTATAATGTTGGCACTCAAATTGGAACTGGCTCTAAAGTTTCCGCAATCAGAAAAGAGCACTCTACGGGAAACCCCGTGATCACTAACAATCCATTCGACCTAATGATTAATGGCGATGGCTTTTTTGGAATTATTTTACCAAATAATGAAATCAAATATACGCGCGATGGATCTTTCAACCTTGATAGTGAAGGGAATTTAGTAACGAGATTAGGCTTTAAAGTTTTTCCAGGCATTACCTTTCCCCAAGGAACCACGACAACGACTATTGGTGAAAACGGAAATATTGAAGCATTTTTAAAAAATCAGGTAGAACCTGTGAACTTAGGTATTTTAGCAATTTTCAATTTCACCAATCCCGTAGGACTAAAATCTGAAGGTGGCAACCTCTACCAAATCACCCAGGCAAGTGGCCCACCCATTCAACAAATTCCTGGGCAAAGTAGTGCTGGAAAAATAATGCAAGGAACTCTCGAATCCAGCAATGTCAGTATCATGGTGGAAATGACTAACCTGATAAAAGCACAGCGGGCCTATGAAATGAATTCAAAGGTTATGGGCGTTGCTGATCAGATGTTACAAACGGTGAACAATATTCGATGAAGTCTTTTTTTGTTACTACATTTTTGTTTTTGATGCATGTTTTTGGCAATCTTCAGGCCTGCGAAATCGAATTATGCTCAAAATTTCTTATTCTCGACAATGTAAACGCTAAATCAGGCGCTTATGCCGATGGAATCGTAAAAAATTCCAATTGCACCAAAGAAGAGCAAAGCGCCGCTGTGCAATTTCTAACACAGGCCCAAGGTGTTTTTAACACAAATATTTTACACCGATATTTTAACAATATTATTTTTCGACCAGCACAAATTGAAATTCAAAAACTGGCCCATGACTTAGTTCTTGATTATTCTAAAAACAGTCTAATCGCCTTTGTGGAAAAGGTGCATTTTCACAAAAGCAGTCTGTGTGTTGAAAACTCTGACATTCTAACATCCTGTGATTCTTGTAACGCTGTTGGGAAAAAAAATATTACTCTCACGATTCGTGGTAACAAAAATAATTACACTATTCCCATTGAAGTTCTCATGAAGACACAAGTCCGCGCGTTCGTGGTAGAGCGATTTTTCGCACCGGGAGAGATGCTTGCTCCAACTCAATTAAAGGCGATTGATCTCCTGACGGACTCCCCTTCTCAAAACCAAATTAACATTGAAAAAATTAGATTTTATTCCAGCACCCATCCATTAAATAAGGGAGATATCCTCAAGACGACGGACATTATGCCCGCCATAGTGATTAAACCTGGAAAAACTTCTCGAATTATTTTCAAAAGTGATAACTTAAATATTCGAACTGAAGGACGTGCTCTTCAGGGAGCCACATTGGGACAAACAGTCCAGATTCAGCTCAAGCATAAAACAATAAATGCTTTGGCCACAGATTTTGATGAGGCAACGGTGGAATTATGAAATACAATTTTTTGCAGAAAATTAGTCTAATCCTTTCAATTTTATTTTTTGCCTCAGGTTGTGCATCATATATCGATTCTTTACACAAACAAATGGACAAGGGTTCGGGCAGCACTAGTCGTTTAACCCCGCGTGATGATAAATTTGATGTATACAGAAAGCGGCGCGGTAGTTCTAACTCTAACTTGGTTTCCACCTCTACCCAGAAAAATATAGACCCGGCCGTCAAGCGCCAATATGGTCCAGAGAATGAAGTAAAAAGGCGCTACACCTCAGATGAAATCTACGACAGTGGAACAGACAACAGTCTTTGGAACGGTCAAGGAAGGGACAGCTTTCTTTTTACTCAAGACTCCAAAAAGCGTCAGGGAGATATTATTTTAGTAAACGTCATGACTCGCCTAAAAAATGACATAACGGCTGAACTGAAGCGCGTATTTCCAGCTCCACCAACCTCTACCATAAGAAAACCCAAGAAGAAGGAGAAAGGGAAGGGCGCAGAGGAAGAAAAGCCAGAACCCACCGCTGAAGCCAAACCTGAAGAGGCAAATCCTACTGAAAAACAGGAAGAGGCCGTTCATGACAAAATTTCTACGGTTGTAATTGAGGAAATTAACAAAGATCACATTTTACTTTCTGGTAGAAAAAACATTCTCTTTAGAAATAGAAAGCACTTGGTGGAAGTTCAGGCACTTGTCTCTCGAAGGAATATTTCGCCGGACGACTATATTAATTCTGACGAGATTATTGAAACAAATATCACTGTACTGAGGTAGCTCATGTTGAAAAATTTATTTCTTCCCTTATTCCTCTTCCTTGTTCTGAATGTTCAGGCAACAGAAAGCCGCCTCAAAGATTTGGTGACTGTTAAAGGTGTGAGGCCAAATCCCGTACTGGGATTTGGCCTTGTCATTGGTCTAAATGGGACTGGTGATGCAGGCGGAGAGATAACAAATAATTCTTTAAAGCTTCTTTTTCAAAAGCTTGGACTAGATCCTAAGCGCGAAATTGTTTCAAAAAATGTTGCAGCGGTGATTGTTACTGGGGATCTCCCTCCTTTTGCCCGCCAGGGACAGAAAGTTGATATAAAAGTCTCCTCAATTGGCGATGCTTCTAGCCTTGCAGGCGGGACGCTTCTTATTACTCCCCTCAAGGGCGGCGACGGACAAATTTATGCTCTCGCCAGTGGTAGCATCTCCATTGGAGGTCTAAAACAAGGTGAAAAATTTGCAACGATTGGAACCATTCCTGATGGTGCCATCGTTGAAAAAGAACTCGCTACCGACTTCGAGAAGAAAAAATCAGTTCGTCTTGGATTGAATAATTCCGATTTTACAACGGCTGCCAGGATTGAAAAAATCCTCAATACTGAGCTGGGTGGAAAATATGCAATGGCAAGAGATGCTTCGACTATTGATCTTGTTATTCCTTTCGAATATCAGAGGAATGTCGTTCAACTGATGGCGCTAATCGAAAATTTTAAAATTCACTCTGATCAAAAGGCAAAAATTGTTATTAATGAACGCACGGGAACTCTTGTTGCTGGTGGTGATGTTGTATTAAAGCCTGTCGCCATTGCCCATGGATCTTTGACCATTGAAATCAAGGATTCTGAAGGCAGCGTGAGTGGTGGAAAGAAAAAGGGTGATTCACTCTTCTATATCGATAAAAAAGCAACTTTGAATGATTTAGTCAAGGCCCTCAACGCGTTTGGTGCCACACCCGAGGATCTAATTTCGATATTTCAAGCACTTAAGCACAATGGTGCCCTCGTTGCTGACATTGAATTGCTGTAATTTTACTAGCTAAAATTTCCTACCTAATCTGTATTTTGTTCCCTCTGTTCTATTCTGATAGAATAATGTGAAGTGCCCGTGTTAGGGGCCATTTCCAGGAAGGAAATTTGAGTATCATCATACCTCCCTCACATCAGTCCAAGCGTGATTCAAATGGAATTCAATATGTTCCAAAGGATTATGTTGCTGTTGCTGAAGCTCAGGAAGCCAGCTTTTTAAAATTGATGTTTGATGAAATGAATCACTCAATTGAGCATGCTGAAGAGCCTAGTTCCGCAGAGAGCATCTATCAGTCCCTGCTCACTGATGAACAAGCACAGGCATTGGCTTCTCATCCAGACGGTGTGGGAATTAAAAATCTTATCCTCGATCAAATATATCCTCAGAAGTTTCGTTCGAAAGAGGCTTATGAGGCATATCAGGCAATGACAAATGCAAACAGAAAACCAAGGGAGTAACTTATGGCCGGGCCAGTAGAAAATAACACAAAGGCACCCTTTTTTCCCGAGAAAAAAGTTGGAAACTTGCGGAGTAAAAGTCCTGCCTCTGCCAGAAATGAAGCACTCCGACAGGCGGCGCTCGAAAAAACGACGGCCAAAGACGCAAAGGTTGATATTAGTGACGGCGTTAAAGATTTTGCGCGAATAAAAAAAGCTGCAGTTGCAGCGCCACCACCGGATAATTCTTCAAAAATCGCAGGGCTAAAGGAATCTATAAAAAATGGAACGTATGACATCGATTACGATGCCATTGCAGAGAAAATGTTGGCTTCAGAATTATAAATATGAGAAATGTTGACACAGGCATAGATCTCCAAACATACCAAGATGCAGTTGCAATCTGGCGTGAATTTTGTGATCTCCATTTTACTCTTTTTGATCTTACCGCTGTTGAATATTCTTGTTTATTAAGTAGTGACATTGATCGTCTTGAAATTACTACTATAGATAAAAATAAAATAATAGCGTCCATCGATTTAGCAGATGCCAAAAGGCAATCTTTAATCTTAAATTTGCAGGAACGCTATGGTCTCAAAAATATCGCTACCGTTTCCGATCTGATTGTTTTTCTTGAAAGGACTGCACCAGAGCCCTTTGTTAAGCATTTCATTGGTTTTAATTCTCTCCTTAAGGATTTAATCGAAAAGATTAAGGAGCAGAACAAAAGAAATCAGATTTTTTTAAATAAGGCAATTTACCATCTTCAAGAATTACGCGAGAGCACCACCGGGAAAAAGACCGTGCATACATATAATGCCAAGGGCAAGATCACCGGATCAGCAGGAACCATATAGGAGCACACCTTGACTGACATCCTAAGCATAGGCAAATCAGGATTGGGTGCTGGTAAAAAATCCATGGAGGTGGCAGGCCATAACATTGCCAATGCCAATACTGAGGGTTATTCGCGCCAACGAGTCAAGCAAACAACAGGCATCCCTATTGTTAAGGACGGTTTAGTAATGGGGTCAGGGGCCCGCGTGCATGGCGTAGAACGAATTGATGCTAGACATATCGAACAACGCTTAACAGGTGCAATTAGCAATCATGAGTACAACCAGGGGCGACTTGGGCAATTAGAACAGGTCGAAATTATTTTCAACGAGACAGAATCGGAAGGTCTCAATAAAATTGTTAATAAATTTTTTAATTCTTTCCGTGAGCTCGCTAATCAGCCCGAAAATGAGACCATGCGTTCCGTAGTCCGTGAAAATGCACAATTAATTGTCAAAGATTTCAATAGAATTCGTTCAACCCTCGATGAGCTAGCACGCAATATCGACAAACGTCTTGAACAAGAAGTGGTTAATATCAACCAACTGTCGCACCATTTGGCCGATATAAATAGAAAAATTGTGAATCTTGAAGCTCTCGATGGTGAAAGTGGTGATTTGCGTGATCAGCGTGATGTAGTGGTCAGATCTTTGGCGGAATATTTTGATCTAAATACTTACGTCGATAATAAGAATCATTTTATTGTGAATGCCGAAGGTGTTGGGACTGTTATCTGTGCCACTGAAGTCCAAGAACTGGCCGTTAGGGGCCAGCCTGCGGAAACTTCTTCTAACGGCATGAGTGGGGCCCTGGAACTCTATTTAAAAAATCGTCCGAATGGTTTTATTTCAGAGAAGTTTCCGAATGGAAAATTGGCAGCGCTGTTAAAAGTACGAAATGAAGATCTGCGCAAAATGCAAACTGATATTGACCAGATTGCATACGCTCTAACCAAAAGCGTGAACGCAATTCATTCGCGCGGCTTTATTTATAAACCTGGCGTCACCGTCGATGGCGAGAATGTCCATGAATTTACCGGCATAAAATTTTTCAAAGAACTTTCGTCGAGCGAAAATGCTGCTACCGAAATGGCAATTAGTACTGAAGTTCGAGAAGATCTGGCCAATATCGTGACGGCCCTATCTCCCAATGCACCTGGTGACAATCGGGCAGCCCTGGCAGTTAGTAAATTAGAAAGCGCCAAACTCATGGCGGAAGGCACAGCAACTATTGAAGAGCAATATCTTAAAAGCATCGGTCACGTTGGGGTACAAACAGGCAAGGCGCGCATTGACTCCGAACAATCCGAAGGTTTACTAGCGCAGACCCGTGCCGTTAAAGAGAGAATCACAGGAGTCTCTCTGGATGAGGAAGCCGCAAATATGATTAAATTTCAACATGCTTACGAAGCTTCAGCAAAAGTTTTGAAAGCAGCTGATGAAATGTTTCAAGTGGTACTAGGAATTAAGAGGTAGAGAGTATAAAAAATGACAAGAGTGTCAGAAAACTCAAATTCAGCGTCGCTTAAATTTGCTCTTGATAAAACCAAGGAAAAGCTTGAGGATCTCCAGCTGAAAGGAACATCCTTAAAAAAGGTAAGACGCCCTTCTGATAACCCCATAAGCAATGTCGAAGCCATGTCAATTGGTTCAGTATTGGCAGATAATCAGCAATTTTTGCGTAACTCTGAAGTCGCACTTTTACATTTGAATCAAACTGAACAGTCTCTCGATCAGATTTCAGATATTTTACTTAAGGCAAAAGATATAGCTATTCAGCAATCATCTGATTTTTACGACCAAGATATCCGAAAAAGTATTTCTAACGACATAATTCAAATGCGAAATCAGTTATTAGCGATATCTAACAGACGTGTTGGTAATAAGTATATTTTTTCTGGCTTCAATACCTTAAAAATTCCCTTTGATATTGATGGTAATTACACCGGCGATGACGGTCATATTAAGCTAGAAATTTCTAAGGATTTTCTTATTCAAATGAATTTAACTGGTAAGGAAGTATTTTTTTCAGACCAGTTGATTGCACCGGATACTATTCCAGGGTCTGAGCTAGAGCTAGATCCACCTCCAGAACAAGATTCCGATGTGACAACAAGAGATTTGGCTTCAAATAATTCCCTCGATAGAAAATTTCATAAACGCGACAATCTTTTCAACCAGCTTACTACGCTTATTTCAGCGCTTGAAAATAATGATCCTAAACTTGTTCAAGACCTCCTTGAAAAATTTGATAGCTCCATCAGTCGTATTATCACACTTCGAACTCGCGTAGGCTCAACGGTCAATACAATTATGACGACGCGTTCACAAATCGAGTCGGAGAATGTTGATAAGGAGGCCCATAGGAGTAAACTTACTGATGCTGACGTTGCAGAGTTGTTTAGTGACATCAATAAACAGCAGCAGGTATTGCGAACGACCTATCAAGCTGGCAAGACAATATTGAATCAGAACCTTCTCGACTTCCTGCGATAATCTGTTTATTACACAATCTAAAATATTTTCGTTGCAATTTATGCATAGGCATAATATAGATTCCCCAGTCGCCACGGATAAGGTTGGCCAGGAGGGTCTGGTACTAGAGGGTAATTATGCTAGTTTTGACACGGAAGCTTGGTGAAAGTATCGCCATTGATGATCATATTAAAATTATCGTTATTCAAATCAAGGGAAAACAGGTTCGCCTTGGGATTAAAGCGCCCAAAGAGACGAAAATTCACCGTGAAGAGGTTTATCAGGCCATTCAAGATCAAAACGAACTTGCTTCACAATCTGATTATGAAGGTTTAGGTCAGCTGGCTGAAGAACTAAAAGAGCTTAATAAGAAGTAATTTCCCTCTTGCCCTTTCATGGGGCCGATTGCTAGAATTTCCTTGGCAGCATTACGCTGCTGGTTATCTGGAGGCCTTAGTGAAAGTCACAACAACGCGTTTTGGCGAACTGGAAGTCGATAAAAAAGATGTGCTCAATTTCGCAGAAGGGCTCCTAGGATTTGACAATTTTAAGCGGTTTTTTATAGTTGATCCAGGTGATCAGACACTCATTTTATGGCTTCAAAGTCTTGATGATGCATCTATCGCATTTCCGATTATTGAGCCGAAAATTTTCACCCCTGACTATGCTGTACGATTGCTGCCACCTGAACTTACCAGCCTGGAATTAGAGACTTTGAGCGATGCTAGTATTTATACCATCCTCACAATTCCTCAAAATATTGTTGAAATGTCGGCAAATCTCAAGGCGCCAATTATCATTAATAATAAGACACGAACTGCTCGGCAGATTGTTTTGCAAGATAGCAAATTAGAAGTTCGTCATAAGATGTACGTAGAGTTAAAAAAATATATCGTGACTTACAACTCGGATGATTGTCGGCGGTCAAATGCTCAACCTCCTACGCAAGATACAAATCGCAATCAAGCACAAGATGTTGGCACAGAAAAGGTGCTAAAAAACCCAGCTGATACTTCCGTTGATATTTGATATTTCAATTAGCAAATACAAATATAGGTTAATTTAGAGTTGTTTCTGTAGCACTTTCAGCCAGCGCTAGATAGGTCTTTGCTTCTGTGTTCTCTGGTGCAATGGCAAGTATCTTCATCCATTCCTGCTGTGCTTCAATAATTTTTCCTGATCCATAATAGAGAAGTCCGAGCGCGAGACGAGCAGGTATGTACTGTGGTCTCTCCGCCTTGAGTTTGCGCAACTCTTCAGTGGCCTTATTGACAAGCCCTTTTTTTGCATAAACTTTTGCCATTTTTAATTTAATCTCTAGATTCTCAGCGTCTAGCGATGCCGCTTTCGAATATTCAAACAGCGCATCATCAAACTTACAATAAGTAAAGTATTGCTCCGCCAGTTCAAAATGCCTCTGTGAAAACTTTTTATTCACATGGATATCATCAACAGGACCTATCGTAGATGCAGTTTTAACACGCTCAGAAGCCGTTTCAAAAATTTTTTTTGCCTCTTCATATTTCCCAATATCATTATAAATAACCGAAAGACTAATGGCCGCTTCGGTGTGGCATGGATCAAGCTCCAACACCTTTGAAAAGGCCTTAATCGCCTTACCAATTTCTCCGCGACGATGATAGATATTTGCCAACGCAAAAAAGGGTTTTGAATTTTTAGGATTGAGGATAATACTCTCTTGAAATAGTTCTTCAGCCTCTCTGATGTTTCCTACTTTATTGGCCTGAAAAGCATTATTAAGAAGATCTCTTTCCTGGTGATTCATGCCGAACCCCTTTGGTTAATTGCTCTTAGGACTGGTCCTTGCACTGATCTAGCAGCTTTTCAAATTCTTCCAGAGCATCTGCGCTCAATTTTTTGCGCAATGTTTTGGCATATTGAATGCACTCAGGCTTTTGCCCAAGCTCTAAAGACGACTGTAAAATTCTAACAATGGAATGATCAAGAATACTTGGCTCCTTAAACTCATCGATCATCGCCAAATAGCGATAGCGAGCTGCGTCGAATACTTTCGTCTTAAAATAAAAATCCGCTATATACTGTTCTTTTTGACTGAACATTTCACTAATTTTGATGTTCTTTTCTTTGGCCTGTTCGATATATTCACTCTTGGGATATTTAGAAATAATCTCTTGATAATATTTTATCGCCTCATACCCTTGAGATAAATCCCTATCAGAAGTTGAAGGTAACTGATTATAAAAGGATTCACCAATCATCCATACCACATAAGAAATTTTTTCATGTTTTGGATGGAAATCACGAAAGAGAATGTAAGCTGATGCAGATTCAACGAAATTTTCTTGCTTAAATAAAATATCGGCCTGGATTAATTCTGCAGGCGTAGCATAATAACTATACGGATGTTGTGACCGGAGGGTATTTAGTTTTTCATTTGCCAGAATAAATTGCTTCTTATCAATATATTTCTGAGCCTCCTTGAAAAGTATTTCAGCTTCAGTCGTACCTGTTGGTCTAGTACCACTGCAAGCACTTAGAAAAATACATGTCAAAATAATACAATAGCAATTAAGGTATGACTTCATTTTGCTCCACTATAGCTTACAGCTACAATTTAGCACATCCGCATCAAAGAGGTGAATAGATTTTTTTGTAAAACTCTAGGGCAATCAGTTTTATCGCAGCCGCTATCGGCACGGAAATAATCATCCCGACGAAACCAAAAAATTGAGACCCCACGATGACAGAAATAACCACGACAATTGGATGTAAATCAACAATTTTCGAGATCATGACCGGAAAAACAATTGCAATATCAATAATATTAGCGATGAGGTACAACACAAGCACACCGCCAAAGCTTGAACCCATGCCGTTCTCAAAATATACAATAATCAGAGCTGGAATCGCACCCAAAATCGGGCCGATATAGGGGACAATGTTAGTGATGCCGGCCAAAATTCCCAAAAGGGCCCAAAATCTCACGCCTAAAATGAGCAAGCCAATAGTTATGATCCCGCCAACAATACTGGCTTCAATAAACTTGGCAAAAATGTAATCGCCTATTTTTGTATTGAGTTCATGGAGAATATGGTAAAACCGCTCAAAAATACTATTCGGCGTGATCTTAAGTACAAGTCTAGTAAAAGAAGTTGCGTCTTTCATTAAAAAGAATAGAAATAACGGGACAAGAAATGTCCATTCAAGCGCATTGGCCAAAAAGGTTGGTAAATTCCACAAAAGTTTAGCCGAGAATGATTTAACCTTTGTCATCATATCTTGTAAGTAAATATCTTCGATTGTGATGGAAAATTTATTTTGAACGAGTATTTTTATCTCAATAAATTTAGACTGGATTAATCCTTCAAGCCTGGGAAGATAGTATTGAACTCTTTCAATTTCGGATCGGAGAGAAGGCAGCAAATAGAAAAAAGGGATAAGAGCAACAAGAGTAAATACAATGAGTAAAAATATAATAGCAAAATTTCGATTACGGAAAAGTCTTGTAAAAAAAGGAACAAGTGGAGACGCCATGAGATAGCAGACATAGGAAAGGGTCAGGGGAATGGAAATTCTAGGGAGTAAAGCAAGACCAAGAACACATAGAGTAACTATACTTGCAAAATAGGCAAATCTAAACACTTCCTTATTTTTAGTAGTGGAGCCCATACTATTTATTTGATTCTTTGTTTTCCAATTTTGTTTTTAAAAATCTCACTTCTTGAGTAAGAAAAAAAAGACGATTCGCAATAATCATCGAGACAGATTGCAGAAGTCTTGCGGCAACCACGGGATATTGCAAAATCAAATCGTCCAAATCAGGCCGGAAGATCCCAAATAAAATACAATCTTCCTTCGCTATGGCCGTTGCATTTCTTATGGCATTTTCTTGCAGCAGTGCCAACTCACCAAAGAAATCATACCTCTCGAGATTTAAGGAATATCTCCCTTTTGCAATATTCTCATCAATATCAAATTTATTATCATCGACCGAGATCTCAACTTGCCCCGAGAAGATAAGATAAAACCCGATGCCAATATCGCCCTGTTGAAAAATAACTTCTC
>CAYHRT010000009.1:0-34584 GCA_964359085.1 uncultured Bdellovibrio sp. | reverse complement strand
GATGGCACAAGTGGGAACTCATCCTTTACTGGCGATCTTGAAGCTCTTGTTGCCATTTGGAAAAATCGATATCTACATCTACGGTGGCAGCAATGGCTTGGCACTTTTTTCCAAGTATCCCATCAAAACAGGTTCTTCCGGCATGGTATCTCTGCGCGATTACTCCACCCTTTCACGAAGAGATTTTTTGTATAGCGTGCTTGAGATCGAAGGAAAGGAACTTTTTGTCGGTTGTACTCATCTAACCGCCAATCTCACTGACAGCGCTCCCTATGCAGGAAAATTCACGGGGTGGGAGCAGGAAAATTTAAAACAAAGCGAATATCTTTTAACTAAGATTGAGGAATTATCTCAAGGCCGGCCTCAAGCCATCATGGGGGATTTCAACTTTAGTCCGGGTGTGCCAAATCAGGGTATTGAGGCCAATTTTGAAAAAAGTTTTTTAGCTTTTAAGGCCAAAGGGTATGTTGATCCCATGTCTGATGGGGCCAAACCATCGTGTACTTTTTGTAAGAGTAATAGTTTGAACTTGGCCACTGATCCCAATCAACTCATCGATCACATTTTTTTAAAGAATGTGCCCCAAAAGAATGTTGGTGGTGCCGAGATTATCATGGACCAAAAAATCGAAACGAAAAACTCAATCAAAACCAACCTGTCAGATCACTACGGAATCAAAGTCAAAGTCAATTTATTCTAGCCATTTATGATCAAATTCCCGATCCACCAGGTGATGGCCGAGACGAAGGCCGCAGCAGGGATTGTGAGTACCCACGCCCAGATAATTTTTTCGGCGACTCCCCAGCGAACGGCCGAGAATTTTGTCACTGAACCGACGCCCATAATGGAGCCAGTAATAGTGTGAGTGGTGGAGACGGGAATGCCCAAGCTTGTGGCCAAGAAAAGTGTGATGGCACCAGCGGTTTCTGCACACATCCCACCAATGTGGCGAAGTTTGGTAATTTTCATCCCCATGGTTTCTACAATGCGCCATCCACCAAAGAGCGTGCCGAGCCCCATGGCCGCATGACATGAGAGTACAATCCACAAGGGAACGTGAAATTCAGGGCCCAATCGCCCCGTAGAAAAAAGGAGTACAGCGATAATGCCCATGGTTTTTTGAGCGTCATTGCCACCATGGCCCAAACTGTAGAGAGAGGCGGAGACTAGCTGAAGGCGCCGCCCCCAACGATCCACTTTTCGTGGAGTAGATTTAAACAGAAAGAAGGACACCAAAGTCATAAAGATAAAGGCAAGGGCAAATCCAAAAAGTGGTGAGAGCACGATAGAAACACCGATCTTGGTGAATCCCGAGAGCATGAGTCCCTTGACACCTACTTTCGCCACAGCGGCACCGGCCAGAGAACCGATCAAGGCATGAGAGGAACTAGAAGGAAGTCCGTAGTACCAGGTGATAATATTCCAAATGATAGAACCAGTTAATGCCGCCAGGATGAGCATGGGGTCAATAATGTGAGGATCAATAACTCCCTTGCCAATGGTATTGGCGACATGCAGTCCAAAAAACATAAAAGAGATAAAGTTAAAAAAGGCCGCCCAGGCCACCGCCCACTGAGGACGTAAGACCCGTGTTGAAACCACTGTGGCAATCGAATTGGCGGCGTCATGGAAACCATTTAGAAAGTCAAAACCAAGCGCCACGATAATAATAAAGACAATGAATACGGTTGAAGAATCCATATGTAAGTCCTTTTTGGGCCAGAGGTTAAGCGTACTCGAGAACGATTCCTTCAATGATATTCGCCACATCCTCGCAACGGTCAGTCATGGTTTCGAGCATCTCATAAAGCTCTTTTAACATAATGAGGCGGCGAACATCCGGTTCATCTCTAAACAGCTTGGCCATGGCCGAACGTAAAATATGATCGGCCTCATTTTCGAGGCGATTGACTTCCACGCAGTACTTGATAATTTCCTCTGGATTTTTAAGTTGATGAAGTCTACTTACGGCCTCTTTGACGTTTTGAGCTGACTTGATTCCCACATCGGCCAGGGCATTTAGTTCGGGAGTACCTTTTGTGATGTTATAAAGAAACATGCGTTGAGAAGCGGCTTCGAGCATATCCAAAATGTCATCCAGTTTACTAATCAAGGAGTGGATGTCGTTACGATCGAGTGGGGTAATGAATGTCGTATGCAGGAGATCAACAGTGCGATGGGTAACTTCATCACATTTATGTTCTAGATCCTTAATTATTCGTGAATGCGCTTCCACATTGCCTAAATCATCGAGCATGGTACGAAAACGCTCAGTAGATTCGACAATTAAGGTTGCTGCCTGGTCAAAGAGATCAAAAAACTTTTCTTCTCGTGGCATAAAGCGTCCAAACATAAGACCTCTCCTGTAAATATTGATTCTTGCAAATTTATAATTTGGCCCAGACTTTAAGTATTGTTAGGATTTGGTTAAGATAATAATTACGTGAGCATAATGTGATAGCAAAGCAGTCTAGCATTTTAGTGGTGGAAGATTCCGTTGATATTCGGGAACTTATGGTGCTGCATTTGGAGCGCATCTCTTATAAGGTGACCTGGACCAGTAATGGTGAAGAAGCTATAAGATTTATACAGTCGGGGGAAGTATTTGACTTGGTAGTTCTAGACTGGATGTTACCAGGATTGTCCGGCATCGATATTTGTCGTCAAATTCAACGAAAAATTCTTATCCTCATGGTGACCGCTCGGGCGTTACCCGACGACATTATCCTTGGCCTAGAAAGTGGTGCTGATGATTATATCACCAAACCATTCGAGATCCCGGTATTTTTAGCAAGGGTACGGGCCCTGCTTCGGCGTGGAGAAATACTGGCACAAGGCAGTTTCCGAAAGTACAAAGTGGGTCAGCTCTTCATCGATGTAGACTCCCACTTGATAAAATGTGGAGAGCAGGAAGTACGCACCACCACTTACGAATTTAGATTGCTGGCGACTCTGATGGCCAATCAAGGAAAGGTTCTCTCGCGTGAGGCCTTGATTGAGCAAGTTCAGGGAGAAGGAGTCATGGTAGTCGATCGTGCCATTGATACTCACATCTTTGGACTTCGCAAAAAACTTGGAGCATGTGCCGACGTAGTTGAAACAATCCGCGGTGTGGGCTATCGAATTAAGGCCGATCATGGGTAAGCACAACTTACTCTCGCGATTAAACCCATTTGCAAGAAGAGATAAGGGAGAACAGGCGGCCCTCATGTCTGCCATTTCTGATCCACTTTTGGCGGTGGACATTCACAATTCTCCACTCTTTTATAATAGCAAATTTAATATCCTGGTTGATGACAAAGACATAGGCAGGCGACGGCTATGGAAAGTTATTGTGGCCCACGAAGTCGTTCAGGGATATCAGGTGGCCTTAAGCCAAGGTCTTTCAACTTCAATCAAGGCCGTTCAGTTTCATACTGCAACGGGAGCGATGTTTTTCTTCGTTACTATTTCGCCCTTGCGGCGCAGCAATGGTAAAATTTACGGCGCCCTTGGAGTCTTTCACGATGTCACCGATTTGAAACTGGCCGAGCAGATGCGCATTGATTTTGTCGCCAATGTCTCTCACGAACTGCGTACACCTCTGACTTCAATTAAGGGATATACCGATACGCTCATTGAGGACTTCACTCAAGGGCGTCCGTTGGAAGAAAGATTTATTAATGCCATTGCACGCAATACCGCCAGACTCATGAATTTGGTCGATGATTTACTCGATCTCTCGTCTTTGGAATCTGGTGGAGTCTTACAAAAAATCGAGATAGAAACCGAGGAAGTCACCACGCGGATAATAAAACAATTGCAAAGTACATTGGAGAGAAAAAAGCATAGTATTTCCTATATTATTGAGACCGGCATTGTGTTTGCCGATCCCAGACGTTTAGAGCAAATCCTCGTGAATCTTCTGGATAATGCCTGCAAATATACGCCTGACGGCGGAAAAATTTCGCTACGTTGGGCCATGCAAGGCCAAGAAAGTGTTGAAGTGCGAATCTCTGACAATGGCCCGGGAATTTCCCAAGAACATCAAAGTAGACTTTTTGAACGCTTCTATCGCGTGGATAAAGCACGATCGCGTGAATCTGGCGGCACGGGACTTGGGTTGGCCATCGTTAAGCATATCATGCAGAGACATGGTGGCACTGTCTGGGTAGAGAGCGTCCCTGGTAATGGGGCCACTTTTATCTGCCAGTTTCCGATGAAATAATACTAAGTGAATAAGCTGAAAAAATTACTCATATCTTGAATCTCAAGGCCAGACCTGATTAATGATGCTAGCAACTCCTCAAATGATTTAGGAACGGAGGGGTTGTGAGAGCACTCTTAATCTTGATGTGTTCCTTATGTTTTCAAGTACTCGCGGAAGTTCCCGATGCCAGCGTCAGTGGCATTAATGCGGTAAAAGATTGGGCGCGAACTCGTTTTCAATCGGCCGCGAATCTTCGGCAAAACTACTACCCTTCGCCCGGTTTTTGGGGTGAGGAAATCATTTATCAAATTCAAGTGGATCGTTTCAATAATGGCAATCTGGCGAATGATACTCAAAATGTCGAAGAGTATCAGCAAACTCATCAGGCAACAGAAGATTGGTTTGGGTTACCAGATTATCGCCATGGCGGCGACCTTCAAGGCATCATGGATCGTTTGGACTACTTAAAAGATTTGGGTGTAACCGTTTTGTGGTTGACGCCTATTCAAAAACATAATGGTTCTTACCACGGCTACTGTACGGTGGATTTTACCGAAGTTGATCCGGGTTTCGGCACCAAAGAGGATCTCAAAAAATTGGTGGCCCTGGCCCACAGCAAAGGCATCAAGGTCGTGCTGGACATCGTGGTCAATCACATGTGCAACCCAAAAACTACTTATCGCAAACGGCCTAATCATTATGGTTGCGCCGATCAGCTCAATGATAAAACATGGAAGGGAGAGTCGGGAGGTTCGGAGCATCAAGGTGAATTGGATTTTGCCGATGATTTTTTCCCACCCTTTAAGTCCCAGTTCTTTTTCAATCGTTGTGGTGCCAATTCGCAATCAGATATGCAGGGAACAGGGCCTACTGCTGTCTTCGGCGATTTTGTTGCTACCATGTTTGACTTTGATACCAGAAATTATGATTTCCAAGAAATCTTCACCGATCTTCACAAATATTGGATGGCCTATGCCGATGTGGATGGTTTTCGCCTGGACGCTGCCAAGCATGTGACTGAAGATTTTATTGCTTACTTTAGCACGCATATCCGCGACTACGCCCGCACACTCGGAAAAAAGAATTTCTTCGTGGTAGGAGAAGTGGCCGGGCCGTCAGATTGGATTGGAAGGCGTGTTGGCAAAATGTATTCTAATCCACAAAATCCCGACGATCATGGCAATGTACCTTTGAGCTTGACCAAGAGAATGTGGCAGTTGAAAAGCACATACTTAAACAACCCTGTGGCCCCTTATCCCGGCATGAATGCCGCTTATGACTTTGCCCACGGTGGTACGGCGATTGACGTGCTTTTGAACCGCCGTCCCTCCCGGGCCCTAGAAGACCATTTCTTGGGCGGATACTTTAACGATCTCGCTCATCAGGGAGATTACCGTCTGACCTGGAATCTCCTAGAGATTCATGACTGGCCTCGTTTTGTTTCCCATGATCCCACTTCTCCCGAGCGCTCGGCCTTGGGTCTGAGTTATCTCGCTATGGCCGAAGGTGCTCCCATTATTTATTACGGGATGGAGCAAGGATTTAATGGTGATTGCCATTTTAACAATATGAATGCTGGCCGTGCCAACTCGGAAATCCAAAGAGAGTGCAAGGGGAGTTCCCACACTCTCTATCGTCAAGATATGTTTATGGGTGGAATGTATCGTCTGGGTAGCACCATAGGCAGCATTAACAATCTGGCCTATATTGGAAAAATTAAACCAACTAAATCACCTGAATGGGCCCAAGACCCTATGCTGAATCGCGATCATGATGTCTATAAAATGGCACGCAAGATGAATAATATTCGGCGCTCATGCAAGGCCCTCAAGTATGGCAGCACTAAGTTTCGCTGGGTGGAGAATGGGACTAACGGCATCTTTGCCTTCTCGCGTATTGATGGCGGGAATGAAGCATTGGTGATCGTGAATACTTCCTGGCAAAAGCGTGGCCTTCCCGAGATGATGGTCAATGATGCCAGAAATGGTCAACGCTGGAACAATTTGCTCAATGCCAATGAGCAGGCCTGGGGTAATGGTAACGGGAAGCTTAATTTCGCCGGATTGGAAATTAATGGCAATAATGTGATGGTTTTTGTTCCCGATTATGCCTTGGGAGATTACAATACCAGTTTTGAGGCGCATCTTTGCAAATAGATATGAACAAAATTTTATTCGCTACTCTAATTTTCCTTTTTTCAAGCACGGTCTTTAGCGTCTCTGATAAGGTAACGCAATTTTATGATAAGGCCGATGCTGATTTTGATAGGCTAGGGCAAGGCGACGGGAAATTGCCTGTCGTGATGCAAAGCTTACGAACATTTTTTTCTACCTATAATCCAGAAAGTTTGAAATTAACCACTGAAATTCTCAACTCGAAGACATACACAGTGGCAGAAAAAGAAAAATTCATGAGTGTGATCATGGAACGGCAAAAAGCACTTCAAAACGCTTTCATGAACCGTTTAGATTATCTTGTTAATGATGCTTTAGAGAAAAAGTGCAATACCAAACCCGTAAATTAATTGTGGGTTTGGTGTAATTGTTTTAATTACGAAACAAGCTTCGCACTGATAAGTCTTCTGGCACGAAATTGCTCGAACGACTCTGCTATGGCAATTTTTGCTTGGTGTTTGCGATAAGAAGACTGAAGGCCATAATATGTAGAGGAGTTACAACGCCGGAGTTTGTAGTGCAAAACTTTCCCGTATTTGTCACCATAACATTGCTTGTCATGGCCAGCTGTGGAATGGATACGCATCAAAAAACCCGTTCGCCACCACAAACATCACCACAAACATCGGCCACATTCTCGCAGAAGGGTGCTCATGGTTATAATCAGGCCGGTGTAGAAACAAGTTGCACCATTCCACCAGAGCAAGCGCCGTGTACTTCGGGCTTCACAGTAGGTGAAGAGTTTGTCACAAAATGCAGGGCCGCCGGAGGACAAGAATTTGCCTGCTCATGCCATAACTATCTATGTTCTAAAAAAATTATTTTCCCTTGAGTTCTTCTTTGTGCCAGGAGACTTATCAAAAAAGATCAAATTGTGGTGTCTGCTGTTTTTGGCGTGTTCCACTATATCTAAATTCTTTTCTTAGCAGACCACCTTTTATTGAAGACGACTGCTCATCGGAGTGATCTTGACGCGTTTTATGATAAGTCTCCTGGCACAAATCGCAAAAGAATCGCAAAAACGCAAAGGTACCTGTAGACTTTAAAATAATTATCAACCAATAGTCATAATAATTTTCACTCTTGAAACGAAGCATCCCGATTCTGCTGGTGTAACTACTTTCTGTGATATTATTATGGGTATGTGGAAAATTTAATAAACGACAACGTAAAGGCTAATTAAATTTGATTTGGATTACTTCCTCCATTTTAAAATGCATAATGAAGGCGTCAGAACGTACCAGAAGATATCCATTGACGCGTAGTTGGGGGCGTTTTATAGATCTTTTTAAGAATCATGACTGGCGGCCATACATTAGGAATGATTAAATAATACATTTAAGGGGACTACGAATGTGGAATGCAACATTAAGTCGTTTGATCATTTCTATTGCGATTTCTATGATGATATTTGCAGGTTTAGCACCATCCACTTCTGTCCCCCCAGTTGCGCCAGAGAGTCCGGCATGGAAACAAAAGCGCATGCGCTACTTGTCTCCCAATTGCAAAACGGGTATTGCGAGTTCTTGTATAGAACTGGGAATGCTAATCTTGGAATCCTCCAACGCTCCGGGGAGATTACCCATGGCAAAAGCGCCTTTGAGCGGGCATGTGAAAGGGGAATGAAATCAGATTGTATATATATTGAGCTTTTGAGAAAAGATCCCACCGGGGGCCTTTTGAAACCAGTACTCGAAGATGTCCCGTGTAACTTTCAAATTGCGCAAGTTAGGGGTTGCAAACTAGAAGATTGTCAGCAATGTCCAATGTCTTCAATTTTGGCACAAAATGCAACCCTTTTTGAGACACCCAGTGAGAAAAGCAAAAAATTAGCAGAGCTTCCAAAAGGAACCAACGTGAAATCCATCGAAAGTATCGATATGGTAGAAAAATTCGGTACGGCTCTGCTCTACAAAGATGAATTGATTGGTGAAAAAATTTATAAGAGTGGTAGCAAAATCAAGCTCAGTAACAATCCTATCGTCAGAGGAAGCAGTGAAGAAGGCTTCGATCCTGCAACGGGAGGCTACCTGATAGAGGAAGGTGTATATTATGCATGCGTTAAAGACAATGCCCAGTTTGTCTATGGTACCATTTATGAATCTGAAAAAATTAAAGAGAAATCCACACTTTCTCGTTGGTACAAAATATCATTGCAAGATAACCGTTCTGGTTTTCTAAAGATGAAACCTCATCTGTTCGGGAACAAAGATTTGGGTTGTGGCAACTAGATTCCTGGTAGTTCTTGGTAGTGTCAAGGATCTACTTCTTTCTCCCCCAGCTCAAGTTAACAGCTTGGTTCTGGTTCAGGTTCCATGACCCTTTCTGCTGGTGGAACTACTTTCTTAGGGGGTATTGGATACCCGATCCGTATTGCAAGGTCATCCCCGACCTGAGAGTCGTTTCCCACAGGAGAATGCGTATTAAAGTGGGATTCAAAAAAGATTTTGCATACATCATGACGTAGGTTGGAGCGACGAGAACCACACCCTTAAATCCATTTTTTTCTGACAACAGAAGGGCCTGCGCAATCTTTTCCATGGTCGAAGCATCATTGCGAAACAAATAAAAGAATGACGGGCCGCTATTCCAGTTAATCTGATTTCCAATCAAGTAGGCCTTGTCAGATTCCAAAACTCCGGTAAATTGTGTTGGGACGGTGCTTCTACTGGTGCTTTTTTCAAAATAATCCCAATGTAAATTTGAATAGGCTTGACCTTCCTGCGTGTCGCGATAGCTTCGATATTCCGCCTCGCTGGCATATTCAACCAGCGCCAGCTCGACTGGCAATTTTTCGGTTAGAATTAGGTCCACCGGTAATAAAAGTGGCTGATAGGAAATGAGGTGGGCCGGTGTTTTCGCCAATGCGGCGGTGGCCGGAAGAAAAATGTCATTTAGGTCAGCATTAAACTGATCGAGAGAAAGTTCACTTTTTGGAAATCCCCTCCAAAACCTTAAAAATGAAGCCTCTGATTTGGGGATAAAGGTAAGTGCTTGAAAAGCCAAAATAAAGAGCAAGAATTTCATATTCTTCATAGCGGTTCTCTCCCCATAATGATGGCCGGAAATTAATCAATTAAACTCAGTCAGTCCAGCAGAATGTAATAAATTCCTCGAAGATAGGTGCAGGGCGTGGACTTCGAAGCTGTAACAACTAAATAAAGGTACCAATAAAGGTACCTGTCGACTTTTTCAGTTTCGGATCGTCAGATAACTTTCAGGGTACCATGACCCTTTAGGGGGATTCCTATCCTATCCATTTCTCTGTTTCTCGTAGAAAATTGTCCACTGGGATAATATTAATTCCCTGATACTGCCTGCATTCATTTCCGGCATAGAGGAAAAATAATTTCGCCTGGGGATAGTCGTGATGAAATTCATGCAGTCCGGCAAAATCTTGCTCTCTTGCTCGCGATGAAGATTTTACCTCGATGGCGTGGAATCCTTTTTTTCCGTATAAGATAAAATCTACTTCACAATGATTTTTTGTGTGCCAGTAGTATATCTTGTAATCGAGTTCCTGATACTCGTTTCTCGCCAATAATTCTTGCAAGACTAGTGTCTCAAGCGCAGCCCCTAAAATTTCCTCGGGCGAATCGAGTGGCCCTTGAGGACGGATTTGTTTGAAAACTCCGAGATCAAAAAAATAGAACTTCCGATGTTTAATCAGCTCTCGCTTTGCCCGAAGTGTGAAAACGTCAAGAAAATGTGCCAACAAGAGGTCGTCTAAAAGCTGAAAGTAATTAGTAACGGTCTTGCGTTCTACTGAGCAGTCACTGGCAACATTGGAATAATTAATAACTTGAGCTTGGGAAAAACTTGCGGCCTCCAAAAAACGCATAAAGGGGGCCAGTTGTCGAACCAGTCCCTCCTGCATCACTTCTTCTTTTAAATAAGTCGTGACATAACTTTTTAGAAAGCTAGCAGAGTCCTCTTCAAGGTAGCTTTTCGGCAATAGCCCGGTGGTGAGGGCCTTCTTTAAATCAAATTGCTCTTTAAGCTCCAAGGCAGTAAGGGGGAAGGCATGTTGCGTGAATGCTCTTCCCGCCAGCAGATTGACTCCAGATTTTCTTAATTTCCGGGCGCTGGAACCAGTCAGGGCAAAACGCAGTTTCCTTTCTTCAATGAGCGTATGAACCTCATCAAGAAGAGGTGGAATCTTTTGTATTTCATCGATAACCACCCAGCCCTTGTAGTCCGCTGGAATGTAATCAACCAGACGAGAGGGATTGGCCAACAGGCGTTGAAAAAGTTGATCTTCAAGTAGATTCAGGTAAATTGCGTCTCCAAAAGTACTTTTAAGAAAAGATGATTTCCCAGTGCCGCGAGGTCCAAAGAGGAAAAAGCTGTTATTTTTCGGATACTTGAAACATCTGGAAATCATGTTTCCATTTTTGCATAATTTTCGGAAATGTCAATTCCGTTTTTCTAATGCGTTGTATTTATTCAAGGTTCCTTGAAGGTGCTACAAGCAGAAAGAGCTAAAAGAGCTTGATACCAGCAGACTTTTTCACCACAAATAAAAAATCTGCTGGTACCGGTATGCTCTGTAATAGAGATCCGGCTTGCGGTCGACCTCAAAAATAATAGCAGGGAGCACAAAGTATGTGGAGCGCACGGACTATTTGTTTAATTCTTTTTTTATTGCTTGGTACAAGTGCCTTTGCGGATGAGATTAATTGCGGAAAAGGTATTTTGATTCAGTACGTTTCTCCCTCGACCGGACTTTCAGTCAAGAGCTGCCAGGTCAAGCGCGATGGAAAATATGTAAAAGAAGGGCCCACATTAAATTTTGATTCTTCGGGGAAGCTTGTATCCACCCAGCTTTTTAAAAATGATGTGGAAACTGTGGTGCAAGTAGAAACTCCAGCAACGGCTGTAGTTCATGTTTCACCAACCCAGTCCGCCAATTTTTTTATAACGAGCGGAGCGCAGCATGCGATGGCCATGAGGAATGATAAAAGTGTATGGGCCTGGGGTCGCAATTTCTTTGGGGAATTTGGAGATAGCTCCATCATCAATGATCGTACTCATTTTGATTATTCATCTCCGATACGTTTAAAGTTTGAATTTGAGTTCGTCATTATTGCCGCAGGGGAGAACTTTACCTTAGGAGTTAAGAAGGATGGCTCTGTGCTCGCCTGGGGAGACAATACTTTTGGATTATTAGGTTCTGGAAATGTAGGTCCAGCCAACAGAAGCAACACTCCTGTTTTAGTCAATGGGCTAACCAATATTACTGCGCTTGCCGCAGGATCAATTCATGCCATGGCCTTAAAAAATGATCAGACGGTCTGGACATGGGGGGTGAGAAATGCAGGATTGCTTGGCCACCAAATGGGTGGTTTGCAGGTCACTGACCTTTCTAATGTCATTGCCATTGCGGCCGGGCCCAAACATTCGGTGGTGCTCAAAAATGATGGAACAGTGTGGACTTGGGGTGATTATACTTATGGACAATTGGGTGATGGTAGATTCGCTGAAACGCTGCCTGAGAAAGACAGAAACGGGAGTCTTTTTTCCCATACAGAAAAACTCATGATGCGGGGCTCTCCTGTGCAGGTCATTGGAATCGCCAATGTAACTTCAATTGCGGCCGGTGGGAATCACACTATCGCCTTGCGAAGTGATGGCACTGTCTGGACTTGGGGTGCAAATTCTGTCGGTCAATTGGGAAACGGCACATATGCTCATAGTCCACTACCTGTGCAAGTGAAGGGCCTGGACAATGTAAAAGGTATTGCAGGTGGGCTGACTTACACCATTGCACTTAAGAATGATGGAAGTGTTTGGATGTGGGGAAGCAATGTGCCTTATGAAAAAGACATGAAAGAGAAAATCAATACTCCCATTCAAGTCAGGGGACTAAGTGAGATCTTGGCCATTTCAGCAGGGCATAATCACTCTCTTGCATATAAGAGGGACGGGACGATCTGGGCATGGGGTTATAACGCCGCCGGCCAGTTGGGGGATGGCACAATATTATCCAAGGAACATCCTGTTCAAATAAAGATGAACTAGAAATTATGTGCATTCATCGTTCAGGTTCCATGACCCTTTTGGGACGCACAGTGTTTCAATGGGAAGGGGTTATAGAACCTTTGCTTAGGTAACTCGGAGTCTAAAATTAGTAAAATAATTATTAACCAATAGTCATAACAATTTTCACTCTTGAAACGAAGCATCCCGATTCTGCTGGTGGAACTACTTTCTAGAGTGGAACTACTTTCTAGATAGGGAACAATGATACTTACAACATATTTTGCCAACTTATAATTCTTGCAGGGGGGGAAACTTTCAACCTGAGTTTGGGATTAGGGGGAAGAGGCTTCGTGCAAGTCGAGTACGGGACTGAAGCATACGTCTTGGCCGTTAAAAAATTGTGTCCACTCATCGCGCGTTTTGGTGCGAAAGATGCTCGTGAGTTTTTGGATGGCCTCATCATTTTTCGGGCCTGTCGTCATATGGGCATCGATCAAATCATGGATGTTGAGGGCGCGGCACAAATTGGCCCAGAATTTTTTTTCAAAGGCCCCAAGCGCGACGTATTTTTGATCGGCAGTCTGGTAAGTTCGATAACAGGCCTGACCGCCGTTTAAGATCTCTTGACCGCTTTGCGGAACCTGGCCACTTTGTGCCATCATGGATGAAGGGATGATCGCCATGGAGAGGGCGCTGTCGATAAGCGAGATGTCCAAGTATTGTGCCTCATTCGTGTGTCCCCGAGCATGAACCGCCGCCAAAATGGCGATACAGGCATGAAAGCTTCCGGCCAGATCGGAAATTTGAATATTGGGAACCGCGCCGTTCATCTTATCAATCCCCATTTGATGAAGGACACCACACTCGGCAAGATAGTTGATGTCATGAGCTGCCTTGCCCGCGCGTGGCCCATTTTGCCCATAACCGCTAATTGAGCAGTAGATGATTTTGGGATTGATTTTTTTTACAGTGTCAAAATCCGCACCCAGTTTTTTTGTGAAACCAGGTCTGAATCCTTCAATCAGGACATCGGCTTTTCTGCACTCCTCATAAAATTTTTGCCGATCTTCCTCATTTTGAAAATCAATGCTTAAAAATTCTTTGTCATGATTAAGGGCAGAGAAGAGTTTGGGCATGTTGCTTAAGGGATCTCCCACTTTGGGTGAAGTGACGGCAACGACCTGGGCGCCGAGATCAGCGAGAAGACGTGAGGCAAAAGGTCCAGGCAAGAGTTTGCTTAGGTCGAGAATGCGCAGGCCTGCCAGTGGTTTTTCACACCTATGCATAAAAGGTTTTACCCTTGGTGCTCATGTCTTCTAAAAGTTTGGGTGGGGTAAAACGTGGTCCCCAGACCTTTTTAAGAGAGGTGCAGTTTTGCATGAAGGTATCAAGGCCTTCGTAGTCTAAGTAGGACAGCATGCCACCGGTAAAGGGTGCAAAACCGAGTCCCAGAATAGAACCTACATCACCATCACGCGCGGAGGTCAAGATTTTCTCCTGCATGCACTTGATGGTTTCCAATACTTGGCGATAAATCAGTCGCTGCATGACCGCCTTAACATCAGTTTTTGTGCGATCAAGAGGGAAATATTTGGCAAGTTCGGGCCACAGAAATTTTTTGCCTTCCGGAGGATATTGATAGAGGCCTCCTCCGGATTTTCGACCCAAGCGTTTTATATCTTTCACAAAGGTTGTGACGTCTTTGAATAATCCCTGGTCAACTGCCTTCATACCTAAATCTTGCACAGTCTGGTTTAAAATATGATAAATCAAATCAAGTCCAACCTCGTCGGCAACGGCCAGCGGGCCTACCGGCATGCCGGCCATTTTTCCTGCATTTTCAATGATCGCTGGAGCAAAACCGTCACGCAGGCAGCTCAATCCCTCTTCGATGTAGGTAGTAAAAACGCGTGAGGTGAAAAAACCCCGTCCATCATTGACCACAATGGGGGTCTTTTTAATTTGAGCGGTATAATCCAAGCATAAACTCAAGGCCTCTTTTGATGATTTTTCTCCCATAATAATTTCTAGGAGAGGCATTTTTTCTACCGGCGAGAAGAAATGAAGTCCGATAAAATTGGCCGGGCGTTTGGATTCCAGCGCCAGAGAAGTAATGGGGAGAGTGGAGGTATTGGAGGCAAAGATGGCTTCAGGCGAAAGCACCGACTCAGACTCATGGGTGACTCGTGCTTTAATAGCGCGGTCTTCAATCACCGCCTCAATAACAAGATCACAACCGGCAACCGCCGAAGGATCAGCGGTGGGGGTAATGAGATTCAGGATTTCTTTCACTTTGGCTTCGGAGATGTGACCTTTGGCCAAATCTTTCGCCAGGATTTTTTCCGAATAATTTTTTCCTTTCTGAGCAACCTCTAAAGACACATCTTTCAAAATAACCTGAATTCCGGCCTTGGCGGATACGTAGGCGATTCCGGCCCCCATCATACCAGCGCCGAGGATGCCGACTTTAGAAACTTTCTTTGGTAGAACCTCTTTGGGCCGGGCCACGCCTTTATTACATTGATTAATGCCAAAGAAGAGAGTGCGAATCATGCCCTTGGCCACTTTGCCGGTGACAAGCGCCGCAAAATATTTCGATTCGATTTCCAGCGCCCGATCCAAGGGAACTTGCAGGCCTTCGTAGACGCAAGAAAGAATGGCGGCCGGTGCCGGATAGTTGTTGCAGGTTTTTTCGGTGAGCATGGCGGTGGAAGCGGGAAAAACTTGATAACCACGGGGAGACTGAACTTCTCCGCCAGGCAATTTAAATTTCTGGTTATCCCAAGGTTGGGCAGGATTAGTACAGGATAAAATCCACGCACGGGCCTTCGACATGAGTTGTTCAAGATCGCTTGCAATTTCGGACACCAGTCCATCGCTCAGGGCCTTTTCCGGATTGGCCTTGGTGCCTTGTAAAAGATAGGGAAGGGCCTTCTCGAAACCGATTAAGCGAGGCAGACGCTGTGTTCCTCCGCCTCCAGGCAGAAGCCCCAGTCCCACTTCGGGCAGTCCGATTTGTGCTTTTGCATCGTTCAGCATAATCCGGTGGTGGCAGGCCAGGACGATTTCGAAACCCATCCCCAGACAAGTTCCATTGATGGCGGCGACCACCGGAATTTTAGATGTCTCCATCTGGCGCAGAAAACGATGAATCTCTGAAGTCAGCTTTACGCTGTCATCTACGCTCTTAATATTTTGAAGCATGGAGAGATCGGCTCCCGCCATAAATTCTTTTTTGCTGGAAGTGAGAATGATTCCTTTCAAACCACTTTCCGCCATGGCCTGTTTGAATTTTTTTTCTAGCTCAAGCATAAAAGCCATATCACCCACGTTCATGGGTGTATCAGTGCGGTTAATGCTCAAGGTGACAATTTTATTTTGGTCAATATTATAATCAATCATAACTATACCCTCTCGATAATGGTGGCGATTCCCATGCCCCCACCTATGCATAAAGTAACTAGGCCAGTAGATTTATTTTGGCGTTCTAATTCATCGATCAAGGTGCTCAAAAGCACAGCTCCAGTGGCCCCAAGCGGGTGGCCTAAAGCGATGGCCCCGCCGTTGACGTTGATTTTTGATTGATCCAAATTAAATTCGCGCATAAAGCGTAAAACCACAGCAGCGAAGGCCTCATTAATCTCAATTAAGTCGATGTCCTTGATACTCATACGCGCTCGATCAAGCGCCATTTGTGTGGCAGGCCCAGGTCCGAGGAGCATAAGGGTTGGGCAAGTGGAGGTGAGGGCAAAAGATTTAATGCGGGCCCGCGCTTTTAAGCTCAGTCGTTTACCAATCTCTTTGCTGCCTACCAGAACGGCGGCAGCACCATCCACAATGCCAGAAGAATTGCCGGCGTGATGAATGTGATTAATTTTTTCTACACTGAGATATTTCTGCATGGCCACCGAATCAAAACCAAAGTTTTCTCCCATGGTTTGGAAGGCCGGTTTGAGTTCACTCAAACTTTCCAAGGTGGTCTCGGCGCGAAAGTGCTCATCGCGGTCAAGCAAAATTTTGCCGATCACGTCTTTGACGGGAATAATCGACTTGTTAAAACGCCCTTCTGCCCAGGCCTTGGCCGCACGCTGCTGGGAAACAACGGCATACTGATCCACATCACGACGGGTAAAACCTTCCATCGTGGCAATGAGATCGGCCGAGATCCCCTGGGGGATGAAATGAGTTTGTCTGGCGACTTCAGGATCAATTAACCAAGCACCTCCGTCGCTTCCCATGGGTACACGACTCATGGATTCAACTCCGCCTGCCACAATCAAATCGGATTGTCCGGCCATGATGTAAGCGCTGGCGGTGTTGACCGCCTCAAGGCCCGAAGAACAAAAGCGGTTTAACGTCATGCCCGGAACTTTTTCGCTATAGCCAGCATACATGGCAGCGGCCTTGGCAATATTCCCACCTTGCTCCGCCACCGGAGTCACGCATCCCATGATGACGTCTTCGACTAAATTGGTGTCCAGGTGATTACGGTTTGAAAGTGCTTCGAGCACCGTTTTTAAGAGATGAATGGGGCGGGCGATGTGCAAGGCCCCTGTTGATTTACCCTTTCCACGCGGGGTGCGGGCAGTGTCGTAAATATAAGCATCGGTCATGGGATACTCCTTTGTTATGCCTTAACCAGATGAACGGTGCTGGTGGGGAAGGCAAAGTTTATTTTTGCTGTTTCAAATTCTTTGAAGATGCTGAGGTAAATTTGTTGTTGCTTGTCCATGTACATCTGATAATCACCGCCGGTGACGTAGTAGACAATTTCAAAATTTAATGACGAACCGGCAAACTCACAAAAATGACAGCGATCAAGTTTGACATCATTAATTTCACCCATAATTTTGGCAATAATAGTGGGGATCGACTGTAGTTGAAGGTAGGTGGTGCTATACTCAACGCCCAAATGAAAAATTACTCGTCGATTCTCCATGCGTTTAAAATTATGTAGCTTGGTGTTCATCAGTTGCGTGTTAGAGACGATAATCTGCTCACCCACCAGGGAACGTATTTTAGTCGATTTCAGCCCCATGCTTTCGATGGTTCCCGAGGTATCACCCACGATGACGAAATCACCGACCTCAAAGGGTTGATCAAATAAAATGGCGAAGTAATTAAAAATGTCACTCAAGAGCGCCTGAGAGGCCAGAGCGATGGCCACGCCACCAATCCCTAAACCGGCGATGATGGACGTCACCTTAAAACCAAGATTGTCCAAAATAAAAAGGCTTGTCAGACCCCAAATAACCGTTTTTACCAGCGTAACAATCCCCTTATGCCCTTGCTCGGAGATGCCGCTAATTTTCTGATCCAGAATGGCCTTAATAAGATCAAGCGACATAAGTGCGGCAATGACACCACCTACAGCGATAAGAATTTTATGAATGAGAGCAGGAACATTAGGGGGAAGAGGCAAAGCGCTTATGGCATTGGCCACAATAAACAGATACAAAAAGGGAACCACTCGTTTTTGTAAAATAAGGATAAGAATGTCATCCCACTGCGATGATGTTTGCTTTGCCCATGCAGTAAGTTTTTTATCGATGAGAAGAGAAAAAACTTTAACCGCAACGAGGCCGGCGATAAGAGTGATAGCTGCTTGGATGGGGATAGAGTTATACATATTTAGAACCTCATGCGTAATCCCACCTGAGTATCAATAAAGGCGGTACTGGTGAGTTTAAAGGCCGAAACCTCGGCGAAAAGATCGAAGTTCATGAGGGCAAGCGCCCTCCTAATCCGTAATAGGCCCCGCCGTCAGATCCTTGCAAAGAATCATATTCAGCATTATTACTAACGTCGGTGTTGTTAATTTTTACCGTAGTGTCCAAGGCATGGGAAGCATATCCACCGAAAATATTGACGAAGGTAAAGAGAGTAAGTCGTAGACCAAACATGGTGATTTTGGATTCCATATCGACACTGACTTGATCAGTGGCGTTGGCGGCAGCATTGAAAACTCGTGCCCGCACCGTCCCCTTGACGTGATTGGCCTTATACCCCATCTCAAGGGCAAAAAGAGAAATGAGCTGATAGCCTGCCATAAAACCATAGGACTGCCCTTTGAATGCTCCATCGAGTTCGGAATTGTCCGAAGCCAACTTACTTGATCCGGCCACAGCCGCAAGATAAACCTCACTTTTGGATATTGCTGGTAAGATGGTAATGAGGATCAGAAGAAGCAAAGAAAACTTTTTCACACCGAATCCTAATTTGGAGGTGCTAAGAGTTTAGGGCATTTTTTCGAGGAAGGCAGCTACATCCTTCATCTCTTGCTGATTCATGGCGTCGTAAGTGGGTTTCATCTCGACCGCTGGCCGTTTTCCCGATCTAAACCGTTTCATCTGTTCAAGTGAGTAATAGGCCCTTTGTCCTGCGAGTCGTGGGGTCAGCTTTCGCTCAATACCTAGAGCATCTTGCCCGTGACAAATAGCACAATTCTCTTTGAAGTAGCGCGCCCCCTTGGCAATGTCTTGTGCATAGGAAAACGGTGGAAGGGTCAGAGACAAAACTATCAAAACTACCAAGACGGCAATGTTTTTGAGCATGAAAAATTCCCTATTTTGGGCGTGATTCTACGAGAGAATACACGTAATAGGCCAGGGCCCAGAGTTCTTCATTCTTTAATTTGTCGGTCAAACTTGTCATCTTGGTTCCACCTATTCCTGCGGCGATGCGAACATACAATTCTTCTAAAGTGTTGGCAGATTTTAATTCAGTCACAGTGAAATCAGGAGGAGTAATTTTATGGCCAAACGCCGAGTCTTGCGGTTTGAGGGCGAAATAGTCTTCACCTATTCTTTCATCCAGAGGCAATTTTTGTGCAAGCTCTGTCTTTTCCATGTATCCACGATGACAGTTTTGGCACTTGGCCACAACATGATAAAGAATTTTTCCCTTATAGACAGCTTCGAGTCGGTTAAGTGGGGCAAAGGGATCAGGGCCGGGAATGATAGCTTTCCCCAAAATTTTGTCTTTCCCTTCCCAAGTCTTGGGCGAAAAAGTTTTAATGTATTGGATGACAGCGTGGGCCTCCTTCTCGCTTAGTTTCCAGGGAAGCATAGAGGTCCCCTTGAGGCCGCCGATAATAATCTTGCTTAGATGTTGATCATGGGGCAATTCGCCGGAAGCCACGAGACCGAATTTAAAAATTCCTAATCTAAAATCGCGGGGTGGTGAGGTGGAACCCTTGGAAGAAATGCCTTTGCCGTCGCCTTCATTGCCATGACAGGTTAAACAGTAGGTGGTGTAGACGGACATTCCCAAATTTAACTCATCAGTTGAAGCGAGCACCCCACCGGCAAAAGTCTTGCCTTCAGTAAAACGAGTCTCCTGACAAGCTGTCATCAGCAAAAAAAGCAAAAAAAAGAGAATGTATAAGAGATATCTGGCCATAAAAATATGAGACCTAAACTAAGATGTGATATACAATTTGACCATCAAAAAATTTTTTCGGACAAAAATGATGATCGAGAGATTCTTATTGATAGGAGTATTCTTGATGGGGCTTGGAATGCCTTTCAACCGACTCCATGCTTTCGGTAATGGCACAATGCCGCCGACGCCAGGGATGCCTGTAGGAACCAAACCGGAAATTCTGGAAAATGTCGGAATTGAGGAGCATTTAGGCGAGAGCATTGATCTCTCTTTGATGTTTCGAGATGAGACAGGCACTGCCGTGCCTCTGCAGAGTTTTTTTCGCGAGGGAAGGCCGGTTGTGCTTGCCCTGGTTTATTATTCCTGCCCCTCCATGTGTAATCTTCTGCTCAATGGTATGACGGATACACTTAAGAATATTGAGTGGAATGCTGGAAATCAATTCCAAGTGGTGGTGGTGAGCATAGACCCTAAAGAAACTTATCAATTGGCAAAATTGAAACGGGATAGCTATTTAACAAGTTATGCCCGCTATGAGGCGGAAAAAGGCTGGCATTTTTTAACCGGAGATCAGGACAGCATCACCCGTCTGGCCAAGACAGTGGGTTTTAAATATCGCTATGATGAAAAAACGTCTGAATATGTCCATGCCGCCGCTTCCTATATCGTGACACCGTCGGGGAAGATTTCGTATTATCATTACGGGCTCAAATCGGAACCAAAAGTTCTGCGACTCTCATTGGTTGAGGCTTCTGAAAATCGCATTGGAACGGTCATGGATCGGATGATCCTTTTTTGTCTGCGCTACGATCCCAACAAAAGAGGGTACGCATTTTATGCCTTCAATATCATGCGTGTGGTGGGGGGATTATTCGCGGCCGGTTTGGTGTTGTTTTTAGGAATGTTTTGGTATACCCAACGGAAACAAGCATGAATACACTTGAAAAACTTTTTTCTTTTATGCTTCCAGAACAGGCCTCAACTACGGCCGGTTTAATTGATCAAATTTTTTATGCCATCATTGGGATGTCGGCATTGGTCACAATTTTATTCGTTATTGTGATTGTTTGGTTTGCCATCAAGTATAGGCGTAAACGTGAAGGACAGAAGACTGGTACGATCACCGGAAGTCACAAACTCGAAATTATTTGGACGGTTATTCCAACTATTGTTTTTGTTGCCATTGCTTTTTATGGATGGAGTGCTTATCGCGTTTTGGAACACCCACCCGACAATGCCTACCACATTCGGGTGATTGCGAAGCAGTGGGCATGGATCTTTAATTATACTGTCGATGGGAAAGAAGTTCAGACCTTGGGGCAACTCTACGTTCCCATCAACCGGCCGGTAGTTCTCGACATGACTTCCTTGGATGTGATCCACAGTTTTTCGGTTCCTGCTTTCAGAGTTAAAAAAGATGTGGTGCCAGGACTGCGAACCAAAGTTTGGTTTACACCCAATAGGCCGGGTGCTTACCAGGCCTATTGCACGGAATTTTGTGGAACGGCACATTCTAAGATGCTGGCCACCGTTCAAGTGGTTTCCGAAGTGGAGTTTGAACACTGGTTGCAGGCCGAAGCTGCCACCTCCACCACCGCTTCTCCCAGTGTTCTCGGAGCGAAATTATATGAAATAAAGGGATGTAAATCATGCCACACCCTCACGGGGGTTGATGATGTGGGGCCAAGTTTTAGGGGGCTTTTTGGCAAAAAGCGCGAGTTTGAAGAGGGGCCACCCATTGAAGCGGCTGATGAGAATTATATCCGAAAATCGATCTTAGATCCCAAGTCCCAAGTGGTGAAAGGTTTTAAGCCCAAGATGAATAGTTTCGCCGGGCAGATTACGGAAGAAGAATTGGGCCAAATTGTAGAGTTTATAAAAAGTTTGAAATGATGATTTTTTACAGTGGCGCCAGAAAAGGACAAAAGAATGGAAGCAGGAAGTAATTATTTAAACCACCAAAAGGGACTTAAATCCTGGCTCTGCACTCTTGATCATAAACGCATTGGTATTCTCTATTTCCTGGCCGTCATGGCCTTCATGTTGGTGGGCGGGATTTTTGGACTCTTGGTGCGCTTGGAACTTATGACTCCCACCAAATTATTTATGTCTTCTGATCTGTATAACAAGGCCATGACCTTGCATGGTTCCGTCATGATTTTTATGGTGATCATTCCTGGAATTCCCGCCGTGTTGGGAAATTTTATGTTGCCCTTGATGGTTGGGGCCAAAGATGTGGCCTTTCCTCGACTGAACCTCTTGAGCTGGTATTTTTTGATGTTCGGTGCCACCTTGGCCGTGCTGTCCATTCTCTTGGGTGGGGTAGACACTGGATGGACCTTCTATACGCCCTACAGTATCAAATCCATGGAGGCCGTGACCGTCATACTCTTTGGGGCCTTTGTCATGGGTTTTAGCTCCATTTTGACCGGACTCAATTTTATTGTCACCATTCACAAGTTGCGAGCGCCTGGGATGACCATGATGCGCATGCCGCTTTTTTGTTGGGCCCTTTATGCCGCCGCCATTATTCAGATTATTGCCACGCCTGTTTTGGCCATCACACTGCTGCTCCTAATTACTGAAAGACTGTTTGGGGTGGGCATCTTTGATGCCTCAATTGGTGGTGACCCTATTCTTTTTCAGCATTTCTTTTGGTTTTATTCTCATCCCGCCGTTTACATTATGATATTGCCCGCCATGGGAATTATCTCCGAGGTAGTCTCCACCTTTTCGCGCAAAACCATCTTTGGCTACAAGGCCATTGCTCTTTCCAGTGTCGCCATTTCGGCCATAAGTTTTTTTGTTTGGGGTCATCATCTCTTTGTGAGTGGCCAATCGGAATTGGCGGGGGCCATCTTTTCTATTCTGACAGTCCTGGTCGGCGTTCCCACCGCCATCAAACTTTTTAACTGGGTCGCCACCATGTACCAAGGTTCCATTCAGCTGGATACACCCATGCTCTATGCTATCGCCTTCATCGGACTTTTTTTGATAGGCGGTTTGACCGGATTATTTTTGGCCTCGATGGCCACTGATGTGCAACTGCATGACACCTATTTTGTGGTGGCGCATTTTCACTACACCATGGTGGGTGGGGTTATTATGGGTATGTTTGCGGGGCTGTTCTACTGGATGCCCAAGATGACGGGTAAAATGTACAATGAATTTTGGGGACGCGTGAGTGCCGTGTTGGTTTTTCTGGGTTTCAATGTCACTTTCATTCCCCAATTTATCATGGGCTCTCAGGGAATGCCTCGTCGCTATCATCTCTATGATCCCAAGTTTCATGTCTATCATTTGACTTCTACTGTGGGTTCTTGGATTTTAGGCCTTGGTATTGTGGTAGCGATGGTCGTTTTATTTAAGTCGTTTAAGAAGGGAACTCCCGCACCCGCCAATCCCTGGGGGGCCACCACTCTTGAGTGGACCACCCAGAGTCCTCCCACCCATGATAATTTTGAGCAAATTCCAACTGTAACAAGCAGGCCCTATGAGTATAACTGATCACGAAAGGGGTATCGAACCTTCTCATCATTTTTCTAGTGTTGAGCAAGAGCATGAAGCCGCGATACAGGGTATTTGGTTATTTTTGGCCACTGAAATTTTGATGTTCGGTGGACTCTTTGTGGCGTATGCCATGTTCCGTGGCATGTACCCAATTGTCTTTCATGACGCCAGCAAGTTCCTTGACGTGCAGATGGGGATGGTGAATACCTTGGTTCTCATTGCCAGCTCATATTGTATGGCCCAGGCAGTTCACTATACTCAAAAGGGCGAAACCCATCATGCCTTCTCTCTCATTCTTCTCACTATATTGTGCGCCCTGTTCTTCTTAGGGGTGAAATATTTTGAATACGCGCATAAGTTCCATGAGGGACTTTTGCCTGGAATAAATTTTGGCCACGCTGGGGTCTCACGCGAGATGGGAATTTTCTTTGGCCTTTATTTTGTGATGACCGGTCTCCATGCCATTCATATTTTGGTTGGTATTGGACTCATGATATGGCTTTTGGTGCGATTTAAAAGAAATGAATTTTCGCCCCACTATTTTGTTCCCGTGGATGGCGTCGGTCTTTACTGGCACATTGTAGATATTATTTGGATTTTTCTCTTCCCTCTGCTGTATTTGATTGGATAGGAGTCAGCCATGTCTTCTGAGCATTCACAATCCCATATTGTTCCAGCGACTACCAACCTCAAAGTTTTTTTGGCCTTGATCTTTCTTACCATTGCAACGGTTATCACTGCGCGAATTAATCTGGGTGGTGCCTGGAATATCGTAGTCGCTCTGAGCATCGCTTGCACCAAGGCCATCTTGGTTTTTTTATGGTTCATGCATTTGAAATACAGCAATGTCGTGAACCGTGTGGTGATCGGCAGTGCCCTCTTTTTTCTCGTGGTATTTTTGGTGCTCACGGCAGCCGATGTTTTTTATAGGTGATCCATTTTACTTTTTGTTTTCCTCCCCGCATAATTGTAATTTACAAACAAGGCTTTCCAAGGAGGAGAAGATGGTTTGCAAATCTAAGTGTGGATCGATGAAAAAGAAGCCCGCCAAAAAAGTCGCAAAAAAGAAGACTAAGAAGTAATTCAGAACCGCGGCCCAGCTTTATAAGTGCTGGGCCGCACTTTGTGGTGGCGTAACTCGTCAAAATCTCCATTTCTAATGTAGAATTTGCTTCTAAATCTCCATTTCTAATGTAGAATTGGAATATTATGTTCAGCCGCGTTCTTACATTCCCTAGAAAATCATTTATCTTGATCGGTCCGAGGGGGACAGGGAAAACGACTTGGCTTAAGTCGCATCCGTTCAATTTGGTCGTCGATCTTTTGGTCTCGCGCGATAGAATAAAACTTTCCGCTGACCCCCACTATCTTTCAACAATGGTCTCGGGCCTCCAACGAGGCGATTGGGTCTTAATTGACGAGGTTCAGAAAATTCCTGAACTCATGGAAGAAGTACATCATCTTTATGAAGAGAAAAAAATCAATTTTGTTCTAAGTGGCTCGAGTCCTCGCAAGTTGAAAAGACTCCAGGCCGATCTATTGGCCGCTAGGGCCATTAATTTACGGATGTTTCCCTTTGTGCATGCGGAGCTAGGTAGGAAAATTTCACTGGAAGACCGCATTTTATACGGAACTCTTCCTGTTGTGGTGGATGCCGCTGAATATAGAAGAGAGACCTTGGAAACATACATTGAAAATTATCTGCAACAAGAGCTTATCGAAGAGCGAGTTGTGAGAAAGATGGAACCTTTTCTCCGTTTCTTAACTATCGCAGGCCAGCTCAATGGACAAGTTCTCAATGTGGAAAATATCGCACGGGAATGTTCGCTTCCTCGTACAACAGTTGATAGTTATTTCAACATTCTATTGGAAACCTTAATCGCTTTTCAACTTCCGGCCTATCGTCCTGGGCTGAAAGTTAAAGAGGTATCAAAAAACAAATTTTACTTTTTCGATTCGGGCGTCGCCAGGGCATGTGCCGGGTTAGTTCGTGATGAGCTAGATAAAAGTTATACTGGTTATTTATTTGAAACCTATCTTCTCCATGAAATAAGGGCATACAACGAGTATTCCGGTAAAAAACGGGGACTCTTTTTCTATAGCATAACTAACTCATTTGAAATTGATCTGATCATTCAGCTAAAAAAGAAAAGTATTTCAACCCAAGAAGAGGTGATGGCGCTGGAATTTAAGTATCAGGAAAAATGGGAGCGAGGTTATAATCGGGCCTTACAAGATTTTAAAAACAATTCAAAAATTAAAGTCAAAATGTGTCTCGGTGTTTACTGCGGCCGACTTAAACTAGTTTTTGATGATATCGTAGTTTACCCCTTGGAGCAGTTCCTACAGAAGCTTTGGGATGGGGAATTTTTTTAGGGTCTTCCACTTCCGACGGTTTTTCTATGTAACTCATGGATTTTAGGTTGGTGTAGAATTTTTCTACCCGTAGAACCTACGCAAGAATAGTTGTATGGTTTGGCCTTTGATAGGGGGATTTCTCATGAAAAAAAATATGCTCCTGATTTGGGCAGCGTTGGCGATGTCCTTGTCGTTATCTCTCTTGGCCCAAGATGACCCGAGTGCCTGGAAGTTCTACCCCTATCAGGACCCTGGTTCAGAAATAGTATTTCCCAAGGATGAAGGCAAGCACTACGGGATTCCAAATATGGAATGGTGGTATTCGGTCATGCACCTGAAAGGACAAACTTCCGGTGATCGTTATGCCGTTTTAGTCACGCACTTTAACAACCAGATTCGGCTTTTTACGGTAACAAACTTGGATAAAAAAGTTCATACTTCTGGCGCCACCATGGGGCTACTTAATTCGGCGTCGGGGCATCTCGAACTTAGTCATCGGACAAAATACGGCAAAGATATTTTTCGCACAAAGCGCGGCGTGGATAGGAAACTAATTCCCTTCGAATACGAAATTCAAACCCATCACGACAAGATGAATCTGAGCGTTCAGTTAAAGTCGCAGAAACGCCCCATGATGGTTGCTGGGGATGGATATATTCCCGTAGGCACCAGCGGACACACCTGGTATTACTCGCTGACCAGCTTGGCCGTTTCCGGCGAGCTGGAGCATCAAGGGCTCAAAGAAAAAGTGACTGGCATCGGCTGGATGGATCACCAATGGGGGCCTTTTATTATTTCGCCTTTTGAACTCGGCCGTACGTTTGAAACCTATGAGTGGTTTTGTGTGCAACTCGATAATGGCATGGAGCTGATGATCAGCAATATCTATGATCGCGATTACCATCTCCCCATGACAGAGAATTATGGTGCGGTGGAATTGCTTTATTCCAATGGTGAGGGCCGTCATACCGAGCGACGCCAATTTACTCGTACGAATTACTGGCGTGATCCCGTCTCGGGTCACACCATGTCGATGGGATGGGAACTCAAAGTTCCCGAGTTAAACGTAGATATTAAGCTAAGGCCTGATATGGTTGAGCAAATGGTGCAATTGCCACTGAATGGCTCTTTCTGGGAAGGCAGCGTGAGTGTGACCGGAACCATCGATGGCGTAGCAGTGAAGGGGAAGGCCTTTGGTGAGTTGCTGCATCGTTTTGAAAAACCTGAAGTCGAAATCGCCACGCTGAAAACCAGCTGGAAAAGAAATGAGACACTAACCTTGGATTGGAGAGTGAAAAATTCAGATGATGGTAATCCGCTCAACTTCAGCATTTATCTAGTGCAGAACGGAGTAGAGACGCTTTTGAAACAAGACATGCTTGCAACCCAATTTTCAGCCAAGCTCGATTCTATTTTGGGAGTAGGGAGCACGGCTAAATTTACGTTGAAGGTGCGCGCTTATTCAGTTGATAAAACGATTAAAGGAGGCGCAGAAACCTCGATGCTTAAGCTGGTTCTCTAGGCGGCCGAGACCACGGGTAATTTACGGGTTTGGTATTAATTATAGCATTCCGAAGTCTCAGTCTTCAAACAGCGGATGAGGTATTTTTTCATCTCTCGAATCGACATTTGATCTCTGGCCTGATCTTCATTCTTTGGACAAAAGGATTTTATCCTATCCAACTTTTTAACAAGTTTGGCAAAGTCGGAAGTCGACATATTCAACTTAGTTTTGTGGTTGATTTTCTTTAACGTCTTCTTGAAGAGTCTATCATGTGAAGGATTCAATCTTAAGACATTGGATTCCTCAGCGTAATACCAAGCCGCAGTATAAAACTTTGATGCCTTCTCGATTTTTAGAAAATAAAACGGCGATAAAAACATCGTTAAGGGATTATCTAAGAGTGCCAATTGCTGAGCACATGTATTTTTTTGAAAGTTCCCCATAATACGGTAATAATCCTGTGCGAATATACTTTGTGAGAAAAAAACAAGCGAAATTAAGAGAATAAATTTCTTCATAAACCATCCTTTAGCGGATGATAGTAATGTCATTCGCAGTTTTGCATAAGTTAATGCTTGCAAAACATATAAAAAATACATAAAAAATCGGCTCGCAAAGCTTCTCTGTTATAGTGTGAAGAATGAAATACACCACGAACGAGGAAAGCATCATGATGCCTTCAAAGCGATTATTATTGTTGATCATGATCTGCTTTACCGCTGCTCCCCTGATGACTGAAGGGTCTTCCCAAATAGAATCTGGCCTAAATCAAAACAGCGCTTCTCCTTATTTCCACAGATTCTTGCCATTGGTTTATGTCGCCGGTAAAAAAAACGATGTTGCTTATGCACCTCAGTCCAAGAGCAGTAACAGCTTATTTGGAGTTGGCCTCAGCGCAGAATTTTTTGCAAATTTTTCTTTAGGATTAAGCTATCAAACAGGGCCATCTGATTCACAAAAAACTGAAACTAATAGGGACCAAGACATCAAAGATGCTAACGGTAAATCTATTCGATTAGTTAATCGAGACATCACTTATGAATTTGATGAAGATAAATTGCTCACCTATGCATTGGAATATCGAATCCATGTGGGCGAGAAGATGATGATCGTGCCATTTATTAGTTATGGCCAGACAAAGGGTAAAGTGTTTGCAACAAGATTTGACATGACCGACAGGGAAAAACCAATCCTTTTTAGTAAACACAATAGATATACTTTAACCTCAGAGAATCCTTATCAGAAAACAATTTTCAGTATTGGCAATCGAATTTTTTTAAAAAATCATCTCTTTTTTGAAGGTAGATTTTTACATGTACGTTTGAACTATAATGGGGCCAGCAGAAATATTAATACTGAGGGCGAAAGTATTGCTTTTTCCGACCAAGATTTCTATTTTGAGCAAATATCTTCCAAGTCAACACAGACCGATAATGTCATGCAAATTGCAGTCGGACTTTTCTTTTTTTAATATTGAAGGACAGAGTCCTGCCAAATTTCGCTTGAAGGTGCGCGCCTATTCGGTGGATAAAACCATCAAAGGTGAAGTTGAAACTTAAGTGCTGAAGCTGATTCTCTAGTTCTTCTCAAGGCCAATTTTGCGTCTACTGGGTGGTAATTTCGGGACGATGATTTCTTCTATTTCTTCTTTTGTAATTCCGGAGAGTTGGAAGATTTGCGGTACCAATTTGGCACCGCAAATCTTCTAACTCGTTGAAATTTAATTGAAACATAAAATCGGAAGGGAATCTGGCCCTATTTCGCAGCACTGCTCGATTAAGTTGTTTGACTTCCACTTCGTAGAGATTGGCCAGGTCACCATCTAGCATCACCTTCAGCCCGCGAATCACATAGATCATCTTTTCAATTTTGGAAATAACGTCATTACCCATAACAATCTGATATCTGCAATGATCAACTTCGGAGCGAGTGCCTAAGTCATAGGAATAAAATGTTCGCAAAAATGGCTAGAGATAATTAATAGCAAAATCAATCAGTTTTTTCACAAACGGCGTATAGGGCGGATAGAAGAAACGAAGAGCGTCGAACCATTTGGTTTGGCGAAGTACCGCCCGCTCGTGAGAGAGTGCGCGAAAACCATGAAGGCCATGGTAGTTGCCCATACCACTTTGACCGACGCCACCAAAGGGCAGGTCGGGGTTGGCCAGGTGAATGATGGCGCTATTGATACAGGTTCCTCCAGCTGTGGAGTTTCGTACAATGCGCTCGATCGAACTTTTATTATCGCTGAAGAGATAGAAGGCCAGAGGCTTTTCCATCGAGTGCAAAATTTCGTAGACTTCATCTAAATTGTTGTAAGTGAGAATGGGGAGAATGGGGCCGAAGATTTCGTTTCTCATTATTTCGGTGTCGATCCTGACGTTACTCAAGAGCGTAGGGGCAATGTAACGTTGTTTGGCGTCTGACTCGCCCCCGATTTCAATTCGTGCACCTTGTGAAACAGATTTTTGTAAAACACGAGTTAGCTCCGTCCAGGCCCCATCGCTCACCAGTCGTGCAAAATAGGGACATTGTTTGCGGTCTTCTTCACTTTTTCCAAAGCGACTCATTAAAATGGCCCGGGACTCTTTTAAAAATTCTGCCAGCTTGCTTTGGTGAATGAGGGCGAAGTCAGGAGCTACACACGTTTGCCCGGCATTGATAAATTTGCCCCACATCAAGCGCTCGGCGGTTTTTCTAATATCGGCGGTTTGATCAATAATGGCAGGAGATTTTCCGCCCAGTTCCAGAGTTACCGTGGCCAGGTGTTGGGCGGCGGCGGCCATAACTTCCTTGCCGATTTTTGGACTTCCAGTAAAGAAGATATGGTCGAAGGGGAGTTTTAAAAGGTCGTTTGAAATGGCCGAGCTTCCTTCAAAAAGTGCTACCTCGCCTTCATCAAAGAGACTTGAAATAAAAGTCTTTAAAAATTTTGAAGTATGCGGCACCTTGCTTGAAGGTTTTAAAATACAACAGTTCCCTGCGGACATGGCGGCAACCAGGGGATTGATGAGGAGGTTAAAAGGGTAGTTCCACGGAGATAAAATGAGCACTAATCCTCGTGGTTCAAAGCGCAGTTCGCTTCTCGTTCCAAAAAGCGCCAGTGGTGTACCAACACGCTTGGGTTTCATCCATTTGCGTAAGTGAGAAATGGTATGATTTATTTCAGCAATACATGGATAAATCTCCGTAATATCGGTTTCCGAAGGATGTTTGCCATAGTCGGCATGGATGGCGTTCTGGAGGTCTTCTCGATGGGCCAAAATGGCATCGCGCAAACGAATTAGTTTTCCAATTCTTTCTTCCGCAGTGGTATTCGCCATCTTCCACCGATTGGCCTTTTGTTTTTGAAAGATGACTTCTATTTCAGTTGTGACCTGGATATTTTTTTGTAACATAGGTGATCCTTACAAGACAGTTATTGTCGAGAGTATACATGAAGCCAGGCTTAGGCGGAATGGTGGGAAATGATAAATTTGCCCACTGGAGAAAAAAGTTGTTTAATGGAATAAAAGACGAGGGTATTAAAGTGAACTTCTATTCCAAAATTACGGGAATCGGTAAATGCATTCCTACTAAGCGTGTCACGAATGATGACCTGGCCAAGTTTCTCAATACTTCAGATGAATGGATTAAACAGAGGACGGGAATCGAACAGCGCTATTGGGTGGAGAAGAATGAATCTACCAGTGATTTAGCGTTGGTGGCTTCTCTGGAGGCCATCAATAAGGCGGGGCTTACAAAGAGCGATATCGAGATGATTATTTTTGCCACCTTAAGCCCCGATCATTTTTTTCCTGGAACAGCGTGCTTTTTGCAGGAAAAATTGGGCATCCCGGGGATTGCGGCCCTTGATGTCCGTCAACAGTGCACAGGTTTTCTCTACGGAATGTCTATTGCCGATCTCTACATCCGACAGGGGATTTATAAAAATATTCTCCTGGTTGGAGCAGAGGTGCATTCCAAGGGTCTGGATAAAACTGATCGAGGTCGCGATGTGACAGTTTTGTTTGGTGATGGTGCCGGGGCGGTTGTTTTATCTCGCGCCGAAGTGAAAGACCCTCGGAAAGACGCGCATCTTTACTCGACCCATCTCCATGCCGATGGAGCATATGCCAAGGAATTATGGGTGCCTGCGCCAGGGATGGGGAATGGTCCCGAGTTGATTACTCAAGCAGAGCTTATAGAGGGGGCTCAGTATCCAAAAATGAACGGGCGTCAGGTTTTCACTCATGCCGTTCGCAGTATGTGTGATGTCATCATGGAAGGTCTGAAACAAAATAATTTGAGCATTGAGGACGTTGATTTCTTTGCTTTTCATCAGGCCAATTTGCGCATCAATGAGAAGGTGGCCCAACTCTTAAATATTCCGTCTGCGAAAGTCTTCAATACCATTCAAAAATACGGCAATACTACCGCAGCGACTATTCCTATCGGCCTCTATGATGCGGTTTTAGAACAGCGCTTGACGCCTGGAATGCTCGTGGCCTCTGCGGCATTTGGAAGTGGCTTTACCTGGGCCTCTTCAATTTTTCGCTATTAACTTTTGCCTACTAGATTCTCACACAAGTTTTATTTAAAATCACAACTGTAAAGGCGGTGGGTGTTTGATTTTCCTGTTGGTAATTCTGTTCGGGATGAGTGGACGAGTCTATGCGATAGGGCCAGATCAAGGGAATTGTCCAGGTTCAGGGCCTGGTATCACCTTACCAACCAACTTTTCTCGTTTGTTGGAAACCCAGGCCACAGTAACGGATTGCCCTCTTGTCGAGACCTGTCCTGGAAACAGCAAGAACAAATTATGGGCACAGCAGAAGGTTGATGCCGACCTGATGCTGGAAGAGACGGCGCGGATTGGGGTGGCCCGGGGGCACTCAAAAGTAGCGGTTGTTGACTCCGGCTTTGATACTCGAACCAATGCCAAACGCATGGCCAGTCCTAGCCTGATTGTGAAGTCGGCCATTGATGAAGCCAGTAGCGATCCTGAGAATGATACCGACGCCCATGGCACCTCCGTGGCTTCTCTCATAGGTGGGAGTGCTGGGATGGGTATTGCGCCGGATGCGAATCTTACTGTCTATGGCCTTTCGGCCAGCGATGCCAATAGGGTCCGGACGACGAGTGGTAATGTCTTCACGCGGAGGACTGATCCAATCAAGCTCGGGATAGAGAAGGCGTGCGCCGAGGGCAATGAAGTAATCAATGTTAGTTGGGGCGGATTATATGATGAGACCGGGGCCATGCAGGATGAACAGGCCGATCCCGATTTTCTCGCCCGCCTCGCCGAGCGCGGTTGTCTGGTGGTGCGCTCTGCTGGCAACATGGGCGTGAGGGTCGACCGGCCCAATGACCCTGATGATGCTTATCTTCGTGTCGAGGCCACTTCACCGATTGGAGGGGCCGCGACTTTTTCCGCTAATGGAGAGATCGCCGCACCTGGTTCAGGCGTGTTTACTCTCGAAAGTGCGGTTGCCAACTCAGAACGAAAATCCACCGCGCGCGAACATTGCGGCGGTGATGATCAGGATAGTGCGGGCCATTTTGTCAACGGAACCAGTTTTTCCTCCCCAATCGTAGCTGGAATCGCCGCCCAGGTGATTGGTGTTTTGAAGACAGGCGGTCGTTACGCGGAACTCTTAGGACCTGAGCGCATCAAGCTCGTGAACCGAATCCTGAGAGCATCCACTTTGACAGATTCGGCGAATGCCCTGCGGGCCGTGCTGATCGCTGAGCGCTGGAACACACGTGCAGAAAGCGGTATTCCAAGCGGGGAAGAACTCAAGGCGGAACTGAACAACCCTGAAGATCCTGTCTGCCGACAACGGGAAACCGTCTGTTCTAGTAGCACCGACTGCTCCTCGCTTAAGTCATGTATCAAGCTGGCCCGTAAAGTCGCAGCTCTCTGTGATTCTCCCGATATTCCTGCAACCCTAGACCTGATCGGACTTGCTCAAGGGGCAAATAATCTCGAGCTTGCCGCGACGCTGCTGAATAAACTCCGCGGGACACCCGTCGCAAAAATGAAGGCCTTAGCGAAGGCCTCAAAGAAGTTCTGGAAGGGCTTCCTCGATAAAGGTCAAGCTTCTCTCGATTTCGATCTTTCACGCAAGCAAGAGTACTACGCGCTTTTTCGCGACATCGTGGGTGAGACTATTCCGTTCATTGAGGAGAGGATTCGTTCAAAGGCCCATGATCAGATTCTCAGCACTGAGGCGGCAAGTCTCCGTCCAACCGTCCAGAATTATCGCGCTGACCTCATGCAATCATTGTTTACCCACAAGTTAGCAAATGGGCCTTTCTATAAACGAATCGCCTCATCTCCTGCAGCGAACTCGCAGGCCCTGCAGCAGGTTATTTTCGCAGTTCGAGACGCTTCACCACGATTCTCGGGAAGTGCTGATATTCTTAAGCATGTGATCACCTCGCAGTCGGCCGATCAAGCCGTGATTGAGAACATCCTTTATGCAATGGAAAATAGAAAGCTGCCCGCCACTGAGGCCACCCAAGTGGTTAGAGCATTGATCAAATCAGGTAAAGGTTCTCCTGAACAGATCGCCCGGGCCAAGAAGCTTGCATCGGATCATAACTAGGTTATTATTTTTGGACGGGCCCTTATGATTTCAGAAAGTACAATTATAGAAAATATATTCGCCAAGTTTTTTTGAATCCAGAAACATTTCAACTTTGAGCGAGCCGTTGTCGTGATTTTCGCTGGCGATGCTGGTCACATATGAGTTGATTTGCGTTACAAATTGGCCGTATTTTTGGGTAGTTCGGACGGCGAGTGTTCGCACCAGGGATTCTTCTACACGGGCCACCTGACTTAAGTGTTCGACGGCGTCCACTTTGTTTACATTCAAGCTATAGGCATATTTAGTCTCGCCGCCACACCAACTTTGTCCGCGCATCAAAGTTACGGCCGAATTTTCGCAACTCCATACTTGCGTCCAATTTACGCAACTGGCCTGGGTCAAGTTCATGGTACACAATATAGAGACTAGCGTGAAAAGAGTTTTCATAATCACCTCAAAATGAGAGTTACCCAATTTGTAAGTCCCCTCGTACCTGGGATGCATCACTTCGGCCAGTGATAGGTTGAGATGTGTAAAAATGTTACTTTTGCTATTACTCTTGAGGATTGACGATGGCGGGTGATCTGGAAATTCCAGGGTGTACGGGATTTTTGGCATCGCTTACAGGCAACTTGGCGACAAATTTTTCCATATGCTCGGCCGGCTCAACATCCTCTTGGAGAACGACGGCCGGGCCGCGTGTCAGGGTGCACTCGACGCAATCGTAATCTTCAGGAGCATTATCGTTCTTCTCATCTGCAGAGAAAACAGTGCCGGCCCAAAGAGTGGCGCTGATGGAGACCATTAATAGGAGCAAAGAAAACCTTTTCATGGCCTTTATATAAGCAATTTTAAGGCCAAGTTTTTCAAAGCTAATTGGTTGAAATGTCATCGATGGTTAAATTTGATAAC
>CAYHRT010000008.1:2715-35111 GCA_964359085.1 uncultured Bdellovibrio sp. | reverse complement strand
TTTAACCTCTACCTACTATCAAATCAGGGATGTCGTGTTCCGGCCTGGTTTGCCTTAGGCCCAACCTTTTTTCAGGCCTTCAAAAATGAAAATAAGATCAATGATGAAATCAATAATCTTATAGAACTCTGCAAGCAGGACTTTAAAAGGGCCAGCAGCGCCATTGAACGATTAATCATCACCAAACCACTCTCAGTTGACATCAGACAAGTCGTTTTGGAAAATTATAAAAGCCACAACCTATCCACTGTTGCTGTACGCAGTTCGGCCCTGGATGAAGACTCTGCCGCCCACTCCTTTGCCGGCCAGCTCTCCAGCTTCCTTTATATTAAAGATGAAGAGCAATTATTTTTAGCTATAAAGAGATGCTGGGCCTCGGCCTACTCTGAGCGTTGCCTGTTTTACCGTCATCAGAATCATCTTCCCCTTACAAATATCCAGGTTGCCGTCGTCATTCAACAAATGATCGCAGCAGAAAAGGCCGGAGTTCTTTTCACGGGCGATCCCACGACCCAAGACGGTAGCACCATCGTCATCAACTCAGTCTATGGTGTGGGCGAAGGATTGGTATCTGGACAGCTCGATGCTGATGCCTTCTTCATCGACAAAATAACATCTAAAATAAAAAGTCAAAGCATCGTTGAAAAAGGCCAAATGGTAGTCTGTGATTTGGATCTTGGAGGACTCAAATCCGTGCCTGTCCCTGCTGATAAGATGGCCATCCCATCCTTATCTTCGACCGAACTGCAAAGGCTCGTCATAGTGGCCAATGATATTGAAAATTTTTATCATCACCCCCAAGATGTGGAGTGGTGCTTTGAAAAAGACCAACTCTATCTGCTTCAGTCCAGGCCAATTACCACCCCTATCCCCAACTTTAAAGGCCATCTCTTTGTTTGGGATAATTCCAATATCGTTGAGTCTTATGGTGGATTGACCCTACCCCTGACCTTTGATTTTGCCCGTTATGTCTATCATCAAGTCTATGTTCAATTTTGCGAAGTGCTCATGGTGCCAGCAAAAAATATTAAAAGTATGAATTTCTTTTTGAAAAACATGTTGGGGATGTTTTATGGCAGAGTTTATTACAATCTCTTAAACTGGTATAAATTGACCAGCATTCTGCCGGGCTATAAATACAATCGCCAATTTATGGAAACCATGATGGGCACCAATGAATCGCTGCAAAATGAAATTGCTGAACGTATTCGCCCTCCAGAATTTGATCGCGGACTGTGGGCCTCCTTTCGTAAATTTTTAACCGGTGCCAAATTTCTTTATTATCATTTCACCATTCAAAGTGTTGTTGACGATTTCTTAAGTTATTTCCATACAGTCTACAACCGTTTTCGAAAACGAGATTACTCCCGAATGCCTTCCCATCAAATCTACCAGGACTACCAGGAATTAGAAGAAAAGATGCTGTGGCGCTGGCATGCCCCAATTATCAATGATTATCTTTGCATGGTGCATTTTGGAATTTTTAAGGCCCTGACTAAAAAATGGCTCTCGCACCTGGGTGAGAGCTTCCACAATGACCTGTTGGCGGGCAATGGAAACCTGGAATCGGCCGAACCTACCAAGAATCTTATTCGCTTGGCAGGCCTCATTTCTCAGAATAAAGAGTTGAAAGAACTCATCATGCAAACGCCCAACCATCACATCTTTGAGGCCTTAAGAATTTCTCCCTATCAGGATTTATATAATAGATTATTAGATTATATTGATAAGTATGGCTTTCGTTGTATGTCAGAGATGAAGCTTGAGCAAAAAGACCTCCATCAAGATCCCTCTCTCTTGTTTGTCTTTCTAAAAAATTTACTCAATGCCGGCAAAAATAACTTGGACAACTTTGAAGAACGCGAAAAAGAAATTCGTGACAAGGCCGAAACTTTGCTCGATCAAAATTTATCTTTTTGGAAAAAAATCTTTTATCGCTGGTCTCTGCATCATGCCCGCAAGGCAGTCCGCAATCGTGAGAATACACGTTTCTGTCGAACCCGCGTTTATGGCATCGTCAGATCGATGTTTTTTGGAATGGGGAGCGATTTCACGGCACGAAATATTATTAACTCACGCGAAGACATTTTTTATCTTTCGCTGGAGGAATTAAAAGGTGCCCTTGAAGGCCATCTGCACACCCAAAACTTAAAAGCATTAATTGAAATGCGAAAAAAAGAATATCAAAACTATTCCAACATTGAACCTCTCACCCGCCTGGTAACACGTGCGATGCCCTACTGGCAAAATATCCACGAACTGCAAAATGCAAGTGTCCCGACCGCTTCCGATAGCGACCTTCTCCCCAACCAAATGAAAGGCTTAGGATGTTGTCCTGGGGTTGTGGAAGGGATCGTAAAAGTAATTATGGGGCCAGAAGATGATTTAACTTTAAATGGCGAAATCTTAGTCACCATGCGCACCGACCACGGCTGGATTCCCCTTTACCCCAGCATTAGCGGACTCTTAGTGGAACGCGGGGGGCTGCTTTCCCACTCCGCCATTGTGGCGCGCGAAATGGGACTCCCTACCGTTGTCAGTGTGCTCGGCCTCACCAAAAAACTCAAGAGCGGAATGAAAGTTCGCTTGAACGGGGAGACTGGTCTAATTGAGATTCTGTGCCTTTGAATTTATAAATCCCAACTCGATCAATGACTGCCGCTGCAAGGCCAAGAGCGCCAGAGGCAAAAACAGTGTCTCCAATGACCCGTAGCCAACGTAAATTTTGAATCAATTCAGTCTGCATAACCTCTGAACCTCTGGCATACCAAAGTCCCATTTTAAGCGAGGCCGAGAATTGAATCAGTCCAATCGGAAGAAGACTGAGGACGATCATTAGTCCAAGCCCAATATTGAGTCCCCAGAATGCAAAGCTCATGAGTTTTTCATTCCACTGACGCTGCTTGAAGGCCGTCTGAACGATAAACAAAACCAGTCCAAGGGAGAGAAGGCCATACACACCAAAGGTTGCTCCGTGAGCATGCACTGCCGTTGTATTGAGTCCTTGCATGTAAAATAGGGCAATGGGAGGGTTAATAAAGAAACCAAAGAGCCCTGCCCCAACAAGGTTCCAAAAGGCCACCCCCACAAAGAAAGTAATTGGCCACTTGTAGTTATGCGTCCAACTTGTAAGCCCCTGGAGCTTGTAAGTTTGGCGCGCTTCAAATCCCATTAAAACCAAAGGCACCACTTCCAGCGCTGAAAAACATGCACCAATCGCACTGATCGCAATGGGAGTCCCACTAAAATATAAGTGATGGAATGTTCCAGGAATTCCACCAAGAAGAAAAATCGAAGTCGAAAGGAGCGAAGCCTTTGTGGCCGATCGAGGCCGCAAAAGGCCAAGGGTTACAAAGATAAAGGCCAATGCCACAGTCGCGAAAACCTCAAAAAATCCTTCCACCCATAAATGAACAACCCACCAGCGCCAAAATTCCATGATGCTAAGATGAGTTCGCGCACCATAGAACAATCCTCCTCCGTAGAATAATCCAATCGCCACAGTCGAAGCGGTAAACAGAAAAAGTAATTGCTTTGAATCGGTTGCGACTTTTAGAGCAGGAGCAATACAGCGAAGCATAAGCACAAGCCAAACGCCGAGACCGACGAGAAGAAGAATTTGCCAGAATCGTCCAAGATCAGTGTATTCGTAACCTTGATGCCCAAATAAAAAACTCAAATCAAGATCAATGATTTGATGAATCGCCAGGAACTCGCCGGTAAGAGATCCCAACACTACGACTAAGAGTGCCCCAAAAAGAATATTCACACCAAGACGTTGATACTTTGGATCTTTCCCGCCATTGATGATTGGAGCAATGAAAAGTCCTGCCGCCAGAAAGGAGGTGGCAATCCAGAATAAGGCGAGTTGGATATGCCAAGTCCTGGCCAAAGAGTACGGAAGATATTCAGAGAGAGGCAGACCATAGAAATTCTGCCCTTCAACACTATAGTGCGCCAACATGCCTCCCAGTCCAATTTGTAAAATGAAAAGGGCGATCACAGTGCCCCAATATTTCCAAAGGGCCTTCATTGATGGAGTCAGTTTTAACCCCCGGAGTGGATCTGTTACGGGTAACGGGGAGTTAATTTCCTGTTCTTCTTTTTTGAAAGCATAATACCAAACTAAGAAGCCAACAGCGACAAGAAGAAGAATGACCGAAATAATAGACCAAAAAATATTTTCACTTGTGGCAACGTTGTCAATAAGAGGTTCATGAGGCCAATTGTTTGTGTAGGTATAATTCTCTCCTGGTCGTTTTGTTGAAGCAACCCAGGTTGACCAGTGAAAGAAGGCCATCATCTTTTCTCTTCTCTCGGGAGACGGTAGAACATTTTCATGAATTGCATAGGCCTTACGTGTTTCACGTAATTCCTGTGAATTGCTAAAGAGACTAAGATAATACGTTTTAGTTTTTAGAAATGCTTGGTAACGAATAGAAGACAAGGTTACAGTATCATTGACCATATTGGCATTTCGATAATCATCCAACATTGCGTTCTTAATGAGCATTTTTTCTTCAGCCGAAGTATCGCTCATGCTCTTACTAAACTTTGTTTGCGCATAAATCTCTTGGTAATTGACCAGCTCACGATGAAGCCAGTCTGCCGTCCAATCTGGTGCTTGGTAGGCCCCATGTCCCCAAATTGATCCAATCTGCTGTCCACCGATTGACTGCCACACCACCTGACCATCTAAGATGTCATCTTTCTCATAGATGATCTCATTCGTTGGCGTTTTTAAATTTGAGTACAAGGGAGGGGCCTGATGGTGAACCTCACGGCCAAAGAATCCAAGAATAGTAAAGGTTCCAATAAGAACTACAACTAGAAGCGCCCAGTATTTACGCATAGTTACCTCATATATAGGATTGATATATATATTTTATATCAATACATCTTCGATATATCAATATAAAATTACAACTGGGAAAGAGGTTTATGCGTTTAACAACAAAAACGGACTACTGCTTAAGAGTCTTAATTTTTTTGCAAAAAAAGAAGGCCAAAGTAAAAATCCAAGAGATTGCTGAAGCCTATGACGTTTCCAAGAATCATCTGAGTGTGGCGGTGAATAAGCTTTCAGAGCTTGGTTATATCATTTCCACCCCAGGCCCACGAGGTGGCATTGAATTTAACCCCGATTCAGCAGGCCGTACTATCGCTGATCTTGTCATGGCCATTGAGGATTTTAATCTTGTCGAATGTTTTAGCGCCGAAACAAATACATGCACTTTAATTCCAAATTGCAAGTTAAAATCTATATTTGAAAAGGCCACGACTTCTTTTCTGGAACAATTAAAAGAATACCAGATTAAAGACTTGGTTTGAATGCAATAAATTCAAACTCATGAAGTTAGTGTTGCATTCCATCCGCACCTTCAGTATAGGTTCGATCATCTAGACGAGAAGAGCTTTATGCATAAATCTAATGTTGGTAAACTCATATCTTTGATTATTGTTTGTTCTTATTGGTTTGTGGGGCCGAGTTCAGGTTTGGCGTTGGCGGCTGAAATGCAAAAATACAAGATTCCTTTGAATTATTATCTCCATAAGCAAACTCCTTACCGCTTATCGGTTGAAGATTATTTAGGGCCAAGAATGGCCAGTCCGGCCAATCATCAGTCGGAATATAATAGAAAAGACTACGACCTGGGCCTGCATAACGATAAACCTATCGTGCCCTTTATCCCTCACGCTTTTGATATGGAGTTCGACTTAGTGTTGGGACTCCAAGCGGGACTTCAAGATGGGCCTTGGACCATGCTTGAAATCGTAAGGGTGGATATTGATGGCACCAAGGTATGGTTCACGCTTGATTCCAAATTCGATGGCACTCAATATGTAGGACTACCCAAAGATGAAGGCCAGAGACAATTAGTTCAAGGAATTTGCAAGAGCATGGGAATTGAATCGTATGAGGCGAATTTAGTAGTCTTAGCAGTCGGTGAAGTCGATGAAGTGGATGAGAACGATCTATCTTTACTGGTTAAATACACCAGAAAGAATCGCTTGCTGGATTTCAAAGTTGAACTGCCGAAAGGCAAAACATATGAAAACGTAATCGATGAAAGGAAGCGTCTCTCGCATGGGATGAACCATTCTGAATCAAAATTCCTGGCGGTCATCGATATTTATAAAAATTTAGGCCCGCTTGACATGGCCAACTTAAAAGTCGTTTTCAACAAATCTTCGGATGACGAAGATGCTATAAAATTCGACAAGATTCTTGGTTTCAAAGTGAAAACTATTCTATCCCAAATGGTGACCACCATAGGTGAGACGAAAATTGATTTTTCCAAAATGCCGGGTCTATGGACAAGAATCGAAGAAAGCGCAACATCTGAAATGTGGGAATATACTTATCATGTCCGTGCCAACAATAGAGATTACATCCTGCAGCGAGTTCAGTTTCTCTTTGAAAAACATAATGGCCACCTGGAACTCAGAAAGATTACAAATTTATCGGTCAGTAAGATGAAAGATAATAAGTTGGCATCCTGGCATTTTAATCCAGCACTTCCAGACTTGCGTTTTGGATTGGCACCAGAGGCCTTAGTGTCCAGGGCGATACTCGAAGTCAAAGGTTTACCTGATGCAGACGCATTAAGAGCAGTTTTAGGTGAAGTCATTGTCCAAAAGAATAAGAACGAGAAACTGATCTACTTGAGAAATGGTCAGAGCGGGTTTTCTGATAACCAGAGATTTTTAAAAACGCCTGAGTGGCTGCATGCCAGACCTTATCTTGGTATCCTAAAGACATCATTATCTGGAAGGCCGGTACTTGAAGGTTCCATCATGGCCAATAGCGATCAACTGGCCTCATCCAGTGAGTATCTGGCGCAAGCAACTGATGATGCCCAAACATTATTTTCGGGAATGGCATTTCTTTGGAAAAAAAGGCCGCATCGCTTGAGCGCTCTCAAGTGTAATGTTGAACAGGAGATCGATGGTTGTGTCCTGCGCGGCGGTACATGGGAAAATGGTGCCAGCAAATCCGATTCTATCCAGGTCGGACTATCACGTCTCAAAGAAGTAAAATTAAAAACACTGTTTGTTGATACCAACTCATTTCCACTACGACAGCTGAAATCCGAGCGCTACGAACTCTTTGGCGATGAAGATCAATATTTTCTTCATCAACATGCCAGCATTAAAGGCTCACACCTGATGCGCGTAAAATTTCCCTTTGATGTTCATGGCAAAGTCATCATCCCCTTTATCAACGGCCTTAGTTTTAAATCAGGGCCTAATCATTGGAAAACCGGAGTCACTTTCAATTCTCTAAAAATGCACGTTGCCAGTGACGAGCTTGCCAATAAACTCGAACAATCCTCCGATTTCCTTTCCTTTCGTGTCGAGATGGAAAAGGGCTTTGGGCCGGAATTGAGCCGACCGTATCAGGGCCCATGGAGGCAAAATCTTAAAAGTTATTCTGGAGTCGGAAGCATGCAGATTGGTTTTATTATTCTCGACAACAGGGAAGCCTACCAATCTTTAAGGTTGAAAAATAATTACGACATGCCATTTTACCTAGGCAAACCAGATGAGTATCGTGGCCCAGTCCGGCCTCAATCAAAACTTGAAATAGCTTCACAATACAAACAGATCTCCTTAATGCAAGGATGGGGATTTGAGTGGCTAGAAAACAAATCAGAACAGAGAAAGTCACGTTACCTAAGGGCCTTAGAACTCAATATCAATCAAGAAAATCCTGAAAAATCTTTTGTCTACGCCGATAGTTTGGGCGAAATCACCTGGGCGGGAAAAGCAAATTGGTTTTTAGATCTTGTTATTTTTGATACGCAAACTCAATAAGGACTTGTGGGATCGACTAACGGGTGATCGTGCCTCGATCCTCTCCATTGCCACCAAAATAAAGTTCCTGATTGCTACCAATTGGGGTGAATTGAGGAATTTGATTGAGTTGACAGGTTCTAAAGTTGTTTGCTTTGGTACAGCTACAAACAACCGTGACGTCAACAAAGTAAGGATTTACAGCAGAGGTGGCAGGAGCACCCTCCGCAACTGGTGCCGGAGGAGGACTAGAGAGACAAGTGCCATTCAAAACGCAGTAATCACCAGTACACTTATTGGCGGTGGTGGCACTATAGGTATTGCTACCGGTAAAGCTTTCTCCTAAGCTGAGGGAGGCCGGTGCAGCGACTTGGCATCCGCTAAAATCGGCCAAGTCTACTCTTGGTGAACTTCCCGCTCCCGACTCGGGTTTGCAGGGTTCGCGGTATAAGTGCATATCCGCATTAAAGTTAAAAACCAAACTTCTATCGGCGTTGAGAACTGTTCCTCCGGGAGATACAGTCATGGCACTGACGTTCACTCTTGCTCCGGTTTCCGGATTGGTACCTTGCAAGGATGTGTACTGACTGGCGCTCAGATAACCTTGAAACATTTGGCCACCACGTTGGCACATCATTCGCGTATTCTTGCAAGTTGCCACTGTGCTTTCGGTACTTTCATAGACGGCACAGCGAGTGGTTTCAGGGGCACGATGAAAATTAATGGACGCCACTTGTTGAGCAATATAGCGACATTCAGCGGAGCGACTGCCGGCCAGAGGTGCAGAAGCTGCAACGGGTGGTGCTGCAGTAGTATCTCCAGGCGCAGCAGCGGCCTGGCACTCATGGCCATTGGCTGTTGTGCCAGAGGGGCAGGCGGCAACACAGGCATTACCATTTTTATAAGTGCCAGGGAGGCACACATTGGTGCCACAATAACTATTAATCAGAGGGGCAAACTCAGCATTAAAATTGGCTGCATTAAAGTTTTGCAGAATCGACGGCATGTTTCTTTGCGCCGCCTGGAGGCAATTATACATGACATTATCAGTGGGGCCAACGTTGACACAAATACCATGGGCCGCGGAGTCTGAGCTAGTTTTAAAAACTTTTACGCTGGCACCGGGGTAGGGCTGAACCGCCGAGGTATTTGAAAAATTACCAGAGGAACCTGTGAACCCTTTGCCAAATAACTTTGGATTACAGCGGATGACGTTATCACCACCACCGCACCCATTATAGTGAGAGACCGACTGAGAATTGCTGGACCAAGGAACGCGGCAGGCACCATTTTCGCCATCCATTTTGGTCGAGGGCCATCCAGCGAAAATACAATCAGCTGCGCCGGTTGAATAGGCCTCGGATAAGAAAAAATTGATGATGTGATTAAAATAGCTGGACTGCTTATAATCCCATTCGACGGGTCGATAGTCCTTTTCTTCTTTGGCCATGCGCTCATGCACCATACTCATAAATTTCACAGTTGCCGCATGTAACTGCTTTCGGTCTTCTTTAGTAAGCTTGACCTTACTATTCAACTCAAAGGTGGCCTGCTCCCGCTTGAGATTTAGTTTCATGGTAAAAGAAACCACCTCACCAATGCGATAGCTTTTCTTTTTTCCCAGCATGTTAAAACTGACGTGATAGATTTGCCCCAGACGATCCTTCACATCCACATGTGAGTCCGTCACTCTGTGAACTTTCCCTGTAACCACAACTTTTTCCATCAACATTGCCTTGGCATCTTGTAAGAACGTGCCAAGAAACATGAGACTGAAAACAAGACAAACAATTTTTAAGGCCTTCATGCTATTCTCCATTCATTTTCTTATGACTGTTTTTTAAACTCCAACATCATCGCCAGGAATCACGGGCACTACTAGGCAATTGCCGGTTGGTCCTACATAGACATTGCCGGCACCGGGGCAACGACATTTAGAACCCGAGGGGCCCGCTGCATCGTATGTTCCGTGGGCGCACAGTTGGGGGCAAGTGGCTGCCGCACCGACAAAAGTGGATCCAGCGTGTCCGGGGCAACGACATTTAGAACCTGAGGGCCCTGAAGCATCGTACTCGCCATCGGCACACAGTTGCGGGCAAGTGGCTGCCATACCGACGAAAGTGGCTCCTGCGAGTCCAGGGCAACGACACTTATTGTTTCCCGGTCCGCTGGCATCGTATGTTCCATGAGCGCACGTTGTTCCGAGAGCAGGGACCAGCGTGCGCGATGGATGTGATCGCCTGCTGCGTGCTTGTCGAGTATCGCATTCGGATTTACTGCGTACGCAGGTGGTGCCTGCGCTAGGAAAGCTATATGCGGATCCCGCGCAACGACAACCAACATCCCACACATCGGAGGCCCCACCCTGACATGCTGGAGTGGTGGATGTGCAATCAATAGGGGGGATACTGGCGGAAGGATCAATTAAAGGATCAGCACCTCCCACAGCGGAGCGCATGGTACCTACCCCTTCACCTGAGTCACCCAAAAAGACACAATTTGAATCGCCTCCCAATTCCTCAGGGCAATTGGAAGAGTTTCGAGGCATAAAGCATTTAACCATTCTTACCACAGTACGATCACCTTGAGTGGCCGTGGCCGGGCCCATACATAATTCATAGTTTGTTCCGCAAGTGGCACCTCCGCCAGCGACGGTGGTGTCCTTAAATTGTGAAGTTTTTATAATCGTTGGGCCCCCGGACCATCTGTATTCGCTGATTGGCCATCCTGGCTGGCAAACCCCGCTCACCAGCTGACTGCCAGAATCGGTGCATTTACATTGATCGAGATGCTCTGAATCCCGCGTCGCTCCAGCGGGACAGGCACTGCATGTGGTTCCTGACAAAATTTGATTGGCCTCTGGACAAAGACATTGTCCACCTTGAACTGTACGTGGGGAAGGACAGTTAACACATGCGCCATCAACTAAAGTTTGTGTTTCGTTACAGGTTGGTGGTGGAACAACGGCAACTGGTGGAACTGCGGTAGGAGTCGTACAGACTCCCTCAGTTCGTACCTGAGGAGGCACACATCGTTCTACACACACACCACCTACATTCTCTTGAGTGTCACCACAAGTAACATCAGCATGGGCAGAGTATGGCAAATCAAGCATCACAAGGAAGCTGAAAATACATAGGAGGGAAAACGGAAACAAGCTGCGAGAATTTTCTTTCATAGTGTAAAACCTTTGCTTTGTTTTTTACCCAACAGTTATCGACAACAGGTACACTAATTATCAATCGTGCTTATAATTTCTGCTACTTAAACTATAAAAAAAATATTCCTGTAAAATCAAGGTCTTGAAATGAGATTTTTTTTCCCAGCCAGCTTTCTGTGAGGATTTAAAGAAATACCCCCCACAAAGCTTTATGCTTGTGGGAGGTCGTCGTTTGATTATCGCTGCTTATTATTTATGTTCAACTTTTAATACAACTATGGCCTTGGAAGGTGCGCCTTCTCTTTTAATTATTAAAAAATCTTCGCGTTCCATCGCCTCTGCATCTGCTTTTTTCGCAAATACAGCATCGAGTTCCGCTTCCGAAGTATTAAAAAATCGGGAAAGCCAATTGGCACTTTCTGCCATATTATACGAGTTGATGTATTTCATTTTTCCAAGATCTCTGCGGAGTGTAGTCTTGACAGCTTTGATGCGACGATCTGCGAGATCACGGCTGGGCTTAGATAAATCCATTTTGGTGGGATGGGCACTATCCGACCAAGCGGCAACTTCAACTTTTGAAATTTTTCCGTGGGCCTGGGCCTCCTTAATAAGGGATCTTAGCTTGTCCATATCCGAAGTACTGAGCTTAGCTTCCCCCCCATCAAAGGTAATCACAGCACTGTGATATTGATCGACTTTTGAATAGCCTTTTGCCATAGCAAGTGGAACAAAACATAGTAGTGACAATACCAGCAACGAATTCCAAATTTTCATAAATTTTCTCCTCATAGATAATGTAGAACATTTAATATAAAGTTCTAATTTTCCTTTATAGCAAAAAAATAAATACCAAACGATGTTCTAGAATAGGGGGATGAATGACAAACATTCTATCCAAAGATAGTTATAGGAAGAGATCGGGTTGTAACTTGGCACCAGGCTTAATGCTGTACTGTTCAAAATCTTCTATCCCGGCAGTTTTTAACACTTCATCATCGACAAAGAAATTTCCACTACAGGTTTTGGCATTTCGAATCAAGATTTGGTAGGCGGCATCGGCCATGATTTTGGGATGGCGACTCCTGGCACAGAGCACGTCTCCCATAGGCATATTCTCAATTGCAGCGGTGGCGATGATGGTGTGGGGCCAGAGAGCATTCACGCCAATACCCTCGTTATGCCATTCCTGCGCCAGACCGGCCACACACAAACTCATGCCGTACTTCGACAGCGTATATCCAAGATGGTCTCCCGCCCAAGGAGGATTCATGTTGATCGGAGGCGAAAGAGTGAGGATATGGGGGTTCATTGATTTTTTTAAATAGGGATAGCAGCTCTTGCTGGCAAAAAAAGTGCCACGCACATTCACCTGCTGCATGAGATCGTACTGCTTGAGCGACAAGTGAGGCGTTTTCTCCAAGAAAATGGCGCTGGCATTATTGATTAAGATATCGATACCACCGAAATGTTCGGCCGCCTGTTTTGTCATTTGTTCGATCTGATCAACATCACGGACATCAAGCTTCAAGGCCAAGGCCTTACCTCCAGCCTTTTCGATTTCAGCTGCGGCCGTGTAGATTGTGCCTTTTAACTTGGCATGTGGTTCGGCGGTTTTTGCCGCAATGATAATATTAGCGCCGTCACGAGCAGCGCGCAGGGCAATTTCAAGACCTATGCCGCGAGAGCCTCCGGTGATAAACAAGGTTTTAGCGCGAAGGTCGCCGACAACTTCGCCCAACCCGGCCGAAGACTTGAGGTCAGTGGACTTGAATCTTTGGGCGCTGAGAAAGGAACCAGCGACAAAGAGTACCTTGTCCCCGATTCGGTCAATTTTTTCTTTTAACTTGTTTTTTACCTCACCATATTTTCCAATCATCGAGAATCCCCATAATACGTGGATGGATCAGACGATAATAATCCCAAAAAAGTTTGCCACGACTCTCCTCTTTCTCGTAATGTTTGGCCAACACTTTGACGGTTGCCAAATAGGCCATGGCCTGGCAAATACTTTCTGAGTGCATCATCAGCTTTTCCAGTTTTTCTTTTTGCATCCAATTCTTGCTATCAAATAATTTAAAAAATTCCTCTGGCCTTAAGGTTTTTAAAATAAGAGTACTCAAACCTTTTTTCACCTGGGCATCTAATTTTAAAGACTCATGCTGGGCATGTTCTGCTCCGGTTTTATTGAGCATAGGAAGAGGTCCAGGTAAAAGATGGCTCAAAAAATCTGCAGGCCGTTTGAACACATCCTTGACCAAATCTTTTAAAACCATGAGGGCCTGGATTTGTGAGGTGCCCTCGTAGACAACCGGGCCAAAGCTGTCCCGATGCCAACGCTCGACCGAGTGATCGAGCATAAATCCATGGCCGCCTAAGGCCTGGATGGATTTTTTAGAAATCTCCAGGGCCGATTCAGCACCATAATATTTAAGAAGAGGCGTGAGTTGGCGAGTGAGTTGGGTGGCGTGGTCAAAGATTTCTTGCTCGCGTTCCGTTAACTCTCCGGTATTTCGCTTCTTTAAATCCAGACGATGATAGAGAGTAAAGGAATTCAAACTATCGAGAAAGAGAGCACGAAAAGCATCACACTCCACTTGCCACTGCTCAAAATTTCTCTTAAAGAGCGGTAGGTCCATGAGCGGTCGACCAAATTGCTTACGTTCAAGGGCATATTTTTTTACATAATCCAGGCAGGCCTCCATGATGCCTAATCCTTGACCGCCAACCCCTACCCGACTTTGATTCATGAGGTGAAACATCATCGAGAGACCCTGATTTTTCTCACCCACTAATTTTGCCTGACTGTTGTCAAACATGATTTCACAAGTAAAAGAACCCCGCATCCCCAGTTTATGTTCGTTCTTGATAACACAATAATTTTGTTTGCCATTAACAAATTGCTCGACAAGAAAAAGTGAAATGCCGCTTAATCCTTCTGCCTCACCTTGGATACGCGCCAGAACAAAACTCAAACCACCACCAGCGTTGGTGATAAAAATCTTATTTCCACGAATGTGATATGTCCCATCGGGTTGTAAAACCGCCACAGTTTGCAGAGAGCCAATATCGGAGCCAGCATCAGATTCAGTCATGGCCATACTGCCACTCAACTCGCCATTTAATATTTTGGGAATCAAGCGCTGACAATCTTCGGGAGAACAAAATCGTTCGAGCATATCAGCAATTCCAGAGTAAAAACCCAATTGTGAGGATGAAGCTAGACAGGCACGTCCTATAAATGCAAAGGCCATGAAGTTCAAGGCAATAGGAAGTTCTAAACCGCCATAATTTCGCCCCGTGGTTAGGCCATAAAGTCCAAGTTCCCGCGCCTCTTTATATAATGTTTCCAATAATTCGTTGGAAATCATAAGACCATTCTCAATCTCTCCGGGGCCTTGCTGGTCAAGAAGGGCCGCGCGTGGAGCTACTTTTTCTTCACACCACTTGCAAATTTGCTCCAGCATCTCTTTGAAAAAGGCCTGGACCTCAAGAAGATTATTCCATCCCTCAGGCGTAGGATAGGACGGATAATAGACGGGCAAAACGCCTTCCCAGTCAAAGGCGTTTTTAAACAACCACTGCCATTCTTCTGAATTACGAAAATAACTCACGCTAGCTCCTGGCGCCCAATCCGTAAATCTGGCGCGCCTCGGCCACCGTCGCAACACTCTGCCCTGTTTCTTTGACAACTTTGGCCAAGGCCTCCACCAATTTTCCATTGGAGTAGGTTTTTTCGCCGTTTGGTAAATAAAAAGTATCCTCAAGTCCGGTGCGTACATGGCCTCCAAGTTCGCAGGCACGACGCAAAAGTGGCCAGACATCTTCTTGCCCAATGGCAATGACTTGCCATGCCGCCTTAGGGGGCATCTCTTCTAAAAGCAGGGGAAGCCAGGAGGGTTTGGCCGGCATTCCGCTGCTAACCCCCATCACCAAGGAAATATTGATGGGATCACTCAAGAGACCATTGCTCTTGAACATAGAAATACTACGCAAAATTCCGGTGTCAAAACATTCACACTCGGGTCTGACATTGTATTCCTTCATGGCCTTTAAGAAGGCCGTGATCTTGTCTACGGGATTATCAAATAAGATCGGAGGCCAGGCCCAAGTGCCATCTTTCTTTGTTTTCAGGTAATTTAAGGTGCCAGAATTCATGGCGGCAATTTCCGGTCGCACCGCCTTGAGACACGCTACCGGCCCCGAAATATCCGGCCCCATTACACCAGTCGACATGTTAATCAGCATCTCAGGTACGGCACTACGGATGGCATCACAGATTTCTGAAACAACACCCACTTCCCAGGTGGGAAACGCACCCTTATCTGGTTCTTGACGCCTAAAGTGACAATGGACCACAGAGGCACCGGCATTATAGGCCTCCAAAGCGGCGGCCGCCATCTCTTTTGGAGTCACAGGGACTTTGTGCATTTTCGGATCAGTCAGTAGGCCGGTAATAGCACATGATATTACAACGCTCATTCCATTCCCTCCATCTTACAGATAATCTCTTTCATAATTTCATTGGAGCCGCCACCGATTCCGAGCAATTTTGCATCTCGAAAATAACGAGCGACTTCATATTCACTCATGAGCCCATAGCCGCCATGGATCTGAACGCATTCTTCCATGATCCGCTGTTGAGTCTGGGCGGTGATGAGTTTTAACATAGAAACATCTTTGGTGAAATCAACGCCAGCGTTGGCCATCTGAATGCATTTAAAACTCATAGTTTCAAGCAGGGTAATTTCAGAGATCATTTGCGCCATTTTGTGCCGAGTTACTTGGTGTTTATAAAGAAATTGTCCAAAAGCCTGACGCTCGAAAATATATTTTTTGGTCAAATCATAACCCCGCTTCAGTCCACCAATCGCCAAGGCCACGGCGGCCAGACGTTCAAACTGGAATTGCTCCATCTGATAGATAAAACCTTTGCCTTCCTGACCGATCAAATGGTCTTTAGAAACACGGACATTGTCCAAAATAATTTCGGCAGTATCTGATGAAGGAAAACAGGTTTTTTTCAAACGCTTGCCGGTGGAAACCCCTGGGGTTTTAGTCGGGACGATAATAAGCGACATTCCCTGATAGCCAGTGCCCGGAGTCGTTCGTACAAGGACGGTTAAAAAATCGGCCTGCGTGCCATTGGTAATAAACATCTTTCGGCCATTGATCACATAGTCATTGCCATCTTTGACCGCTTTGGTGTCAATCGCCGCAACATCAGAACCATGGCCTGGCTCAGTCACAGCAATGGAGCAGATCATGTCGCCTGCAATAGCAGGGACCAAATAGGTTTTCTTTAAAAATTCACTGCCATGTTTGGCCAAGGCCGGAGTGGCCATATCACATTGAACAGAAAGGCCTAAGGCCACACCAGGAGAACCACATTTACCCAGTTCAAGATTTAAAATGTAGCTGTAGGTGTGATCGGCATTGGCGCCTCCATAATCAGAGGAATAGGTTACGCCTAAAAATCCCAGTTCTCCGCATCTCTTCCAGATAGAACGGGGTGTAAACCCTTGGGCCTCCCACTCTTCGACATGGGGGCGAAGTTCTTTTTCCACAAAGGAACTCACCGATTTTTTAAAAATCTTATGTTCTTCTTGAAATGGTACCATTTATTCCTCCCCTTCTAGTTGAATGAGTTGTTCATTTTTTTCTACCATTTGTCCACTCGATACAAAAACATCTTTCACTACGCCAGTCTTGTGAGCGGCAACACTATTTTCCATTTTCATGGACTCAATAATCACCAACTCATCGCCTACTTTGACTTTGTCACCCTGGCGCACAAAAACTTTGACGATCTTACCCGGCATGGAGGACAGATAGCGATTCGCCATCCCGGCGACAGCGGGTTGCTTGAAACGTGGCACCTGCTGTACCTCGATAGGTCCCAATGAGGCATGATGTACCCAAGAGTTGACCACGGTCATACATAGCTGCCGATCAAAGAACTTAAAGCTTACGCTCTGGTCATCACCTTCTAAGCACGCCAAGAAAACAACTTGCCCTGGCGCTCCGTCGTTAATTTGCACTTCAAAGTGATTTTCCCTTTGCCGATACTGAAGGGCAAACTTCTGTCCCTCACATTCATATTCGATTCGAGCGGGACGATAAAAATTATTGCGCCAGCCGGTGGGAAACCCGGGAAGAATTTTCTGCGCCTGCTTGCGCAGGTACCATTCTTTTAACCAGACGGCACAAACTACTTCGTGGAGCATTTCCACCGGGCCTGGCCGTTTGAGCTGCTCTCCGTAGAGCGAAAGAAAATTGGTGCCATAACTTCCTTGGATAAAATGGGGATGTTCCAAAATTTTTGAAAGTAGGGCCTGATTGGTGGTGAGACCTAACAGCTCCAAGCGCGACAAGAGCCATTGCATCTTGCGAATTGACTCTTGTCTGGAATTGGCATGAGCAACAACTTTGGCCAACATGGGGTCATAAAAAATGCCTATCTCGGTGCCATCTTCAAGTCCGTGATCAATACGAATTCCCTCTCCTTGCACTTCGCGCCAGCGCAAAATTTTTCCACTCATGGGTAGAAAATCATGACGCCAATCTTCGGCGTACAACCGACATTCAATGGCATGACCATTTTGTTTGAGATTATTTTGCTGCAAGGTAAGCGTCTCACCCTGAGCAATGCGAAGTTGCCATTCAAGCAAGTCAACTCCCGTGACTTCTTCCGTAATCGGATGCTCCACTTGAATGCGCGTATTCATCTCCAAAAAATAAAAATTCGAGGTCACAGGGTCAACAATAAACTCCACGGTTCCCGCGCCGAGATACTGCACTGAACGAGCAATGGTCACCGCCGCTTGCCCCATCTTTTCACGCAACTCTGGAGTGATGCTGGGAGAGGGTGTTTCCTCAATAATTTTTTGATGGCGCCTTTGCACCGAACACTCGCGCTCAAAGAGGTGAATGGTATGTCCGGCGTGATCGGCCAAGACTTGAATTTCGATATGCTTAATAATAGGAAAATATTTTTCGATAAGAATGGTGTCATCTCCAAAGGCACTCTTGGCATTGCGTTTGGCCGCTTCAATCGCCTGGGATAAACCTTTTCCCGACTCCACAATTTGCATGCCCTTGCCACCCCCGCCCGCAGCGGCCTTGATCAAAATTGGGTAACCAATAATCAGGGCCTCTTTTTCTAAACGGCCCAGCGACTGATCGTCACCATTATAACCAGGCACGATGGGGAGACCGAGCGACTTCACGAGATCGCGCGCCACATTTTTCATCCCCATCTTATCCATGGCCGAAGGAGTCGGCCCAATAAAACAAATCCCGGCCTTCTCACAGGCCAGCGCAAGATCGGAATTCTCGGATAAAAAACCATATCCGGGATGGAGCGCATCCGCCCCATGTTTTTTGGCGGCACTCACCACTTTTTCGATGTTGAGATAGGACTCTAAAGCGGTGGTTCCACCTATGGCCACGGCCTGATCGGAGAGCTTAACCGCCAAGCTTTTCTGATCGGGGTCGGAATAGAGAACCAGCGTTTGAATGCCCAATTTATGACAAGCGCGAATCACCCGACAAGCGATCTCGCCGCGATTGGCGATACACACTTTTTTGAAATATTTTTGCTCCACAGGCAACTCCTACATCCTAAATACACCGAACCCAGATTCTAAATCTGTCAGGCCTTGCGCGATCGCCGCCAAACAGACACCCAGCACCGAGCGCGTTTCACGCGGATCAATGATGCCATCGTCCCAAACCCGACTGGTAGAATAATAGGCCCCAGATTCATGGGCAATCCGCGTTCGCAAAGTTTCTTTGGCAATTTTCATCTTGGCAGCATCTAAAATCTTGCCAGCGAAGAAGCCACCTTTTTCCGCTTTCTGCTTTTGCACAATTTCCATCACTCCCACTAATTGCTCTTCCCCCATGACCGCCAATTTGGAATTTGGCCATGAGAAGAGAAAACGGGGGGAATAGGCGCGACCGCACATGCCGTAGTTCCCAGCGCCATAAGAAGCGCCCATGACAACGGTGATGGCGGGTACCGTACAGTTCGAGACGGCATTAATTAATTTTGCACCATTCTTGATGATGCCTTCTTCTTCCGCTTTTTTCCCCACCATAAAACCGGTGATATTTTGAAAAAAGAGCAGGGGAATGCGACGCTTGTTCAGGAGTTGAATAAACTGCGCTCCCTTATTGGCGGAGGCGGAAAAGAGTACGCCATTATTGGCCAAAATCCCCACCATCTGCCCATGCAGATGGGCAAAACCGGTCACCAAGGTTTCACCATACAGCGGTTTAAATTCTAAAAAGCGTGAGCCATCGACGAGGCGAGCAATGACTTCGCGCATGTCAAAAGGCTTACGAACATCGACGGAAACAATCTTTAATAAATCCTCTGCCGAATAGAGTGGTTCACAGGGAGCGCTCGACACTTTTGACACCGGCCAATTTAAACTTGCCACGATCTGACGAACTTTTTTTATCGCCTGTGACTCATCTTCCGCTAAGAAGTCACACAGTCCAGATTGACGACTGTGCATATCAGCGCCTCCCAACGATTCGTCATCGCTGTCTTCATTGATGGCCATTTTGACCAAGGGAGGGCCGGCCAAATAAGTCTTGGCCTGTTTTTGAACCATGATAATGTAATCGCACATACCGGGAACATAAGCGCCACCGGCAGTACTCGAACCAAACACCACTGAGATACTGGGCAGCCCTAGGCCTGAACGCCGTGTAATTTCGCGAAAGGCCTTGCCCCCATAGTTAAAGATTTTGGCCTGTTGAGGGAGATCTGCCCCAGCGGATTCCGTAAGGTAAATCACCGGCAATTTATTTTCCAAGGCGATTTCATCCAAGCGAGTGGCCTTCTGCAAGCTCACTTCATTTAAAGCGCCGCCTTTCTCTGTCGGAACATTGGCGTTAATCAGACACAACACGCCACTCACAATTCCGATACCGGCCACCACCGAGCCACCGAGAGTCATGTCCTCCTGCTCCCAACCGGCCAGGGGCATCAGCTCTAAAAAGGGAGAATCAAGATCGAGTAAAAGTTCAATGCGATCCCGCGCCAACATCTTGCCCCGACTATGATGGCGTTCAATATATTTCTGCTGTCCCTGTTGCACACTTAAATGCAGACGCGCTTTTAACTCTGTACATAAATCTTGCATCTGTTGATAGTTCTCTAAAACTCGCGGGTTTTGTGCTGACAACGATGTCCTGAGCACATCAAACTCTTGCACCTGCCACCTCCTTGTCCGCATCTACCTCGGTCTGAGAGCATCCCAATTCCCGAAGGCGCTCTAAACATTTTTTTCCATGTTCGATCATCTCTTGTTCCATGGCCTCAAGTTCTTTCCTTTCCTTTTGAATTTTCTCCAAGTACTGGCGGCCATACAAAATGGCCTGCTTAATCTGCTCTTTCTCGTTCATCACAACATCGGCACGACCAATAATGCTAACAATTTGATCGAGTGTCATGCCAAAGCGTTTTCCGCGCAAGATGAGCTTCAACCTTGCCCGGTCACGCCGACTAAAAGAGCGCTGACCTCCCGATCCTCGCTCTGGTTTTAACAGGCCTTTTTCTTCATAAAAACGAATCGTGCGAGTGCTTAAGGCAAACTCACTCGCCAGTTGCGAGATACTGTAATTACTTGATTTTACTATATCCATTTGGAGTCAATGTTAACGTAAACGTAAAGTTTAGTCAAAGGGCAAAATACTTAACTGTCACCACTTATTTCAGGACGCCTGACAAAACTCATATTATGATTTTGGGCGTAACGAAAACATAAAACTCAACTACGAGAGTATCGCCATGAAATCAATAATCCTCATTTCCCTGACTTTTTTTGTATCAATCACCTGCCAATCAGCGTTCATCAATGTCTATGACACCCCTACTCGCGATAACGGCGCATGGTATTTGCTCTCACAACATTATCTCCCACCATCGCCTCATCATCTGCAGCACGCGGAAATTTTTGGAAGAGACATCACGGGATACAATTATCTCATTTTAAAGGCCATTGATTTAGTTCAAAGTACCGCCATGGATGGCGGCCGTTATTTCATCGGCAAAGATGCCAATCCGCCGGAATCACCTGTTGGCCATATTCTCAACCTTTTTGATAAACCCCTTCTCTCGCCTCCCCGACAGTCAAGCTACTGTACAGGTGCAACCTATGCTGCCTTTATTGAGGCCTTAAATAGTATTATAACGCCTGAAGAGCGTCTCATGCTTTCACAAGATCGCTTTGAAGCTTTTCGCATGCAAGAGTTGGATGGTGGTCGACGCGAAGATCATGTGAAATTTTGGGGACGCTGGAATGCCGACCTGGCAGGGCATAGCTACGCACTAATCCAATACACCGACATGGGTAAAGTGATCGCTCCTAATAGCGCTCGACCCGGTGACTTCGTCAATATCGTTTGGAAAAATAATCGTGGGCACGCCGTTATTTTTCTTGGATGGGAGGTGGACGAAAAAGGTGAAAAAAACTTGATCTACTGGTCAAGCCAACCTTCCACCAATGGCTTTGGTGATAGTCAAACTCATCTCTCCAATACCAAAAAGGTAACCTTTGTACGATTGATCAATCCACGCAGAATGTTTTCCTTTGATGTTGATGCTCCGGTTAATTTATGAGAAATCTCTTTCTCAATAATCCAAGAGAGATTTATTTGAATTCCGGCACAGAATCAAAAACGCCCATCCCGGTTTTAAAGTCCATCGAAAATTATAAACACCAATATGAATTAAATCCCACAACAGGCTTTGTTACTTCCTATCAACTGATGTGGGACGTGCAGAAACAGATTGCTGGCTTTTTCAATTGTAATCCCGATGAATTATTTTTGAGAAATAATGTTACCGAAGTTATGAATCAATTTATTATAGGTTCACCACTGCCCCCCGAAAGCGAAATCCTCGTCACAAACCTAGAATATCAAGCCATTTTAAACTGCGTGCGTTTTAGAGCAGAACAAGATCAGTTCACAATCAAGGTCGTCGACATTCCGGTCAAAAAAGATCTGGAAAAAAATGAAATCCTTGATTTGTTAAAAAATGCCATCTCAGCAAAAACCAAAATGCTCGTTATCAGTCATATTTTTACAGGTTCCGGCGTGGTAGTTCCTATTCAAGAAATTTCAGAAATAACTTCCGCACAAGGAATTATTTTGGTTGTCGATGGTGCCCATTCACCAGGGGCCATCAAGGTTGATTTTAATGTCTTAAGAAATGTCGATTTTTTTGCCGGCAATTTTCATAAATGGATGATGGGTCCCAAAGGAACGGCCTTTGGCTGGGCCAACCAAAAGCATCATGCCTCTCTTACGCCTCTTATGGCCGGATGGACAACCTTTGATACGATTTCGCCTTTCGATACTTTCGGAGGCGGTTCAAGATTTGCCGGCAAAATGATGCTTCAAGGAACTCAAAATTTTTGTCAATTTCTCGGACTAAAAGATCTTTTTAATTTTTGGAATGAACATGGTGAAGAGCTACTGAGAAGGAAAATTGTAAAATTAACCACATTCACAGAACAATTGATGAATCAGCAGACCCAATTAAGATCCCTCTATCCCAAAGATAAGGACATGCGAGGTCCACTCATTACCTTTGCCTTGCCCGAGCGGCTGGAACAAGAAGGGTATTTTCTTATGCATCGACTCTATAAAGAACATAATCTGCAAGTGGCCTCGACAAAAATTAAGGGGATCTGGCATTTAAGAATTTCGCCCCATCTCTACAACAATGAAGAGGAAATCACTCAAGCAGTCACGCTCTTAGCTAGTCTATAGTTTCTTATTAAAGCCCCGATGCAAAATCGCCGATAGCTCATACAAGATTACAAAATGATGACAGCTTTAGACACAATTGCCTGGTGGGGAGACCGAAAACTTTTTGAGTGTTTTAGTTCTTCTCTTTCCAAAGATTCCAGTCACTCACCCCCAATCAAGTTTTTGCCATTCGAGGCACAAGGCCCAGGCACCAGGCCGGTCTTTCTTTTCATATCCGATCAAAATAATCTGTTGCAGGCCGAAAAAATGTTCGCCAACATCCCCAAAATTGTAGTGTGCGGCCCGGATCAATCACTCCAGATTCAGGCGATGAAAAGCTTATTTCCAATTTCACTCATCAACATCAAGAGCGACCTTGACCTTCAGGCCAAAATTGCCTTGAATAGCGATTACCTTGTTCCGCAAGATTGTAAAGTCATTTTAAAATTTCGCTTTAAACAATGGGAAGAAGTTCAGGCACTTCGCGACCAAAACTGGGATGGCTATCTACCCCATGGTTTTTTATCCTGGCATAACGTCTTCTCTCTGGTTTTTGATGAAATACTCACAAACGCCATGAAGCATGGTCTGAAAGGGCAAGGTGAACAGCATTCCGATTCTCCTATGCCCCGTGCGTCCCATGTCTCTACTCTCATCATAAAAGAACGTCGCGGTATCTGGTTGCGAGTCACAGACCCATTGGGAGGTCTCTCCCATCGTCATACGATTGAATGTATTTGCCGAGCACAGCAGTCGGGGCAAGCGTTAACTTCACCCGGCTCTGGTTCGGGACTGGGACTCTATTTTACCTACGCCAATTCAACTTCTATGATTATTGAAGTATCACGAGGAATGACTACTGCGGTAACAATTTTTTTTGAATCTGCTCAGCGGGAGAAGGAGTATTTTCTGCGAACTTGTAACTTTCATTTTAGAGAGGAATGTCTCTGGGGGGGGCTATGGGACAAACTAAAATAGACCTAAGCAAAAAAGATCGTGAGCTGTATGTCAAAATTTCGGGCCCAATTGATGAAGATTTCGTTTATGATGAAATTCTCAAATCTCCTGCGAATAAATATATTTTAGATTTAGAAGATGTCACTGTCCTTAACTCTTGCGGCATTCGAGAATGGATCAAATTTCTAAGTGCCCTTGGAACGGCATGCCAAGTTGTGTATAGAAATTGTCCGCAAATGGTTATTTATCAAATGGGAATGGTCAAAGGGATTCTATGCTCCAATGCCACCATCGAAACATTTTTCGCTCCCTATTTCGATGAAGAGGCCGACAAAGAAGTCAAAATCCTTCTCACGCTGGACGAAGTGAAGCACGGAAAGGCACCTTCAAAAAAAGGGGAACATGGTCAGGAACTGGAATTTGACGCCTTGGAAGAGAGCTATTTCAGGTTTCTTTCCCAACTCTCTGGTCAGTAATTTTGGCCAACACCAAAGTGATGTCGTCATCAAATTTTGCCCCCGCCAGAAATGTTTGGACATCATCCAAAATTCGCCTGATGGCATTTTTTGGGTCTTCAGCGTAATTACGAAGAACTTCTTTTAGTAGACGGCGTTCACCGTATTCCCTTCCGTTACTAGAGCGGGCCTCTAAAATACCATCTGTCAAAAAGACCAAAAGGTCATCTTCTTTTAGGGCCATTTGATGTTCGTGATAACCAATATTGGCCTGTTCTCCTAAACGAGGTCCTTGTTCTCCTGCCAACAACATGACATCTCCTTTTGAAGGCGTCCCCATGCTTCCCGACGGGCGAACAAGGTAGGGAGGATTGTGAGAAGCATTCGAGTAAGTAATGATTCCTGTCTTGGGATCGTAAACGGCCATAAAAAAAGTCATCAGAATACTTCCGCCCATTGTGGCGATTGAATCGTTCAGACGCTCTAATACAAATTTAGGCGAGGGAAGCATTTTCCCTTCGTCTTGATCACCAAGGCCCTTAAGAACATTAAGGCAGGAAAATGAAACTGCGGTGACGAGCGCCGGAGGAACACCATGGCCAGTGGCATCCCCAACACAAAGGGCCACCTTGTCACCCCACTCCATCACCGTCCACCAGTCGCCCCCGCATTCACTGGCACTTTCATGATGGCCAGAGATCTTAATTCCGGCAGGTGCTTTATCTGCCTTGGGAAAAAAGCTCTGCTGCACAATTTGTGCTACGGCCAATTCGTTTTCCATACGGGTCTTTTCTTTGATTTCCTGCATGTAGAAGACTATTTTCCCTGCCATATAATTAAACGAATCACTCAAAATACCAATTTCATCCTTCGAGTCAACCTCGAGTTTGACTGAGAAGTCCCCTTGCGATATTTTGGATGTCCCAGCGAAAAGCTTCGCCACTGGTTCCGAGACTGTTCGAGCACCTAAAACAGCGACAACCATCCCGAGCAGGATAAGCCCAATGCCAAACAGGCCTATTCTGAGCACTAAATGATCGATCGCTTTAAAGGCCAACGACGCGGGTGTTTCTGAGACAACAACCAATGAGAAAAGAGGCAGGGCCACCCAAGAGGATAGCATATCTCCCCCGATATCGGTTCTAATTTTTGCCCCCTTCTGAATTTGCTTAACTGCCTCCTTCACAAAACCTCCCGGGGAGGATGTACCGCCCTGTGACGGGCCCGCAAAAACCACTCCTTCTTTAGTTACAAGCCAGTTAGAAAAAGATTTGACGGCAGAAAAGGCCCCAAAAATCTCGGCCGGATCAAGAATCATATGAATCGATTCATCGTTGGCATCATCATAGAGTCCCAGATAGACAAGTCGGGGGCGTTCTTGTTGGATGGCGATGGCCTGGATGACCGCCTTCATTGCTTTCAATTGGGAATTGGAAAGTCGAACGCTGGCCGCCATCTTTTGCAATTCAGCCACATTCAGGTCAAACTTGCCAAGCTCACGTTCTTTTGTCATTTCCCATCGCTTACCTTTCTTGCCAAAAATTTCGATGGATAGGAGTGATTCATTTGATTCGACGGCGCGAAGTGCCGCTCCCTTATGCTCGCCTAACGACAAGGCCGAAATAGTGGTCGCCCAACTCATGGCCCCTTGAAAAAAACCTGTCGTTCGATTGGCCAACATCTCACACTGGTTGACACCCGATTCAAAGATGTAGGCTTCCTTATCAGATTTAAAAATCTGGACAGAAAATATTAGACACCCCGAGATGGCAGGAATGAGTAAGAGGATAACCACACTGGCAATCTTGAGTCTGAGGGGAAAAGATATGCGACGAAATGTTTGCGTCTCTTCTATGGACATCTTTTCCTCTCTTTAGAATCTGACTGGGCACCCGACCGATGATGGTATTATAATAACTTATTACTTATTTTACAGCAAAGTCATGTGAACAAAAATTGGGAAAATATATTTAGTCTGGCCGGCCTTATTCTGGCCGCTATTTGCATCGTGATGGCCATGCGCTTGAATGTTGACTCGTTTCTCCCTCAGAAGGAGCAGATTCTGGTTGGCCATACCCACATCCCAACCACCTCCTTAAAAATTCGTCGTGATCAACAAATGGCATGGCGTCCATCTCAAGATGGCCTATCGCTTTTTTATGGCGACAGACTTTTCACCGGGGAAGATGGCACGTCCGTCCTAAAATTTGTTGATGACAGTGAAATAACTTTAGGCCCGTCAACCCTTATTGAACTCATGCGAGAAAAAAATGAAGGCCTTCTCGGCCTGTTTTTCATCAAGGGAGAAATGGGAGTGAATCTCAAAGGAAATCTTCATCTCATCACCAAGGGAGACAAGAGCAGAACCATTGAAACAGATAGGATCGATGGTGCCAAGTTGCTTATCACGGCCCAGGATGATCAGTTAAAAATCATGCTTGAAAGTGGCACGGCAAAAATTTCTGACGAAAAGACAAGTAAAACTATTACCACCGGCCAGAGCGCAGAGGTTAAAGAGAGAACAGAAGAAATCATCATTATTTCTCCACCTATTCCCTTGTCACCCATGCTGGGTGAGACCTTGTTGAGACAACAAAGACAACAAGATACTGAAAAATTGACGCTCAGATGGCAGGATCAGCATCCTCCATATCAGATTGAGATGATCCGCTTATTCGAGGGCAAGCCGATTGAAACAATCAATCTCTCTTCTCAAACACCGGAGATCTCTCAAGATTTCCTTTCGCCAGGCCATTGGATGTGGAAAGTAACTTCCGCCCAAGGCCTTACATCACCTCCCAGTAGCTTTTTCGTAAAGGAATTCAAGGCACCCGAAGCCTTATGGCCAGAAGATCAAACCATTGCAACATTATCTGAAAATGCTATCGTTCCCTTGGTCAATCCTGAAGATAGTAAACAGGTAGAAATTGTCATCGGCCAAGGACAAGAAAAAAAACTACAGACTTTTTCTATCGGACAAGCAATAGCGCTTGCACCGGGACGATATAATTGGAAACTTCGCTACTTGAATCATCTCGGCCATTGGCAGGAAACCCAAGAAAAGAGTTTTACTCTGGCTTCTAAGCTTGGCCCGACCTTAATTACCCGACTACCCATAGAGCAGGCAACCCTCACTCTCACCAAGCCAAATAGTCCCATTACCTTCACCTGGGAGTCAGTGACCACATCTGAGAGCGCACTCAAATATGAATTCCGTCTCCTAAGACCAAATGGTGAAGCGTTGATCTTAACAACTTCGGAAAGATCTCTCACTATCTCAGACTGGGAACGGGGCGAATATTCCTGGCAAGTCAGGGCCCTCGCTCCCGATAAGGGCAGGTGGACCTCATCAAATATCTTTTCAGTTGAACCTCCGCCCGCTCTATCAGCTCCAACTCTACCAAATAAACTGTCTTTTCCTTCTGAGAAACAAGAAACCGGCGGTCGTACTCCCCAAAGTGAGCCTCAGACAAAGGAGCAAAAAGTCATTGAGTGGAAACCGATCAACTCTGCCATTGCCTATGTGGTGGAAATTTCCTCCTCGTCAAATTTCAAATCGATTCTCTGGAAGCAAGAACTTTCCGAGAATAGTTTCAAGTGGCCGGTCAAATTGGGAAAAGGCACCTTTTGGATGAGGGTAGCGGCCAAGGATGCTTGGAGCCAACTGGGGAAATGGTCCTCTTCAACTAAAGTTATCATCTCGCCTCCACCTCTCCCCACACGCCCCCGCCCCAGCATCAAAGTCGCCGTCGTCAAAGAAAGTACTCCCCAAAAAACAGAGAGTTTGATCAGCGTTAGTTCCAAAACAAATGAGACCATAGCAAGTGAGAAGACCCCCGAAATTAAAAGCACTCCGGGTTTTTGGCAAGAAATGAAGTTAGGGCATTTGATCCCACAACAGGTCATGTTTCAAATTGGGATCAACAACTTGGATTTTAATCAAAGTGGTAGGGTCAATGCCACCTCTGATGGTTATTACCGAATGTTAGACATGGAAGTGGCCCTTTTTGGAAACCTCGTCCATGATTGGTTTCTTGAGAGTTCCATTTGGCGCGCTAGTGCAGTTTTGCCATCAGGACAGAAGCTTGAGCTATCCACCTATAAGATCAGTTCAGGAAAATTTATCAGTCTTTCAAGTTCCTCAAAATTGGCCATCGGTGGCGGCCCACTGTTTGCCAGCCGAACGGCCTTTAAACCAAGCGGTTCCAGTACTGCTACTACCCCATTTTCAACACTTGCTTTTCATATCAGAGGCCAGCTTCTCTATACTATGGCAGCTTCATGGAAGACAGTGACGGCCATTGAAGCCGCAGGATTTCAAGATTTCACACATGTCTCATTGGATCAAAAAGCGATCTGGCAGAAAACACGCTATTCATTTTTTATAGGTGGGCTATATTCCAATGAGTCGTCAAAATATGAAGGGGATTATCTTCAGATTTCGGAGCTACGCCTTTATACGGGAATTGGTATGGATTTGAACCTGCGATAGCTTTCTAAAATCCCTAGTTGTCCTTTTAGCTCAATACACCTTATAATCTTACTGAAGATGAAAGAAGTTCTTCCCAATTTACAATTTTTACTGGTCGATGATGCCGAGGCCATCCGTCAACTCATTGTAGGAATTCTAAAGGATGCCGGCGTTACTAAGCCTCCCATGCAGGCCGCAAATATTACTGAAGCCAAAAGACTTCTCTCAGATGGCATTCTCAAAGATCAGCCTATTGAGTTCATTATTAGTGATTGGGAAATGCCTGGTGGGACAGGCCTGGATTTTCTACAATGGATTCGATCCGACTTCTCCCGCTTCAAACGAATTCCCTTCATCATGACTACCACCGTAAATGAAAAAGACAAAATCATTGTGGCCATAAGAACAGGCGCCGATAATTATTTGATAAAACCTTTCGAAGCCGAACAACTCCTGAGCCGAGTTGTTTTCGCTCTAAAAAAACGTAACTCCAATTAGGGGAAATCTTTTAGACACTCAATAAAATGTTTTTGAGAATTTTTTGACATTTTTGTTTTTAAGATCATGAGCATTTCGGCGTTTTTAAGTTTGCGGTTATCCAATCGGATTCTGATATATTCCTCCGCCACCATTAACATCATGGCAGTGGGATGGAGCTTTGTGGATAGATCTTCAGAAAAATCAATTCCCGACAGGGAGCCATGATGCTGAGTGAGGATTTGAGAACAGACCGAAGGGCAACCGGGAAAAAGGTGAGACAACTCCCCGATAAGCTTGGCATGCTTTTGCACGAGAGATCGCTCATGATTATCCTTACAGAAGAGATCAACTTCCTTGGCCGAATGTATTTTTGCCAGATGATCATGCGGTAGCAAAATGTCGTGCAAAAGAGTCGAGAATACTAAAGTCGGTTTTTGAAAATCTGCATTGGAGTTGATTTGTTTATTAATGTGAAAACAGGTGCGCATCAATAAAACGGAATGAGTGAAGCGGTAGGAGGCCTTATCTTTTAAGAGCTCTTGGATCATATCTTCCAAAGTATTATGCTTTGATTCCCATCCCTCCATGTTCTCTATAAGTTTTTCTGCCGTCTTCATTACATTTTCGCTCAAACGAAGCTGGGCCAAAGAGGATGAAATATAACTCATGCTCCCATCCAAAAGGGTCGTCTTGCTGAGATTGTCATATGCATCACTCAGATTAAGTTGCGAAAGTATTTTCTGCTCAACATAGTCGTAGAGTTTATTAATTTGATCGGCGGTAATGTAGAACTCTTGCAATCCCTTTTTAAAATACTGAGTAACCTCGCCATAAGTTCCTGGGAGCATATAACTGTAGCGTTTGATAAATTTTGGATCGGGGCCACTGCCAATTTTAATATACAAATCGACAGGGCCATCAGGGATGCACAAGAGTGTTTGGATAGGTATGGGGATCATGGTAGCTTCTGGAACTATGGGGTTAAGGCCAATGAGATTGGCAAGACTGGTCATGATGGAAGCGGAGAAATTGGTGAGGACAAGTTCCTTTCGTGAGACAAACCTTGCCTGAGGATTGGTTTGAAGCAGAGAGGTTTGTATTTTATTTTCTTGTTCCTGGTTGTCCTCAAAAAATAGGAAAATATCCCCTGTAATCGGCCCATCCGACGATTGATTTCCCATAATATCCAGAGTAGGGCCGAAGATCTTGCAGTCATAGAAAAGCTCCAGCGCTAACATGATAGCTCTGGCATATTTATAGGCACGAGATTCCGCAGGAGACGCCGCAGGAGACAGCGCAGGAGATGCTAAGATCACTACTTTTTTGAGCATACTACTTGTCTCTTTTCATACCAACGCCCTAAAATAAGTATATTCTTTAAATGCACTTGTGTCCCGCAATCTTGGCGCTCTCGAATACTTGACACGAATAGGCCAGCGACGAGGGGAGACACAGGGGTAAAGGATCACTGGTATGGTCGCAAAGCTCTCACAATTTTCGCTGCTCGATCTCATCTTCGATGGGGTGGCCATCTGCGATGAGCACAAGAAGGTAATCTATTGCAATCCCGGCTTGGCGATGATGGCGCAAGTTGGGCCAGGAAGGTTATGCCGGGGCAAGTTATATGATTTCTTTTTATTTAAAGATCCATCCTTTTGTCTCATGCCCGAAGGGCGTCTAACACAAGCGCCCATGATCAATCAGGAGCTGCAATTTAAAGATCAACAAGGGCAAGAGAATACAGCACTGGTTTCCATTTGCAATTTGGGAGAGGTTGCATGGGGAGGCAAAGATCAGTGGCTTGTCTACATGAGAGATATGACCTTGGAGTTGAAGCTGCATGAGAAGTACCGCAAGAAATTAGAAGACAATAAAATAATGATTGAGCAACTGAAAGAAGCCAGGTCTCGACTTGAAGAATATAATATCAAACTAGAGGACACTGTCCAAAAAAGAACCAGTGAGCTGCGAGAAGCCAATTCCTTTCTCAATGCCATGATCGAAGGACTTGGGCAAGGGCTGGTTGCTTTTAATGAAAAAGGATTGTGCTACCCACTTTACACCAAAGTCTGCGAAGAGATCTTCGGCGTTTCGCCATCTGGACGTGTTTTGGGCGAGCTTATGAATTTCAAGCAGGAGGGTGCCAAGCAAGAATTTTCAAATTGGTTGGCCTTTTTATTTGAAGGGATCTTGCCCTTCGAGCACGCTGTCGAGTTAGCACCAAAAAATATTGTCGATGAGGAAGTCCCACGCTATATCGATCTTGAATTTCACAAAATGGAAGAAGGACAAGATGGCAAAAGGGCCTTTTTGGTTGCCACTGATAGAACGCAAGAATGGTTGAAACAAAAAGAAATCGAGGAAAAAAATAATTTGGTCCGGGCCGCCAGCTTGATGCTCAAAGATCGAATTTTGTACGCAAATTCACTTGATGAAATGCGACGTTTGTTTTCATCTGCCAAAGAGAATGCTCCCAAAGATGTATCGAAAATTAAAAGAGATATCCATACGCTAAAAGGCCTTGCCGGCATGATCTGCTTTGCTCAGGTTTCTCAAAATCTGCATCACCTTGAAGATCAAATTTATGCTGCCGCCATGCCTGCCTCAGAGATAACTCGGCAATTAGAAAAAATTGAAGCGCTTTTTGAAGAAAAAACTCATGAGTTGGAAGAGTTGCTCGGTGGTATTGGCCAAGAAAAAGAAGAACTGGCAGAACTGAAGATAGGAAAAAAGAACTTAAAAGATCTCTTGCTTCATTACATTAGCGCTGAAGATGCCCAGAGAGTAATGGACGGTATCAACCAATATTCTCTTAAAAAAGATCTGACTCAGGTAACCTCACTTTATGCCAAAAGTTTGTTTAGCATAGCAGAAAAAATGGGCAAGCAAGTACACCCATTAAAAGTTATTGATCATGGTATTCGCTTTTATGTTAGTGATGCCTTAAACAGTTTTTTTTACTCGTTGATTCATATTTTTAGAAACTGTTTGGATCATGGCATCGAATCGCCTGAAAAAAGAATGGAAAAAGGCAAAGACAAGAAAGGGCAAATAAGCATCTCACTCGAACAAGAAGGCCAGGATCTTATCTTTCAAATCAATGATGATGGTCAAGGATTTCCCCACGGATATGATACTGAACAATGTTTTACTGAAGGGAAATCGACACGAAAAGAAGTCAGTGAATTTTCAGGCAGAGGGAGTGGTTTGGCAGCGGTCCGTGAAGCCGTTCTTCAGGCCGGCGGTCATGTCGTGGCCAAAAATCGCCCCGGTGGAGGTGCTCAATTTATCTTTCGCATACCGG